>CAZQEQ010000035.1:0-32478 GCA_964592385.1 uncultured candidatus Brocadiaceae bacterium | reverse complement strand
CCGCCGCCAGTTCATCGTGCGGCGCCATGGTGTTGAAGTCCGTCGCTTCCATGAAGCGTCTCAGCAAGCGGCAGTCGCGAAGCTGCTCGACGGGCGTGTCGGCAATATTCATTCGGAGCACCATCGAGTGTGCGCCCCCCAGCGCGCAGGCCCAGTCCTTTCGCCGGATATCCTCGCGCGTGCCGTAGCCGTGATCCGCGTGCTCGGACATGTTCAGGTTGTATCGGCCGGCGGCCTTCGTCCATGCGTCGACCACGTTTGCGTGGAGTTCGCGGGCGCTCATCGGGCCGCCAAGCTGGAAGGCGAATTGCGCAAGCGCGCAGCCGTCACCGTACGCCTTGAACTCCGTGCCGCTGTGATGGTGATCCGCGATCACGTGGGCGTGGTCGTCAGCCCTGCGGATCGCGTCGGCGATGGACCGGACACGGGCGCGGCTGTACCTCTCCTCGGACTCCTCGGCCACGCACCAGATCAGGTGCCGGTGGTGCTCAAAGCGGGTGACCATCCCCTCGATGAAGCCCCGTTCGTCCGGGCCGACGGCGTCGCTCGTGTCCCAGATCCTCGCGCTGTCGTCGTAGAAGAAAAAGAAGATGACGATGCCGCTCTCGTCCATCTGCTCAAACCACTCCTCCCACTGGTTAAGGATGTCCGGGTCAAGGCCCCCGCCCGGGTCGGAGTCGATGAAAGGGTTGTGGTCGCGCTTGCCGTCGCCGCCGTGGGAGCGGACGGCCTGTAAGTAGATGCAGTTGCCGCCGTTGTCCCTGAGCTTCGCGATAAGCTCCAACTGGTCGCCGTCCCGCGTGCCGTCGGGGCCGCGCTCTCCGCGATAGAGGAAGTCCTCCGGGTCGCCGGGGCCGCACATGTAAAAGGGATCGAGCCGCCCGTCGCCGTCCAAATCCCGGTTGTAGACCAACCACGCCGGGTTGGCCGGATCGACCATCACCTGCCCCTTCAGCGGGCCGACCGGAAGCGGCAGCGTGGCATAGACGATCTTCTCACCCGAACCCGCCTCCGAGATGACGTTGCCATCCGGACCGACGAACCCGCTGTTGCCCCCCCCGTGGCGTGCGTCGCCCGCCCAGTTGGCGCCCACGCCGTAGCACCCGGCGTGTTCGCAGCCCGCGTCCACCTTCACCCAACCCCTGCCGGGGTCCTTATTCAGGCCGATCAGCAGGTCAATGTCGGCCGGCATCTCGTTGACATAGCCGTCCCCGTCCATGTCCTTGCACACCTGCATGAAGCACCTGCCGAAGGGGGTCTCGAACGGCTCCCAGTCCTCGCCGCCGCCCTTCGTAAGAGCCGCCTCTCCGCTGGACGGGCGGCGCTTCCTGTAGATTTTGAGGAGTTCGCCATTGTGATCGATGAAGACCGCGCTCTGGTAGGTGGGCTTGTCCGGGTCGCCGGACGGCTCGCGCAGGCCAAAGGCAATGCAGACGTGCAACTCGTCCGCCAGGGATGAGAAGCGCGCGACCAGTGCGTCAAACGATCCGGCCAGGTCCAGTTGCGTGACCCCGTTCCGTTCGCGCTCACCGTAGCGGTGCAGGCAGTTCTCCGGCGCCACGATGAGCCGTGCCCCATTGGCCGCCGCCTCACGGACATACTGCTCCAGGCGGGCCGCATCAAGCTCCACTTCGTCCGGGTGAAGGTCGCTGAACTGGACGATGGCGCACTTCACGCCCGCAGCGGCCGGGTGAATGAGCGCCGCGCTGAGCAGCACGCAGGTAAGGCCGACGGCGAGAGTTCGGCCGGCGTTGGACGACATCTGATTCTCCTCGGCAACAGTGCGGGGCGTGACCCGATGCGCCTCAGTCGGCCTGCCACGTCAGGCCGAACATGCTGAACGGCGGGACGGTCGCCCTGTAGCCGCTCTGGAAGCCGGCGATCTCCTCGCGCACGAGCTTTACCTGCGGCTCGCCCACCTCCCACTCGTTGACCGCCGTAATCTCGTCGGCGCTGAGGAGGTACGAGACGGCGGCGCCGTCCCGGACAGCCCCCTCGAACCGGACCTCCACGGGCAGCCGGCGCTCCAGGTCGAGATTGACCAGGATCAGCCCGCGCCTGTCGCCGTCGCGGAACGCGTAGCTCGACAGGCAGGGGAGGCTGCCGTAGGTCATCGGCTTCGGTTCTTTGCGCCACTCGACGAAGAAGACGCCGTCGGCCGACCACGTCGGATCCGCCCCGCCCTGGACCGTCTCGACCAGGTCGCCGGCGATGATGCTGTTGGCCAGCTCCATCCCCAGGAACGTCGGCCTGTAGCGCTCGTGCCCCTTGCGCATGCTGAGGACGAAGTCCCATATCCCCCCGTCCGAGCCGCTGGCCAGCGGGAAGGCGTTCTGGACGCGGATGCCGTGCTCCTTCAGCATCAGCAGCATGGTGTGCGTGACGTTCAGCCCGCCGGCGAGGGTCGTGAAGACCTTCTTGCGCGTCTCCAGCGGCAGCCACTCCTGCTCGATGGTGTGGTGGTTGAACTCATAGACCGACAGCTCCATCCCCGCCTCTTTCGCGTACTCGTGGTTCTGGTGCATCGCGCCCCGCGGGTCGCGCGAGCGGAAGATGGGCCACGCCAGCATCCAGCGGAAGAACCCCTCCTCGGTCGGGTGGAGGTCCAGGTCCTGCTTCGTGACTCTTGTCAGCATGTACGGCGCCACGGAGAACGTGTCGCCGTTCGGCGAGTACTTCATGATGTCGCGGTTGCGGTCGGGGTAGGCCGCCTGCCCGGCGGGGTGGAACAGGACGTTGTCCCTGTAGTGCGGCGAAGCCTTGCCCAGGGCGATCAGGTCGTGCCAGTAGTCGGAGCCGTTGAACCCGCCGCTGTGGTAGGGCGCCGCGCTGTTCCACGCCTCGTTGCCGAACTCGACGTGGACGTAGCGGAGCGTCTCGGTCCAGGGCTTCGGATGCCCCAGCCGGGCGCGGACCTGGCCGTAACCGACGTCGGCGGGCGCGCCGACGTACTCCATGAAATGGGTCATCTCCTCAGGGTGCAGCGTGCCGGGCAGGGAGTACCAGGGGTCGCAGCCGATCAGCTCGCACAGTTCGTACATCTCGTGCAGGCTGAAAGCATGCCCGTGCTTGCCGGCGTACGGCCCCCGCTTTTCGGTCCGCACGCTGGTGAAGGCGTGGCTGAGCCCGCAGCCCGTCAGGCAGTTGTCCAGCGTGCTGCCGCCGGTCTGGTGGTGGCGGATCGAGCCGACGTTCAGGCGTTTCAGCGTGCGGATGAGATCGTCCCGGAATACGGTCGGGCCGGTCTCCTCGGCCTTCTGCCCGCTGATCTCGTCCAGAAGCACCTCGCCCCCGCGCGCCCGCCAGACGAACCAGAGAAGCCCGCTCTTGTCCGCCTCGCGCCAGTCCGGCTCCGGGAAGCCCTCCACTTCCAGGGCGACCTCACACTTCTTCCACTCCGGCATCAGGGACACCTCCTGCGAGGCGTAAGTGTCGCCGGTCACGGCGGATACCTCCAGGGACGGCGTCCCGGCCTTGGCCTTCGCCCAGAAGGAAAGCTGCCAGGTCCCGTTGTTCTGCCCCAGGTGCTGCTTGAAGGTGCTGAACCGGATGTGGGCCGGCTGCGCCGGGTCGGGCGCAATCAGGCGGCAGGCGGCGCGGCCCGTCGAGCCGGGAGGGACGTCGCCGATATGGACGTCCGTCCGCGGCACGGCGTCAGTCTTGCCGCAGTTGGTGTACCAGAAGTTGCTCGGGTCGCCCCTGAACCGCATGACGTGGCCCTCGTCCAGGGCGAAGCGCTCCACGAGTATCCCCGGCAGGCCGATCTCGCCCGGCGCGGGCGGGACAGCCCGGTCGAAGAGATAGTAAGTGAAGTCCTTCACCTGCCCCTGGTGCTCGAACTTCTTCTTGGTTATCTCCTTGATGAGACCGGTAGTCCCCTTGCCCGGGCCGTTGAGGATGGTAAACGTCGCACCCGCGTGGACCTGCTGCCAGTCCGCCGGCGTGCCCACCCAGAGGCAGATGCCCGTCTCGTCCCGCACGTAGCCCGTCAGGCACTGCCGATAGGTCGTCCCCTCGAAACTGGCCCGGATGCGGTCCTTGGCCCAGACGGAGGCATGGGCCGAATCGTTCCCGTAGCTCAGGTTGATGCCGAGCGGGACGCAGTCCGGCACCAGGACCCTGTCAGTAATGCGGACGGTCGTCAGTCCCGCCTCGCCCTCCGCGGCGGCCACGCCGCCGACAAGAGCGAGGGTGAGCGCCAGCGCGACGAGCCAGCCGGTACGAAGAACAAGTGCTCTCATTTCCGCCGACCTCCTCCCGGAAGCTGCAACAACGGAGACCGCCCCCTTCTACCGCACATCGCGCGGGAGGGCAACTACTCACGCAGGAACCGACGGGTCCCCTCCCTGAAGGCGTGAAAGGCGGGCTTCGGTTCCCCGTCCAGGTCCACCAGTCCCCAGGCCGTCTCGGCGGGGCAGTCGGGCGAGCCGCACTGCCAGCAGCGCTCCTGGTCCTCCCAGCGGTAGAAGAACACGCCGACCAGCGCCGAGCGCTGCGACCGGAAGGCGTCGAAGGCCGCCTCGACGAACTGCGCCTGGCCCTCCGGCGTGTGCCCGCCGCCCCAGGTGTGCTCCCAATTGCGCGTGTCGCATGGGGAGAGCCCGGCACGCCTCTTCTCGGCGTCCACCACCCCGCCCGCCGATGAGAAGCCCCACTCGTTGACCAGCACCGGCAATCCCGTCAGGGCGTGCAGTTCCGCGATGCGGCCGGCCCAGTCCTGCGGGCCGCCGGGCTGCCACGTGCCGTAGTAGCCGTCGATGCCGCAGTAATCGAACAGCCCGTGCGGATTCGCGTGGAAGTATCCAAAGAAGTACGCGGCGCTGCCGGCGCCAGCCGGGTTGTGCCCGACGACCAGGGACGGGTCGGCGCCTTTGAGGCCGCGCGCGCCCCGCGTGATCAGGTCGCACGCCTGCCGGGGGTCGAGGGGACCGGCGAACGGGAAGATGTCCAGTTCGTTCGCTATCTGCCAGACGGGGACCATCCCCTTCAGGTCTTCGGCAAGCCACGCGCACGCCTGTTCGTAGATGTCCAGGAACCGGTCGCCGTCCGGCGGCCCGCACCACTCGGGCAGGCGCGTGTGCCAGTTCCACTCGAGCTTCCCGTCGGCGTCCTTCTCGCGGGTGGCGAGCCCGGGCCCGGGCGCGACGCCCATGATGCTCAGCCCGCTGTCCTTCAAGCGTTGAGCCGCCGCTCTTGCCTGCCCGTATCCCTCGGTGACGGAACCGCCGATCATGTCCTCGAAGGGGAACGGGAACCCCTGGCGCACCCACCCGATGCCGGCCTCGCGGATGAGCCCCGTGTCCGCCGTCGGGCAAGCGCTCGTGCCGATCATCGGTTCGGCCATGCGCTGCCTCCTTGCTCAGACGCCCGATCGCTGCAGGTATTGCTGCGTGAACGGACAGGCCGCGATGCACATCCCGCAGACGTAGATGTCGTCGCCCCTCCGGGCGGCCCGCTCCCGGATGTCCTCGAAGCAGGCGAACGCGTCGAAGATCTCCTCCCGGGCCATTCCCGCTCGCCAGTGCCGGCCGGTCGGCGCCTCGGCAGGGCAGACGTCCACGCAGGCCGTGCATTCTCCGCACCGGGACTCGTCCTCCGGCCGGCCCGCGGGCAGATCCGCGTCCGTGAGCACGCTGGTGAACCGCACGCCCGAACCGTACGGCTCCGTGACGACGAGCGCGCACTTGCCGACCCACCCCAGCCCGGCGCGGGTCGCCACGGTCTTGTGCGGCAGCCGGCTCCTGAGCGTCTCCCAGTCCACGCCCGCGCCGGTAGCGGACAGCGGCTCGGCCCGGTGCCCCTTCTGCCGGAGCAGCTCCGCGGCAGACTCGCCCAACTTGTCCAGTAACTTGTTCAGCCGGTTGTACTCGGTGAGGTATTCAGGGGTGGGGCCGTTCCTTATGCCCGCCACAATGTGCGGCTCGATGGCGGCGGCGATGGACACGCCGAAAGGCAGCCCGTCCGGCGCCTCGCCCGCCAGGCCCCGCAGGCCCGCGAAACCAACGAGCACCGCGCCCCTCCCCATCAGCATGGCCTTCAGGTCTTCCATCGCGTTGCCTCCGGTGTTGCCGCAGATGACACCTGCAAGTATACCGCCCGGCTCCCTCTCGGGGAACCGCCGGGGGAAACCGGGGCAAGTCCGGCCTATTGGGGCTTGAACTTGCGGCACGTGCAGCTACACTATTCCATCATCGTCTAGCATGACGAGCGACGGACGGGGGCCCGTCTTGACTGCCGGGGCGCGTTTCTTGTTGTTACGGCATTCTCCAGAGCAAGAGGCAGGTTCCGGGATCGGACGGCGTGAACGGCGATCAAGAGACATGCGGGGAAGGAGGTGACAATGAGCCGGGCAAGTGCACAGATGCCGTTCGTGCGGCTGGTGGGGGCCTCGTGTCTCGCAGCGGCGCTGCTATGGGCCTGTGGGCCTGACGGAGAGCAAGCCGGTGCTCCGCGCCTCAAGACCCTAAGGCTCTGTTACAACCCCTACCTGACCTACGCCCCTCTCTTCGTTGCCAGAGACGAGGGATTCTTCGCCGAACAGGGGATAGCCCTGGAGTTCGTCAGGCTCCAGCAGTCCCAATACGGCCTGCCCGCGCTGACCGCCGGCCAGGTGGAAGTCCTTTGCGGCCCCATGAGCGCCGGCGTGCTGAACGCTATCGCGCGGGGCGCAGATATCAAGATGGTCGCCGACAGGGGATACATCCGTCCGGGCAGTTGCTCCACCAGCGCCGTGTTCGCCAGACGTGATCTCGTTGAAGGCGGGTTGCTGGAAGATCGCGAGCACATCAAAGACCTGGTGTTCTGCTGCAGCAGAGACACCGTGACGGCATACCTGATGGACAAGCTGCTTGCCCGGTTCGATTTGGCCCTGCGCGACCTGAAGCGCGTTTACCTTCCGCCCGCAGCATACGCCGAAGCCCTCGAGCAGGGGACGGTGGACCTCGTGATGGCCCCGGAGCCCTGGGGCACCCGGCTGCTCAAGGCCGGGCACTCGGTGCTGTGGGTCGCCGATCAAGGTGTGGCTCCCGATGGCCAGTTGGCATACATGGCGTTCGGTCCAGCTCTGCTGGAGCGGGACCCTGAACTGGGCAGAGCCTTCATAGTGGCCTACCTCAAGGGCGTCAGACAACTCAAGGAGGGGAAGACAGAGCGCAACGTGGAGATCCTCACTCGCAGCACGGGGCTTGACCGTGAAATCGTGATGGACGCCTGCTGGAGCGCTTTCCGTGAAGACGGACGGCTGAACGTGAAGAGCGTGCTCGACTTCCAGGCGTGGGCCGTGGGAGCAGGCCTGGTGGACACGCCCGTTTCGCCCGAGCAGTTCTGGGATCCGAGCTTCGTGGACCAAGCCAACCACGTTCTGAACGCCGCGGAGTGAGCCGGCCTGCGGGAGGGATGCGCTCGTGGTCCCTTCCTGCACAGCGCCGGGCGCCCCTCAGGCTCCCCCGCCCTTCGTCAGCGAAAAGAACTGATACAGGCCCAGGGGCACACCGAGCAACTGCGAGACGCATTGCTGGATGCTCATCAGCCGGTCGTGCAGTTCCCTGTGCATCCTCCTGCCGAACAGCGGACGGTGATAGAAAGAGAAGAACTCCGTCACGCGCAGGCCCTCCCGCCTGAAAACCCGAGCCAACCTCCAGTGCGCTATCGGGCGCTCGTAGGGCTGGGGCGTGTATCGGCCGTGCCTGAGCAAGCTGTAAATCAGGTCAGGGTTCAGGGGGTTCGGCGTGGATATCAGCACCCGTCCTCCGGGGCGCGTCACACGGGCCAGGTGCGCGATCGCCCGGTCGTAGTCGGGCACGTGCTCAAGCACCTCCGCGCACACAACGCAGTCGAAGCAGCCGTCGCCGTAAGGTAACCTGGAGACCGAGCCCCGGCGGAAGTCGCCCCGGGGGATCCGGCCCCTGGCGACATCCAGCGCAACGGAACTGATGTCGATGCCGTAATACGAGCCGCAGAACGCGGCCAGACGCTGGCCCAGCAATCCCTTCCCGCACCCGGCGTCCAGCAGGCGCTCGGGCATCAGCGATGCGACGCGGGCGGCGAACAGGTCGTGTATCTGGCGGACGTCCGGGAGCCTGGCCACGGGTGGCGCCCCATGGGGATGCTTCTCGTAGTAGTCCCTGATCTGCGCCTCGTCCATATGCCCCCCCGCACGCGACGGCACCGCCGAGGATGCCCCAAGTATAGCACCCGACGAACTCTCCGGGAACCCCCAGGGGGGAATGGACTGGGGTCCGCGCGCGGCCGCGGGGCGCGGAGTGCTGCGCCCCGCCGGCGGCCCCCCTCGAGCCAGCGGCTGGTGACGAGGGCGGCCGCTATCCGGACCGTGCCCCCAGGTTCCAGAGGATGCGCTGGAAGACGCGGCGCTGCTTGGCCACGTTGCCGTCGAGGTGCCTTCTGAGTTTCTTCTCGGCGTCGCCCCGGGCTTTCTCGGCGTTCTCTCCAGCGGCGGCGGAGGCCGCGCCGCCAGCGGCCTTTACGAGCCGGTCGGCCTCCTCCGCGCTGCGCACGCGCATCTGGTTGAGGATGATGCCGCCCCGGCCCATGGGGTACTTGACCAGCACGCCGATGCTGGCCAGCGGCCTGACGCGCTCGTGGAAGCCGGCGGGGCGCTCTACGCGGAGCCAGAGGTTGTCCACGCCGAGTACGCTCGCGGCGATCGCGGCGTCCCACTCGGTTATCTCGACGGTGACCTTGCGGGCGGCGCGGGGGGCGAACTCGATGTCCCCTCGCCCGGCCTCGGGCGGCAGTTCGAGCGTCACGGGCTCCGCGCCGGGAGTGTCGAAGCTCAGCCGCATCGCGCGCACATTGCCGTACCCCGGGTCTGGGACAACGGAGAAGCCGATGACTCGTTCCTGACGGGGTAGTTCCATCGTCCAGCCCGTCGGCGCGCCAAGGTCGAGGTTGAACACGAAGGTCGCCTTCCAGAAGTCCCAGAACCCGTTGACCATGTTGCGGGGCCAGCGGTCCGACTTCGGCTCGCCGGCGCAGCCCCAGTGCTCCGGCGGGGGGAAGGTGCAGAACGGCGCGATGTCGCCGCAGTCCACCACGTAGCCGTAGGCCTCCGCGTCGGGCCAGCGCGTGCCCGAGTAGCCGTAGCCGTCCTCGGCCGTGACGTCGAGGTCGGCCGACGAGAGCCCGGCCGTCAGCGGGTCGGGCTCGTCGGCCAATGAGACACGTTCAATCTCATACGGCCGGAGCAGGTGGTCCACCCCGACGATGCGGTTGAACTCGGCCAGGCCGTCGGGAGTCAGGCCGCAGAGCATGAGCCAGCCACCGGGCTCGGCGAAGGCGCGAAGGGCGTCCGGTTCGGAGGACAGTTTGTCGAGGTTAAGCGGACTTGCGTCCGCCACGACCACGTCGTATTGTCCGCCTGAAATGGCCGCTTTCACGTCCTCGACGGGGTCGTGGACGAGGCCGGATCCTTGCGCCAAGCCGGCGGCCGGCCCCTCCTTGGCCAGGACGAACGCGGCGGAGTGCGCCCGGAAGTTCACGCAATAATCCAGCATGTTGTCAAAGAGCCGCTGTGCGACCGGATTCCCGGCGAGTCCCGCGCCCACGTCGAGCTGGCAGGCCAGCATAAGTCCTTTCCCCGCCGGCAGTTCCGCCAGGCAACTCTCGCCCTCGCTGCCCGTGTCGGCCAGGGATCGGAACTCGACCGCCCTCCTGGTGAGGACCCGCCGGCAGACGACGCCGTCGCCGGGCCAGCGGTCGAAGTCCGCCTGAATCAGGCCGTCGAAGCACGGGTGCGCCGGCGCCCTGACGATCGCCCGTGGGGCCGACTTCTCCCAAACGCCGTAATCCGCCCCCGCCAGCCCCGCCTCGACCGGCGCCTGCTGGTCAAGGAACAATATGCGCGTACCGCCGCTTGCCAGTTCGAGCCACTTCTCGGCGCCCTTCTCCCGGTCGGTCAGGGCATCTTTCCCGACCACGAGGATCGCCGTCTTGCGGGGGAGCGCGTCGAAGCGGGCCACCTCCGTGAAGGCAACCCCCCGCGCCCTCAAGCGCTGCCCGACCGCCCCCGACGGGTCCCAGACGCAGAGGTCCGACGCGGCGACGCGCGGCAAAGGCCCGGCGTCGGCGTCAATGACGTCCAGCAGCGCGACGTCCCGGAACACCTCCTGCCCCGAGCGGCGCAGCGCCACCTCGAACCGGCCGGGCGTGCGCTCCGCAACCGCCGGCACGTCCAGCGCGATCTCCATGCCGCCCGACACGTCATGCGGCCCGTTGAATGCCTTCACTCCCTGGCGGACGGCCGCGTCGCCGACGCGCAGCTCCCAGGCGATCTCGAACGGGTAATCGGGCGATGCTTCCCGGGAGAACTCCACCGTGCGCCGGACCGTCGTCCCGCCGGCGAAGGTACGGTCCTGCTCGACCAGATGGAAGAACGGCCCCATGCAGACCAGGTCGCCGGCCTCGGTGGACACGAACAGCCGCCCGTCCGTAGCAGCCATGGCATCGAAGGCCGGCAGGCCGCCCAGGGGGTTCTCGGCCAGCCTGCGGCCGTCCTCGACGGAGTAAACGCGGACCTCGCCGACCTCCTCGTCGGAATCTCCGAGCCTCCGCCGACAGGCCGCGAAGAGCCTCTCGCCGGCGGCCACGAGGGCCTTCACCCGGAGGTCGCGCGCGTCGTCCTCGGTGCGCCGCCAGCTCCGCCCAGGCCGCTCCAGAGCCTTGGCAAAGAGGCGCGCGCCCTGCTGCGTCCCGAAGGCCTGCGTGGGCGCGATGGCCAGCAGGTGCCCGCTGGTCACGTTGCGGTCGTAGTGGCGCCAGGCCTGTTCGTCCGGGTCGCCCGTGTAATACCACTGGTTCCGGCCGCTGTAAGTCGGCTCGGAGTTATCGTTCAGCAGCGTGTTTGCCGGCGCGTAGAGGGCCTGGCCGGTCGGCGCGCCGTAGGCCCGCCGCTCGGCGATGTCAATCCCGACGGCGCCCACGAACAGCGTGCGCCCGTCGCTGATCGGCAGGTCGTTCGTGAAGCTCAGCGGGATGCCAGAGAGCAGCTCGGGCGGTGCGGAGGCTATCGTCTCCTCATTGAACGCTCTGCCGTCACCCACCAGCTTGCGGGATTCGATCATGATCCGGTGCGGGTCCGAACGATACGGCGGGAACCCCCGGAGGTCCTCCTGCCAGAGCACCTTGCCGGTAGCCGGCTCGACGGCGTGGAAGAAGACCCCGCCGTCGGCGTCGCCGTGCCTCCCGGCCGTGAAATAGGCGACGCCGCCCTCGACCAGGACGGAGCCGAAGACCGGCCAGAGCGATTCGAGCTGCCCGCGCACGGAGATCATCCTGTCCTCCGGCGCGGCCCGGCGCCGCCAGACCAGCTCGCCGTCCGACGCCCTGAGGCAGTAAACCCAACCGTCCCGCGAGCCGAACAGCAGCAATCCCTTGTGGAACGTCGGCGGCGAATCCACACGGGCGCCCGTTGTGTAGTCCCACCGGACGCCGCCCGTGCCGGCATCGAGGGCCGTGACGCAGTGCCGGTCCACGCGGGCGACGTAGACCGCGCCACCGACGACGACCGGCGCGCTGAGCGGCGCGCCCAGGGCCGCTTTCCACAGCGGCGCAAGCTGCGCGGGGACGGTCGCCTCCGTCGCGCCGCTGCGCGCGGCGTCGTGACGGTGCATTGGCCAGATGCTGGCGGCGGAGGGCATCGGCTCGGCGACCCTGCCGAAGGCCGGCCCCCTCTCGAAGGGCTCGCCCGCCCGCGCCCTCATCTCTTCCACGGGAACCAACGGGACGCAGGAGATGCCGTGCACCCCGGGGCAATACGGCATGCAGACGCAGACGTTCCCGTACTGGTAGAACAGCCCGTTGGCCGGGATGTAGTTCGTCCCACAGTCGGACCGGCTGAAGACGCAGTTGTACGTCGCGATCTCCTGCATGTCATAGACGGACAGGTCCTGCCCCAGGATATAGCGCTCGGTGGCGGCATCGGGTCCGCAACGGCCGAAGTCCTTCCACCGGCCCGGGTCGCCCTGGATCAGCTCCCCCGTCATCGGGTCGTAGGCGTAGTACCAGCGGGCGTCGCCGTATCCCCAGACGCGGTCCCCCAGGTAGAAGGCCGCGGTGAAACCGCCCTTCTTGGTCGTCATCAGGTGCGACCAGAGGTGCCGGCCGCCCTCAGTCGAGAAGGCGTGCATGTCGTCACCGGCCCGCGTCATCAGCAGGCCGCGGCGGCACCAGTAGAGCCGCCCGTCGCCGACGTTCGGCGCCCGCCAGAGGGCCTGGCCGGTCTCGAAGTCGAAGCAGACCAGGTCGCCCCGGGCGGGGCGCTCGCCCTCCTTGACGGCCTGCCACCAGGCATCGGGCCGCCCCTCGCCATAGGCCGAGTCCACCTCGCCCGCGCCGGCCTCCAGCACGATGGCCTTCCCGTCTGAGACCAGCAACGGCGAGTCGTAGTAGGACGCCCTGACGGTGAAGGCGCGCAGCGTGCTGCCGCTCTCGGGGTCCACGACGGCCCACGTGCCGCTGCCCCTGCGGACGATCAGCAGGCCGTCGCAGTAGTTCAGCCCGCCGCCCGGCTCGTAGCCGGCGACGACCCGTCCCGTGGCGGCGTCCAGCGCCGTCAGGGGTCCGCCCTGCTCCAGGTAGGTGAAGACCCGGTCGCCGAGCGCGATGACATCCGAGTTGCGGTTGCTGAACCAGGCGCTCTTCCGCGGCTCGGCCCAGATGAGCCGCTCCCAGAGCAGGAGGCCGTTGAACGCGTCGCGCACCTCGAGCACGTATGTTTCAGCCCCGCGCTCCGGCGCCTTGACGTAGAAGTTCCGTCCGCCGGCCGACGCGATGGCTTGCAGGGGGTGCGACGAGGCGGACCAGAACCCGCCCTGGATCCACCGGAAGCCCGTGGCCGGCCCGACGGCAGCGTCCTGCGAGATGCGCGTGTGCCCGGCGTCGTGCAGGTACTGCGGCCACTCGTCCATCTCCTCCGGGTAGGGCTTGACGGCCATCGCCCACGCCTGGCCCGAGACCTCGATCAGCTTCGCGTCCGCCACGCCCGCCCCCGCCAGCGCCTCCCGCAGCCCGGCTTCCGGCAGCCCGCCGAGGAACGCCGTCCCGTACGGCGCCAGCACCCTCAGCCCCTCCCCCACCGTGAACCCGGCCGCCATCGCCTCCTGGAGCCGGTCGACCACGAGGACGTTCATCAGGTTGTCCGGGTAAGGGAGCCTCGCCAGCGAGCCGCAGAACACGGAGACCGGGCCGTACCTGCCCGCGGTCTCGATGTGCCGGCGCGCCGCCGCAACGGCCGCCGGGTCGGCGTCCACGCCCTGCACGATCTGCATCCCGCCGCGCAGCAGTTCCGCCGTCAGCGCGCCCTCCCCGCAGCCGACGTGCACGCAGATGCCCCGCCGTACGTCGTCCCGTTCGAGGAGGCCGGATGCCACCGTGCGGGCCTCGGCTGCGTCCATGGCAAGGGCGGCACGACAGCCTGCCCAGGCCCCCAGGATCAACGCCAACACCGCGAGTCGCAACAGCCCACCGCGCAAATGCTTCATCTTCCGCCCTCGCACGAGTAGAACTCCGTCCGTTCTCAGACAGCCCGCCCTGCGCACGGCGGTCACGATTCCGTCCGCGAGACGCGCCGGGCCAGTTCGAAGAGCTTCAGCGTCTCGGCCTGCCAGTCGGGGGCCACGCCCCAAAGGCGGGTGTAGATCTCGTGTTCCGTGTCGCTTCCCTCAAACCCGCCATGTTTGTACCTTCCGAGGGTGACCTTGCCGCTGCGGGTCCGGAAGGCGACCCGGCTGGCCAGCAGGTCGTTGCATTCCTCGGTGGCCGCTTCGGTCAGGGCGCCGCCGGCCAGGGCCTTCTCGATGGCGATCCGCGCCTCGGTCTCCTGGAGCCCTTCGAGCAACATCTCCAGCCGGGTCGTCGCGACGGGGCCGGCCCGGCCGGGGCCGAGCAGCTTCTTGACCGAGACGGGCCGGTACATCAGCCCCCAGCGGTTCCTCTCATACTTCAGGAGCAGCGACCCACTCTCGCCCACGTTCCAGTAGTCGAGGGCCCACCGGCAGATGCCCATGAACGCGTTGTCGTTGTAACGCTCGAATGGCGTTCCGCCGACGGCGACGTCGATCGCGTGTCGGAACTGCGTCAGCGGATTATACTCGGTGATAACGCGCCGCAGTATCGTCAGCCGGGGGAACCCCAGGTCCCACCCGCCGGTCGGGCGGCAGGGCGGCGTGACCTGCTCCCTGAAGCCGAGCTCGAGATAGCCGAACTGGGTGCAGGAGGTGGCGTCCGGCGCGGGGGCCGGCACGCCGTCCGCGTAGTGCGAGAACCGCACCCACTTCGCCCACGGCGCCAGATCCTTGAAGCGCCCCGCGATGCCTTCGCTTGGGACCTGGTCGTGCGCCATGCCGATCAGTATCTGCGTGTCCTCCCAGCCGCGTGCCAGTATCTCGCTGCGGAACCCGTCCAGCAGGAGCTCGAGGGCGCTGCCCGGCTCGGCGTCGAAGAGCGGCGCCGCCCATTCCTGCGGCTCCCCGTCCACGATCTTCGTCAGGATGACGCTCTCCTGCGCCGGCTTGCGCCGCCCGGTCAGCCGCGCGCCGGGCTCCCAGACGTAGAGCGTCACGAACTCGGGCGTCCGCACGTGGCGCGCGTAGGCGTCCAGGTAGCGGTTCATGACCGTGAAGTCGGGGACCCACTTTCCGTCCACCTCGCGGAATGGGATCATCGCGCCGTCGTTGCCCAGGTGGGTGCGGTGCTGCGCGGTGATGATGACGCTCCGGTTGCCCAGCAGGCCGAGGTGGTGCAGGGACTTCTCCACGAGCCGGATGTGCTCGTCGGACCAGAGCGGCACGTTGTAATACGCCGCGAGCGTCTCGGGCGATTGCAGGATGTGGCCGTTGTGGACCGTGAAGTCCTCCGGGTCGGGGAACGTCCACGCGGCCACGGTCAGTTCCACGGGGATCTCCCTTGCGGCGACCTTCAGAGTGCCCGTGTAGAGGCCCGCCGGGGCGTCGCGCGGGATCTCGACGGTGACCCAGATCGGCACGAGGTCCGCCCCTTCCGGCGGCGCGTCGTTCAGAACGTCGTAGTAGGACACGTTGTACCAGCGGTTGAAGAACTGGTTGTCCGGGTGGGTCTGGCCCGTCACGTCCTGCAGCGTGCTGATCTTGCTGTCGGTCAGGTAGCGGACAAGCACGGCGTCGGAGGGGATGACGGCGTCCCCGCAGCGGAGCGGGCCGACCTCGGCGCGGAGCCTGCCCGCGCCCTCGCCCCAGGCGACGGCCTGCGCGGAGCAGCGTCCGTTCCGCGGCCCGACCATGCGCAGCGTGCCCAGGTCCTCCACGTCCTCCAGGCTGGTGTAAAGCCTGTCGAACTCGTCCAGGTTGAGGAGCTGCGTGAGCTTCTCGCTGTTCTCGGTGGTGATGACCTCCAGCACCTGATCCCTGCCGTACATGATGGTCAGCGGATCGATGACCTTGACCTCGACGGCCCCCGCCGGCACGCCCGCGAGGGCCAGGCCGACGCAGGCGAGCGCCACGGCGACGAGCCGTCCGGCGCGAATTTGGATCTCAAGACCCATGCAACACCTCCAAATTGACCGAGCCGCTAGGTTGAGGCGCCTCTCAGATTCCTCAGGATGTCCCAGTAGGCGCCGCGCGCGCCGTTCTCGATGGCCTGCGTGAGAACGACGTTCTGGCTGTAATTGTAGTTCTCCTCACCCTGTTCGCACACGGGCTCGAAGAAGCGCTTGTCGCCCCCGATGGCGTCGCGCACGAATTCGGCGGGGCTCTCCCCGAGCCGGCTGCTCAGGTAGAAGACGGGCCGCAGCAGGAGCCCGGCCACGTCGCGAAGTTCCTCGTCCCCCTCCGGTGCGCCGCGGGGCCACCGGAGATTCGCGTTCCTGCCGTGCAGCCCCTCCCGGCTAACCACGCGGGCCAGGGGAGTGCCCGGGTACACGCGAACGCCGAGGGCGGCGCCGACGCAGTCCGGGTCCACGCCTTTCATAAACTCGATCGTGTCCCGGACGCTGGCCTCCGTCTCGCCGGGCCCGCCCAGCAACAGGTCGATCATCACCCGCAGCCCGTGCTCCCGGCAGAGGCGGACGACCCGGACGATATCCTCCCTGCGGTGCAGCTTTCCGTAAGTGGCGAGCATCCCCTCGTCGGCACTGTCGGTCCCGAAGTTGACGCCCACGCAGCCCGCCGCTCGCAAGGCGCTTGCCAGCTCGTCCGGGAAGGGCGTCACCGCGGCATACGTGTACCAGCGCAGGCGCTCCCCGAGCCCTCGTGCGGCGAACTCCCCGCAGACCGCCAACGCGTGTTCGCAGGGGATGTTGAACTCGCTGTCGCACAGGTGCAGGACGTCTATGCCCTGTGCGAGCAGGTGCTCCGCCTCGTCGGCCACTTCCTCGGGCGCGCGGGCGCGGACGTCGGTCCCCTTGATGAGGGGGTCGGCGCAGTAGATGCAGCGGCGGTCGCAGCCCCGTTTCGTCTCCAGCCCTATCTGCCCGCCCTCGCGGAAGTAGCGCCGGTTGTCAACCGCGCTACGGGACGTGTCGAGCCGAAGCGGCACGGACGGCCGCGGCGGGTTGGTCTCGCAGCGCGCGCCGTCGCCCTCCCCCACACGGCGGACCAGTCCGGGCACGTCCTCAAAGGACTCCTTCCCCTGAAGCGCGCCCAGCAGCCGCACCAGGGCCTCCTCGCCGTCGCCTCGAATGCCGAACTCGCAGCCGGCCTGCTGGAGGACGGCGGGCGCGAAGAGCGAGAAGCCGCCCCCGCCCAGCACGATGGGCGCGTCGGTCCGGGCGCGAACCATCTCAACGATCTCGCCCAGCCGCGGCACGAACGAGGCGCCGCTGGGCCAGAAGCAATCGTCCGAGTTCCGAAACGTCAGACCGACCAGCAGCGGCGCGCCGGACCCGAGCCCGGCGTCCAGCTCGGCGCCGGCATCCCGAGCCAGGTTCAGATCGACCACCTGCACGTCGTAGCCCGCCGCGGACACAGGGCCCGCCAGGTAATCGAGGGCGATCGGGGCGATGGGAGGCCTGATCTCGTTTGTGTTGACCAGAACGACGCGGGCGTCAGCGATGGCGGACCTCCTTCCCACAAACGGGCGACTGCCGGGGCGTCCCATTTACTCACGCGCCCCGGGGATTGTCAACCGTGCGACAGGCGGCATCCGCACGGGATGGGCGCATTCGGGCCCGGCGGAGAGTTGAAGCAGGGGCCGCGAGGCGCTAATATGCCATGGCCATCAGACCGGGGAACGCCGTCGCCAGCGGGCCGGTCGCCCGGGGCGCAAGCTCGGGGATCATCATGAAAGAAGCAGCGTCGAAGAGCCTGACGGTCGCGGAGGTGCTCGAGTTCGCCGTCAAGAACGACGCATCGGATGTTCTGCTCACGGCGGGCGTGCCGCCGGCCATAAGGGTGGAAGGGGAGCTGTACCACATCAAGTCCGCCCCGCTTAGGGCGGAAGACACGCAGAGAATGCTCTACGAAGTGCTCTCCGAGGACAAGATCGCGCGGTTTGAGGCGGAGAAGGAACTGGACTTCTCCATCGCGCTGGGCGAGGAACACCGGTTCCGGGTCAACTGCTACTGGCAGCGCGACTGCGTGGGCGCGGCTTTCCGCGTGATCCCCCGCAAGATGCCCGGCCTGGACGAACTCGGCGTCGCCCCCATCATGCGCGACCTCGTGCTGCGTCCGCAGGGCCTGGTCCTCATCACCGGGCCCACCGGCCACGGCAAGTCCACGACGCAGGCCGCCCTGATCGACGTCATCAACCGGGAGAAGAAGGCCCACATCGTCACGATAGAGGACCCCATCGAGTTCCTGCACCAGAGCAAACACTCCGTGATCGACCAGCGCGAGGTGGGCGTTGACACGCTGAGCTTCGCGGAGGCGCTGCGCCACGTGCTCCGCCAGGACCCGGACGTGATCCTCGTGGGGGAGATGAGGGACCTGGAGACGGTGTCCACCGCGCTGACGGCGGCCGAGACCGGGCACCTGGTGATAGCGACGCTGCACACGAACGACGCGGCGACGACCGTGCACAGGATCATCGACATCTTCCCGCCCCACCAGCAGAGCCAGATACGGACGCAGCTTTCGTTCTGCCTGCTGGCGGTGCTGAGCCAGCGCCTGCTGCCGCGCAAGGGCGGCGGCCGGCGCGTGCTGGTCACCGAACTGCTGCTGAACAACCCGGCCGTGGCCAACCTGATCCGCGAGGACAGGGTCCAGAACGTCTACGGCGTCATGGAAACCCAGGCCAAGATAGGCATGTGGACCATGGACGCCAAGCTGAAGCAACTCTACCTGGAGGGAGTCATCGAACGCGACGAAGCCGAGCGGCGAATGAAGAGCCCGCAGACGCTCGACCGGTAGGCGACGGCCCGGGACAGGGAGAAGGCATGGCATCGGTTCTGACGATCCCGCTCGAACACCCGCTGATAGTGCTGTGCACGCTCGGGGTCGTCGCCGGCTTCGCCTTCTGGGCCTCGCAGACGCTCAGGGAGAGCCTCCTGGCCCATTACGTCTATGTCCTCATACTTGTCGCGCTGGTCATTCTGTTCGGGAGCCGGATGGCAGCGGATTACACCAGCAGGTTGGGCGCCGTGGCAGGCGTACTCCTGGCCATGCTCGGGCTCATGGTCGGCGTGGCCTTCAACCTGCCCGCGTTGAAACACGCGGGCAACCGCGTGCTGACGGCCATCGGGCGCGCCGTTGTCGGCACCCGCAGCATGGTCGTGCGGAAGACTTACGACCAGGCGGACGCGGCCATGAAGCGCGAGGACTATGACGCAGCGGCGGCGCTCTACTACCGAGCAATTGAAAAGGAGCCCGGCGACGTGGAGGCCCGCCGACGGCTGGCCGAGGTGTTCCTGAAGAGAGGGCAGCCCACGTCGGCCGCAAGCGTGCTCCAGGAGATACTGGACCTGTCCGAGGACGAGCAGGAACGCTGCACAGTGATGTTCCGGCTGGGCGAGGTACTCCAGGACGTGCTTCACGAACCGGAGGAAGCCGAGGGCCTCTACGAGCGGATCATCCGTGACTATCCGGCGGGCGAATACGCCGGGTACGCCCGCGCTCGCCTGAAGAACATCGGCGTGAGCGGGGGCGCCGGACACAACCACACGTGAGAGGGAAGCGAAGATGCCAGAACCATCCAGAACCGAGATCGGCCGTGAACATGCCCGGCGGCTGTTCCACGAACTCCTGCGAGAGACGGTCAGCAGGAAGGCGTCCGACCTGTTCCTGAAGACCAACGCTCCTCCCGGCCTGCGCGTGCGCGGCGAGGTCGTCTTCATGGAAGCCGAGCCCCTCGGCGAGCCCCTCATGGAGCAGTTGGCCGCCGTGATCCTCGGGTCCAAGGTCCCCCAGTTCCAGGAGGCCGGCGAGGTTGACCTCGCTTACGAGATGGAGGGCATAGGGCGATTCAGGGTGAACATCTTCCGCCAGCGCGGCAAGACAAGCGCCGCCCTGCGGCACATCCCGCTTGACATCCCTTCGTTCGAGGCGCTGAGCCTGCCCGCCAAGCAGCTCGTCCACCTGGCGCAGCAGACACGCGGGATCATCCTGGTGACCGGCGTCACCGGGTCGGGCAAGTCCACCACCCTGGCCTCCATCGTGGACTACATGAACGAGCACTTCGGGCGGCACATCATCACCATCGAGGACCCGATCGAGTTCGTTCACCAGGACAAGAAGTGCCTGATAGAGCAGCGCGAGGTCGGCCTCGACACGACGTCCTTCCAGGAGGCCCTCAGGCACGCCGTCCGGCAGAGCCCCGACGTCATTCTCATCGGCGAGATGCGGGACAGGATAACGATCGAGACGGCGCTCAACGCGGCCGAGATCGGACACCTCGTCCTGAGCACGCTTCACACAAGCACCGCCGTGCAGACGCTGGAACGGATGGTCAGTTACTTCCAGCCCCATCAGCACGACCTGATCCGCACCCAGGTATCCAACACGATCCAGGGCGTTCTGTCGCAGCGGCTCCTGAAGCGCGCCGACGACCAGAGCCGCATACCGGCCGTCGAGGTCATGATGCGGTCGCCGACAAACTGCGACCTGATCGCCAAGAACCAGGTGCTCAGGCTCCGAGGGGCCATGCAGGAAGACGCCTACTACGGCAGCCAGACTTACAACCAGGCACTCGTGGCGCTCTGCCGGGAGGGAGCCATCAAGGTTGAGGAGGCACTGGCCGCCTCCGACAAGCCGCACGAGCTGAAGAACGCGCTGCAGGGCATCTCCACCGGCGCCAGCTCGGAAGTCGCCGACGGCCGGTAGGGCCCGCCCCGTGCGGGGCCTACTGCCCGTCGGTCGCCCCGCCGACCTCGGCATCCCCTTGCCTCGTCGAGGACGCGGCAACGAGCCTCCGCAGGCTCAGCCCCTCATACCACAAGAACCCCAGCCCTACCAGCGTGACGGGGACGACGTCAACGAGCCACATGAGCATGGCGAACGCGCCCGCGTCCGCCGTGCCGGCCTGGAACGCCTCGGCGGTGAGCGCGGCGGCCAGATGGAACGTCCCCAGGTAGCCCGGCGCCTGCGGCAAGGCCACCGCGACGGCCACCGCGACCACCGCCAGGAACGACCCCGCCAGGCCGATCCCCAGCCCCAGCGCCCTGGCCAGCGCGTACGTGCTCGCCCCCTGCGCGAGCCAGACGCCTGCGGAGAGGCCTACGGCCAGCGCCACGTCCCCCCGGCCCCTGACGAAGCCCATGGCCTTCGCGACTGAGCGAAGGAACCCGTTCGCCGGCCCGCGCCATGCGGCGGGCAGCAACCGCGAGCAGGCCTCGCCGGTCCTCAGCAGCGGCGCCGGCCAGACCGCCAGGCCGACCAGCACGCAACTGCCGGCGGCTGCCATCAGAACCAGGATGAGCCCCCCCTGCCAGACCTTTCGCATCAGGTCGCCGGCGGCGTCGGCCACCGGACTGCACCAGGCCATCATGATCCACGTGACCAGCAGCAGGATGGAGAGGCCGATCAGGTCGAACACGCGCGCCAGACCCACCGTGGCCAGCGCGTGGCCGAACACCACCCGCTCCCGCCGGTGCAGCACGTAGGAGCGAACGAATTCCCCCAGACGCCACGGCAGGATGTTGTTCGCCATGAAGCCGATGCACGTCGCGCTGGTCGCGCTCAGCCCGCGCACGGGCTGGATGTGCCCGAGGAACAGGCGCCATCTGGCAACACGGAAGTAGTAGAGAACGACCAGGATGCAGACGCCCACCGCCAGCCAGGCGAGGTCAGCCCGCCCGAGAGCCGCGGCCACCTCCGACCAGTGTCCCGCCAGCCGCCTGGCGAAGAACGCCAGCGCCAGCCCGCTCAGCACGAGCCCCGCCAGCAACAGCACCAGCCTCTTGGTCTTCAACCGCATGTCTCTTTCCACGTGCCGACGCGAACGGCATCCCGTGCTCCGCATATCCTACAGGCTCCCCTTCCCCCCCTTCAACCCGCCGGGGCGCGCGTGGCGTTACGGGGAATCGCAGTGAGGCTTGAGGCAGAGCACCCGCTCGACGAAGTCCTCCCGCAGGCGCGGGTCGTGCAGGCAAACCTCGTCCTCGACGGGCAGGCGCGGAAAGCGCTCCATGAACGCCCGCGCGAAGAGCCCCACGCCGGCTTCACGCGCCGCACCGCTCTCGTCTTGCACCTCGACGCACGTCATCCCGCAGCTCGGCGAGCGGCTCTTGAAGATGAAGCCGCAGAGGCCCTCCTCTCCGAGTTCCCCGACCCGTCGACGGACGAAGTCCCGCATCTGCCCGGTCAGGTCGCGCCCGGTGCAGACTGTCACCAGCCGCGGCTTACCGGGATCGCCCACCAGGTGGACCGGCTCGCGGGGCACGGGCAGGCCGAACTCAACCTCGGGACAGACGGGGACCCACTCGACGAACTGGCTGAAGATGTCCGTCAGCAAGCGGTCCAGCTTGTGGCCGCCGTCGTAGCGGACCGCCTGGCCCAGGAGGCAGGCGCTTATGCCCAGCCTCGGTCGCTCCCGCTGTCGATTGCTCTCGCTTACCTCAGGACTCCATCCATCTCTGCGATCACTGCGCCCTTTGAGCGCCCGGAAAGCACACAACGCGCCCGTCCCGCAGGGACACGATGATCCTGCCCGTGCGGTCAACCGCCAGGCCGTTCTTCACCGGAGGGGCCGCGAGCTGACGGGTCCAGAGATCCGCACCATCCTCCAGCCGCACGGCGCACAGGACGGGGGCACGCTCACCGCGCGTCTCACCCGCAACCAGCACGGCTTCCGGCGCCAGAACGCAGCCCTGGCAGGCCTCCAACGGCTTGCTCCAGAGGACCTCTCGGTTCGGCCTCTGGCTGGCCTTCTCCGGCGGCTTCACGCCGGGAGCAAAGGGCGCCAGCAGCGCCAGTCCGCGCCACCAACTCGGGTGAAGCTGCAAGGTGCGGCCGTCCGGGAAGGTGTGCCTGACTGGCACGTAGGGCTCGTAGCGCTCGTAGTAGGCCTCAAAGACGGTCCTGTTGTTCGCCATGGCTCTTGCCTGCGGGTCGTTGAGGCAATCGCCGGTTGCCAGATCGTACGCGGCGGTGTCGTAAACCGTTCCCCCGTCGAAGCAGAGGCGTTCGTCTTCCACGTAGAGGGGGCCCTGGAGGCTGACACCGGTCTTGCACCTCCCGCGCGCGCCCAGCAGGTGGCCCGAGCCGCCGTTATGCCATTTCACCTCGCCCGTGACGGCGTCCAGGGCGTAGACGTGCGTCCCGTCGTAGTCGGCGATCCCGGCGGCGGCGTAAAGCGTGCCGCCGTTGACGGCGACGCCGCCCGCCACCGGCCACGTGGAGCAAAGCTTGCCGTAGACGGGTATCCACCTCTCCCGCGGGGCGGCCAGGAAGCTCCAGAGCAGGCGGCCCGTCGCCGCCTCGAAGGCGTAGACCCGGCCGTCCGCCGCGCCTGCGTAAAGGCGGCCCTGCCAGAGGGCGGGCGGGCAGAGGATCGCCCCGCCCGCGTACGCCTGCCAGACCGGCCCACCCGTTCGGGCGTCCAGCGCGCGGAGCACGCCCCTCTCGTCGCCGAAGAACACGATGCCGCCCGCCGCCACGGGGGCTGTCACGCGACCCGATGCCTTCTCGAACGACCAGCCCTCGACGGGGGCGGAGGTGATCGCGGCGTTCGTCACGGGCAAGCGGCCCGGGGCGCCGCCGTGCGCCGGCCAGTCGTCCGGGTGAACGTCGAGTTCGGCGACGTTCGCCGTGACGCCCTCTCCGCGCGCCAGCCGGGGGGAGTCCATGCCGGAGGACGCCTCCGGCTCGTCGGACGGCGCAAGGCAGATATGCCCGTAGAGCGAGATGTTGCACGCCCCGCACACCCACGGGCCCCAGTAGAGCATCCCGTTGGCGATGACCACACCGTCCTGGCACCCCGGCCGCATTGGCGAGATGAACTCGGTCTGGCCGCCGTCCAGGTCGTAGCGCCACGTACCCGCTCCCCAGGCGCCGCGGCTGAAGAGGGAATCGACGCTGCCCGTGACCCTGGTGCAGTTCCATCTCGACGGCACCCGCGTTCCCTTGCTGCCCGTCTCGTAGTCGAGCGTCCATCCGCCCGGGTAGGTCGCGGTCGCGTAGAGCACCTCGTCGCCGAGGACAAGGTGGTAGTGGGGGTACTCGATCCGCTCGTCGAAGCGCCACAGCAGCCGGCCGTCCCGGCCGGAGACCGCAACGACGCCGGTCCTCTGCTGTCCGGCGAAGAAGAGCATATCCTCGCTGCACTTGACGTAGGGTTCGGTGGCAAAGCCCTCCCGCGGGGACTGCCGAATCGGGCGGACGTTGATGGCCGCCAGCAGGTCGGGGTCCTCGCTACGCCACAGGGCTTTCCCGGTCCGGGCATCCAGGCAACCCAGCGCGCGGTTCGGGATGTAATAGTAAATGCGCTCGCCGCCCATACACACGCCACGGCTGTCAATGTAGCCCTCTTCGCGATGGTGCCACAGGACCGTGCCCGAGCCGGGCTCGACGGCCAGGAACGTCCGCCCGAACCCATAGTTCCGCCGCGAATCCTCATAGTCGTAAGCGATCTTCTCCGCCTCGCTCCAACTCCAATGACCGAGGCCGGGCCTGTCGTTGCGCAGCACTTCCGGCCCGGGCTCCTCGCCGCCGACCAACGCGTACAGCCTGCCACCGTCGAGCGCCATCCATTTCCACACCGGGCCGTCACTCAGGCCCTCCGGCACGGTGATCTGCCGGAGCACCTGCCCCGTGCGAACGTCGTGCAGGCTGCACGACTCGCCGTCGGCGACATAGAGGGCGTCAGCCTGCGCGACCATGCAACTGCGGTGCATCATGAACGTCTCGCCCAGCGGACGCCGCCACAGGATGGCGCCGTTGAACCCGTTGATGCATATCAGCGTGTTGAGCCAGGGAATCTGATCGGCCCTGAACGCCATGTGCCCGAACGCCTTGAAGACGCGGCCGGCCGCGGAGACAGTGACCTCCGGCATCGGGCAGAACATGGGCTCCGCCAGGAACTGCGTCCGGTAGGGAGCCCGCGCGAGCGCGTCCCGGGAGAGCGGGTTGTTGTCCGGGCCGTGGTACCAGTGCGTCCAGTCGTCAACCCCTTCGGGGAACTGCTTCTCGATCCGCCGCCCGCCGACAGTCGCATGTCCGCCCGGGTGAAGCACGCGCAGCAGCTCGCCCTCGCTGACCCGGGCCTCCGCAGCGCGGGACAGCACGACCGAGCCGGCCAGGTTGTCGGCCAGGTGGATCCTGCCCGGTGCTCCGGTGTCCGCAAAGACCCGCGTGCCGAGCAATCCGGCGGCGGCCGCCGCCTCCCGCACTGCGAGCGTCTCGGCCGGATCGGGGGACTGGAAGTACACCAGCACCTCGGTCCCTTCTGCCAGGCGGGCCGCGAACCCCGGCCCTTCCCCCTCCGGCAGGCCGAGCACCGCGCATACGCCCCGGCTCGGGCCGACCTCGTCCGGGCCCTCCGCGCCCGCCCGGGCAACACCGCCCCAGACGGCCGCCGCCGCCAGCCAGGCGGCCAACGTCAAGCACTCCATTCGCCTCTGCATCTCTTCCCCCCTCGCCGGTCTGTCACCCGGGCTGTCCGCGGGCACATTGTCGCGCGCCCGCCCTGCCCGCGCAAGGTGCGCTGCTCCTCCCCGCACACGACGGGCGGCAATTCCACATCGAGAATGGACGTCAGGCCGTATAATGCCCCACGATGCGCATTCACCCGGGATCCGTCGCGCCAAGGGGGAACCGTTATGAAGAGATTACTGCCGTACCTGGCCGTCGGGCTGCTTGGCATAGCATTGGGGGTGCTGGCGAGGCCGGAGCCGGCGGAGGAAGACCACTGGCAGATCATCCGCGACTACCGCAGCTACCTGGACGACCCGGAGAATTATCGTTATGAACCGGGCCCTGGCGTCTGGTCCGCCGGAGCCCCCCGTGACATCGGCCCAAACCTGGCCGCGCTGGTGGCAAAGGGGGAGCTGAATCATCTCGACATGGTCTTCCCCAACGTTCCGTACGGTCGGGAGGTCACAAGATACTGGATGCAGAAATGCCAGGAAATCGATGGCCTTGTTGAGGGGTTTGCCAATCATTCATACGTTGAATTCAAGACGAGCGGTATCCAGCCGTTTCAGATGGAGATATGGTTCACGCATGAGGCGGAGGCGGGCGTGAAGGAGATGATCTCCGGCATCGAGTCCTTTGCCAGGCCGGAGACGGGCATTCTCGCCACCCTTGGCAGCCGCCGGGGCTGGAAGGTGAGTACGGTCAAGATCGACCTCGCCGCTCCGGAACTGGTCGTTACCGGCGGGGCTTCAGATGGCGACTCCATGCTCCTGCACGCATGGCCTGCCAACCAGAACGATCGTGACGTGCCTATGATCCGAATAGACCACGGCGACCGGCTGTACGAACTGACGGAGGACGAATACAACAGCCTGGTGAGGTCAAGTGCGGCGCCCGATCCCGCCAAGGAGACGGACTGAGGGCCAGGCAATGAACATGACGGACATCACGGCTCTGCTGGGGGCTTACGACCTGGGCTCGCCGACCGGGGCCCGCCCCCTCGATTGCGACGAACGGCGCCCCTGGCGCGTCACGACCGCCAAAGGCGAGTTCGTGTTGCGCGAGTGCTTCCTCAGCTCCTCGGAAGAAGACATCCGGTTCGAGCACGACCTCGCCGCGTGCCTCAGCGACCGGGGCTTCCCCGTCTCCGTCCCCATTCGCACGCGAGACGGCGCGAGCAGTTGCGAGTGGGGGGCCGGCGTTTCGCCCTGTACAGCCTCGTGCCGGGAGAGCCCTATACCCCGGGCAGCCAGGCTCAAGCCAGCAGCGCCGGGGCCGCCCTGGCGCGTTTCCACGAACTCGCGGAAGCATTCCCCGAGGCACGTGGGAAGAGCCTGCCGCCGGGGTATCGCCACGCCGAGGAGAACGCCGACTACCTGCTGCACAAGCGCGGCGAGAGGCAGGAGATCAAGCGGCTGGTGGCTGAGTTCAGGCGGCTTGACGCCGCCGCGCGCTCGGCACCTTTGCCCGAAACGCTGGCATTCGGCGATTTCCAGCCGGGCAACGTCCTGTTCACGGGAGACGACGTCTCGGGTGCATTCGATCTGGACTGCTGTCACTGGGGCCGGCGGCTGCTGGACGTGGCAAAGTCCGTGCTCGCCTTCTCCCTGACGCTCCAGGGCAAGCCGGGAGAGCCCGCGACCGCTGTCTTCTCTGCCCCCTGTGCGACGGGCTTTCTCGCAGCGTACGCCGCGCGGCGTCCATTGTCATCCGCGGAGTTTCAAGTGCTTCCGGACACCTTGCGCCGGGAAGTGCGCGCGAATGCACTGACGGACCTGCGAGACGTGGAGCAGCACTCGGGGCGCTGGGTCGAGCACGAGTGGCTCCTCAGCAGGAGACAGATCGAACTCATTGACGAGCACTGCGAAGCGCTGGCGAGCAGCCGAGGGAACCATGAGCCTGATACTGCACATCGCCGAACGTGAGACCTGGGAGCAGGCGCTGAACACCGGCTTCTACCGGCCGGAGAGCCTGGACAGGCAGGGCTTCATCCACTGCTCCAGGCCCGACCAGGTGGTGCGCGTCGCCGACGCGCTCTTTCGGGGCAGGGCGGGGCTCGTGCTCCTCTGTATCACCGCCGAACGTGTGCAACACGAGATCCGGCACGAGGGGTACGGCGACGGTCCGCTGTTCCCGCACATCTACGGTCCGCTGAACGTGGACGCCGTGGCGAACGTCGTGGACTTCCTTCCCGGCGATGACGGCAGATTCGCGCTGCCGCCGCTTCCGGGCGATCAGGTCGTTGAATAAGACGGCTGGCGCGTGGCTCACCCCGCCAGGATGTGTTCGACGAGGTCCTCCAGCGGGACGGTGGCCAGGGCGATGGCGGTGTCGCAGGCGCCGTAGTAGAGGTGCAGGAGGCCGTCCACGACGACCCCCGCCGTGGGGAAGATGGCGTTCGGGATGTAGAGCCCGGACTTCTCGTAGTACTCCTTCGGCTCCATGACGAAGTCCGGGCAACGAGCGATCACGCGCCTCGGCTCCTCCAGGTCCAGCAGGGCCGCCCCCAGCCGGTAGCAGACGCGCCGCGTAGCGGCATTCTGCGTCTCCACGCCGTGATAGAGCAGCAGCCAGCCGCGGACGGTGCGGATCGGGACGGTCGAGCCGCCGATGCGGTTGTCCTCCCACCTGTATTCCGGCCGCATCACGAGCTCGGGCTCGGTCCACGCGCGCAGGTCGTCCGAGAAACTGATCCATATGCTCGGTTGCTCCGCGCCGTGTCCCGTGTCGGTGCCAACGCGCCGAATCGGCCGGCGCAGGACGGCGTGGCGGCCGCCGATCTTTTCGGGGAACAGGATCACGTCGCGGTCGTCAACCCCTTCCGGCGTGGCCCAGCAGAGATGCTCCCAGTGGACGCGGTCCTGCGAGACGGCGATGCCGCTGCGGGTCTGGTTGTCCTCGTCCCGGCCGCTGAAGCCGGGATAGTCGCCCTGGTGCGACTCGGGCACGCCCAGGCCGGTCGGGTGCGAGTGCCACGCGTAGGGGCGGAAGGCATAGGTCATGTAGTAGGCGCCGTCCAGCCGGACGACGCGCGGGTCCTGCACGCTGCCGTGCGGGCTGCCGGCCATCTCGGGCGTGAAGACGGGTTCGTCACTGAGGTGCCGGAAGTGGACGCCGTCCGTGCTCTCCAGCGCCCCGATGACGCACTGGAACGGGCGCAGCGAGCCGGCGGCGCGCTCCCACATGGTGAACCGGCCGTCCTCGTAGATGACGGCGGGGTTGAAGCAGACCGCCCGCCGCCAGTCATAAAGCCCCGGCCGGACGATCGGGTTCTCCGCACATCGTTCGAACCTCAACTCTGCGCCTCCTCAGAACGGGCCGCCGGTGTCGCTGCGCGCGGATGCAACGGTTCGACTGTCGCCCCCAGGTTCTGCAGCAGCGCGGAGACGATGGCCCGCTTCTTCTTGACGTTACGCTCGTTGCGCTCCTTCTGAGGCACGTTGAGCTGGTTCAGGACCACGCCGCCCTTGCCCACGGGATACTTCACCAGGACGCCGATGTTCAGGAGCGGCCGGACCCTGGCGTAGAACTCGGCGGAGCGCTTCGGCACGATCCAGAGGTTCCTGATGGCAACCACGTCGGTCTTGGCGGTCTCCTGCCAGTCGGAGATACCCATCGTCATCTTCCTGCACTTGCGCGGCGGGAAGACGAAGTCCTGCCGCTCGCCCGTCGGCTTCAGGGCGAGTTCGACCGGCTCCTTGCCGTCGCCGAAGTCCAGGCTCATCCCGGTGATCTTGTGATAGATCGTGCAGGGCGCAACCGAGAACCCGACGATCTCCTCCTCGCGCGGCAGCTCGACGGGCCACGCCGTCGGCTCGCCCCTGTGCAGGATGAGGGTGAACCCGAAGCGCCAGTGATAGGTCAGGCCGTTGACCATGTTGCGCGGGTAGTGGTCCGCGCCGATCTGCGGGTTCTCCTTGTTCCAGTACTCGGGGCCGGGGAACGCGCAGAACGGTGCGAGGTCGTCGCAGTCCACCACGTAGGTCCATGCATCGTCGGCGCGCAGGGGGACCTCCTCGTTCCCGCCGCTCCACTTGCCGGACTCCATGAAGACGTCCACGGGGCTGACGCCCTCTATCAAAGGGTCGCGCTCGGCGGCGAGCCGGGGCAGGTCCACCTCCTCCATCTCGAACGGGCGGATCAGGTGACCCACGCCGACGATCCGGTTGAAGTCAGCCAGCCCCTCGGGCGTCAGTCCCCAGAGCATGAGCCAGCCGCCGCCCTCACCGAACGCTTTGACTCGCTCCAGGTTCCCGGCCAGCCGCTTCAGGTTCTGCGGGTTCGCGTCCACGATGATCAGGCCGCGTTCGCCCGCAGAGATCGCCTCCGCCGGGTCCCCGGCGCGAACGTAGCGAAGGCCGACGGCATCCAGGAGTTCGCCCCTGGGCGAGTCGGCGTCCATGATGACGGCGGTGCCGCACGCCGCCCGCGCGGCGCAGACAGCCCCCGCCCAGAGGACCACCATCGCCAGGGCCAGTCTCGGTCTCGACATTTGCTTTCTCCTGTGCCGTCAACAGGGCCGGGGCCGGCCAATGCAGGGCATGGACGTGCCGGTCATCGCCGCTGACAAAGGCCGTCCCGCCGGTTGCCTCAGACAGCCCCCCAGAGACGCTCTATCTCTGCGACCGTGGTGTCCACCAGGACCCGGCCGCCCTCGGGGCCGATCAGGTTGCTGGCGACCTCCGCGCCGTAGCTCCGCCCGGCGATCGCCCTCGCGGTCGGCAGGTAGCCCGCATAGTCGCCCGCGAGCTGGACGAGGAAGGTCTGAAGCGCCTTGCTCCGGGCCTTGATACGGAGCCCGAAGTCCAGGAACAGCTCGAACGGATTGGTCGCCACGGCCACGTCCCCTATCCGGAGGACGTGCAGCTCCATCGGGTACGAAGGCTCCGACTTCTGCCTCTCGCATCGGGCCATCACGTCCCGGTTGCGGCGCAGGTGGCTGTGCCTGAAGGAGGCGTCGCGTTCGTTCCGCGGGGTCTGCGCCTCCAGCCGCGCGCATTCGGCGCGGGCCGCCTCCAGCTCGGCGTCCGTGACCATGCGTCGCGGCAGATCCACCGTCCGCACCGCGTGATGGAAGACGGCATCGGTCTCGATGGCGGCGTGGGCACTCGGGACGAGCTCCGCCACGGCCGTCGCGATCTTCTTCCCGATGACCTCCCGCTCGGTCAGGCCGAGGCGCTCGCGCATGTACGCCTCTTCCTTCTTGTAGATGAGGAAGTGGGGCGACTGGTCGCCGGCCGGCGAGCACTGGGGCAGTATGAAGATGCCCCGCCCGTGGTCCTTGCGGAGTTCCGCCCGGGCCTCGTGCCAGTAGTCGGCAGACACGTAGCAGGCGTTCTCCGTGACCTGCGAAGGGCAGGCCAGGTTGACGACCATGCCCGTTAGATTCTCATCCTCGTCCCAGGTAAACAGGACGTTCAGGCTATGGTCCTCGTAGCCCTCCAGGCACTCGAACCCGGGGGCGTCGGTCTGTCCGTACATCTTTGCCGACCCGTCGGCATAGACGGCCCGCCGGTTGTGCCCAACGACGGCCTGGCCGAACGCCCACGAGAGCCCGCCGGGCCGCCTGCTCTGCCAGGCCTCGGCCGCCAGGTCCGCCAGCCGGCCGAGCAGGAACTCCGCGCTCTCGGCCGGCGCCGTCACCCCGGGGCCCTGCTCGGGATACCAATTCTCGCTCAGCGTGGGGGCCGTGTGCGTGTGCGTGCAGTTCACGATGAGCCGCTCCACGTCGAACCCGGACAGGCGGGGCCGGACGCGCTCGCGCAGAGCGTCGTGGTGGACCTTCTCGATGCCGACGAGGTCGCAGGAGATCAGGATAGCCTGGTGCGCCGCCCCCTCTCCGTCAACGCCCTCCAGGGCGAGCGCAGTGGCCGTCAGGGGGTCGTTCACGCTCTCCGAAACCCTGGCGTAGAACTGCCCTTGCAGCAGCACCGGCCTGTCCGGCGTCACGTCCGCAGCCGCCCAACCGATCTGCATGTCACGCCCCTTTCCCAGGAGGGCAGCTCAGTCCAGCACCTGGTCGAGCCCTGCCATCACCTTCCGGAACGCCTCCACGTACATGCCCATCAGATCGAGGCCGTTCGGAGGATTGACGTCGAAGACATAGCAATGGGAATCCATGAACGCGTTGGAGTGGGGGTAGTCGGCGGGGTTGTAGGTGACGGTCGAGTCCGTACACCGCCAGGGACAGCCGTGGCCGTAGCCGACGCGCTTCTGGAAGACCTCCTGCGCCGGCACGGCCAGTCGCTGCCACTGGCCGACCGAGACTCCCTCCGCCCGGAGGGCCTCCTGGACCTTCTCGCGAAACGTGCGGGGGGAGACGTCCAGGCCGAGCGCCGCCGGGTCGAACCCGACGACGTAGTTGTAGTAGACGTGCTCGCACTCCTCGGGCACTAAGGGCGTCTGGATGCCCGGCACGTCTTTCAATTGCCCGGTGAGGAACCGGCAGTTCTTGACGCGGAGCGCGTTGTTCCGGTCCAGCCGCTTGATCTGGCTGCGGACGAAAGCCTGGCTGAGCATGTCGCCCCGGTACATCCAGCCGAGCCCCTGCGCGTTGTACTGCTGCTCCTGGCGTTCCCGCCCCACGGTGACGCGCTCGCCGAAGTACTGGAGCAGGGACGCCCGTTCGTGGACCTCGTCGTCGTCCGTGGTGAACAGCCCGCCCTGGCAGCCGCTGCTGAGGGTCTTCGACGCCTGCGTGCTGTAGCCCGCCGCGTCGCCCATCGACCCGCACAGACGGCCCTTGTACCTGGCGCCGTGCGCCTGGGCCACGTCCTCGATCACAGCCAGGCCGTGCCTCCCGGCGATCTCGAGGACGGGATCCATGTTGGCGGGCATGCCGTGGATGTGCACCGGCATGATGGCTCTGGTCCGCTCCGTGATGGCGGCCTCGATCAACCGGGGGTCGATGCAATAGGTGCGCGGATCAATGTCCACGAAGACGGGGATGGCGTTGTGGTGGAGCACGGCGGCGGCGCTCGCCCAGAAGGTGAAAGCGGGCAGTATCACCTCATCGCCCGGCCCGATCCCCAGCCCGGCCACGCACATGTGCAGGGCGGCCGTGCCGCTGTTGACGGGGATGCAGTGCTTCACGCCCATGTATTCGGCCCACTCGCGCGCCAGCCCCTCCGCCTGGACCCACTGCTGAGCGGCTATGTTGGGGGCGTTCAGCGCTTCCATGACGGCCCGGCGGTCGGCCTCCGTGACCTCCGGCCAAGGCCTGACGGCACCCTCCGGGACGGTCCGTTTCCCGCCCCGCAGCGCAAGCAACTCCGACATTTCGTGACCCCCTCTCTTCGTGTGCCCGGACTTCTGCAATCCTGCGGGACTGATTCTGCGCGGCCGGGCCCGCGTTGTCAAGCCGACGCCCTCGCGTCTTAACACGGCCCCGGCGCTCGGCTACAAGAGCGCGCGACCACGGAGGGGAGGAGTGCCGGTGATCAAGTGGCTTTTCTTCGACTACCGCCAGTTCGAGGCCGTCGAGGGG
>CAZQEQ010000034.1:0-32776 GCA_964592385.1 uncultured candidatus Brocadiaceae bacterium | reverse complement strand
GCTCCTCCACCGGGTCACGGGTATCTCGATGGAGGTGTTGAGTACCAAAACCCGACCCCTAAAAGCAAGAGTCATAGAGCACTAGTCGCGCAGCTCATTTCCGAAAACGACGTACCCTGATGTCAACGAACCGTCAATCCGGGTGTGCAGTCTGACGCCCGCGGCGGCCGGGCATCCCGCGCTGCGCCCGGCGCCCCTCAACGGGCGGCCACGGGCGTGGGGATTACTCCTTCCGTTGCCGGGCAGTGGAAACGCTGTCGCGCCGTGGATAGGATTGTCCCAACAGAACCGTGACGTACACGAGCAGCCACAACGCGCCTTCAAGAGGACCGGATCGAGGAAGCCGTCCCCATCTTCCACAGCCACGGGGGGGCCTTTGCGCACCCGAGAAGCCAGGCAGGCTGGGAGATGCCCATGCGATGGCAGGAACTGACCTGGCCGCGGTTCGCCGAGGCCGTCGAGCAGGCGGGCGGCGTGTGCGTGCTGCCGGTGGGCGTCGTCGCGTCGCACGGCGGGGCACCTGCCGCTCGGGACGGACTACCTGGTGGCTGATGCGGTTGCCGCGCGCGCGGCCGAGATCGAGCCGGCGATCGTGTTCCCTCCCTACTACCTCGGCGTCTCCCCCGGCGGCCTGTTCCAGCCTGGTGGAACGACGGCAGCTGGAACAGCACGTCTTTCTGGATCGTGCACGTGTACGACTGCGTGCAGCGGACGGCGGACGTGGAACTGCTGCGCGAGCTGTGGCCGCACGTCGTCCGCGCCCTGAACAGCCCGCAATGGCGGCCCGGTCCGCACGGGCTGCTGGACACCGGGGACCGGAGGGTCTGGTTCGACTGGGGGATGACGGAGGAGATGGCCTTCGGCGAGGACTGCCTGAGCGACGCCGAGTTCCTCGCCCCGGCGCACCTGGAGCTGTACTTCCACTTCTGGGCCCTTGAAATGCTCTACCAACGCGGCCGGGTCGCCCTGGCCGAACACGTCATGAGGCGAACGTGGGGGCTGATCAAGAATGCCGGGGCGTGGTCGCTGTGGGAGACGTGGCTGCGCACGTCGCAGGAGAACCAGCAGAAATGCCAGGGGTGGGGCGCGGCGCCGCTGATAGCCATGGCGCGCCGGATCCTGGGAGTGCGGCCCGAGCCGGGCCGGCCGGAGGAAGTCCTGATCGCCCCGACCGCAGCAGCCCTGAGCTTCGCGCGCGGCGCCGTGGCGCACCCGGCAGGGCCCATCGAGGTCGACTGGCGGCTGCACGAGGGCGAAGAGGGCCGGTGGCTGGAGCTGGCGGCCTGCGTTCCCGAGGGGCTCGAAGTCCGGGTCGCCCCCGAGGGCCCGCTGGCCGGCATCCCCGCGAGGGTGGCCCTGCGCAGGCGCGAGCAATCCCAGCCGGCAGGCCCGACGTCTTCAGCATGACGGACGGTGACCGGCAACGAGGCGGCCACGGCCGGCCGCGCCAGGGGCAGTATTCTGCTTGCGTTCCGGCGCTCTCGACGGTATCTTGCGCGCACGCTCAGGCGGGGGCCATGCTGCCTGGCGGCGCCTTTCGGACGCGTGCCAGCGCAGATTCTATAGCCGGGGGAGCCTTAGGTATGCCTGCACGCATTCCGAATCGTTTCGCGCTTGTCGTGTCGCTTGTCGCCTTGATCGGAGCCGGACGTCCGCTGCTGCCGCAGGCCCGGGGTCAGGCCGCCGACATCACCATCACTGCCCCGAACGGCGACGAGGTGACGGTCTGCCGAACCGAGGCGGGCAAGGCGCTGGCCGACAAGGTGGACGAGCAGGTCGGCAAGTCCCTCTACAGCCTCCAGGGCGAGGGCATTGCCGGGTTCGAGGCGGAGTTCACGCTCCAGGCGAACGGCCAGCCCGCGGGAACGCTCAGGTGCACGCGCGACGCCCGAACGGGTCAGTACGCGGCGACCGCTGCGGGGGCGCCCGGCCTGCCGGATGCGCAGTGGGTGGAGCAGCTCCTGGCGCTGGCCCTGCGCGCGAGCCTGGACATGCAGCAACCGGCCCAGGGCCGCTTCGGCGCCCAGGCCGGCACCGATTACATACTGGCCGATTACGCCGAGGTGAACGAGCGCGTCGGCGCCGACATCAGCATCATCAATTCCGACCTGAGTTCGCTGACCAGGATGCAGATCTTCACGGACGGGGCCATGCGGGAGACCGTCCGCCGCACCCAGAAGGCCAAGGGGAAGTACTACGTCGCGGGCGTGACCGTCACGGTGCGCATCCCCAACCAGCCGGAACGCAAGATCGAGTTCCAACTCAGCTACACGATGCAGTATGGGCCGGCGTTCGTGAAGCGGGTGAAGATCGACGACATCGGTCCCGAGAAGCGGACTTCCTGGGAGATGGTGCTCAAGAACGTGTCATTCACGAAGGCCGCACCGCCGGCGCCGGCGGAGGATTCGCTGTTCGAGGATGAAGCCGGGCCCGGTTTCGAGGTCCCGGCTGAGACGCCGCCCGCCCCGACGGGAACGCCCGAGCACGTGACCCCGAACACGGAGGCCGAACAGCTCACCGGACAGGTGTTCGAGGGACTGAACCGTTCCTGCTACACGCTGTTCGACAGGGGCATCGAGGCGTTCGAGGCGCAGTTCAGCCTGCAGCGCAACGGCGCGCCCGCAGGCACGGTGGCGCTGGCCGGCGAGCCGGAAGAGGAAGAGATCATGGTCAGCTTCGAGGGGGCGGTTGACGAGGACCTTCAGGACTGGCTGGGCAGCGGCCTCGAGTGGCTCCTGAAGGTGTCGCTCGTGACGCGGTGGCGGCCCGACCCCATGTACGTGTCCTACAGCGCCAGGAGGGGCGAGACCTACGTCATCGACGGCTCGCAGGACGGCCTGGTTGATTACCGGTTCTACGTCGTCTCCGCCGACTACCGCCGCATGAGGGACGCCGTCCGCTACGACGACGGGCTCGAACTGCACAGCTCCTACGACTTCACCACCGAGCAGGGCAAGCACCTCCTGAGGTCCGCCACGAGGCGGATCGCGGCGGAGGGCCGGGAGTTCAGGGTCATCTTCAAAGTCACCCACGCGCCCCAGGACGGCGTCCTGTTCTTCCAGACGGTGGACGTGGACGACACGGGCCCTGCGGGCCGGAACGTGTGGCGGCTCGAGCGGCAGTCCGTGAAGTTCTACCGCAACGGGGACGAGGACGAGGGCGACGACGAGGACGAAGAAGAAGGCGAAGGGGCGGAGGGCCTGTGGCGGGACATGCCGGACGAATGGTGAACGGCCGGCTGCAGGCGGGCGGCTGGAGGTACGGCTGACGGCACGGCGTGACGTTCCCGACGACTGGAGGCAAGGCGGCAATGATGCAATTCGTGCGTATCGCACTGGCGGTGTGGACGGTTCTGTGGGGGTTCATCTGGTACGACGTGGAAGAGGCGATGATCGAGGGGGAGGAGCTGGCCGCCCAGGCGGAACTGGCGCCGCCCGTGCAGGAGGGCACCGCTCCGACCCGCCCCGAGGACGTGCACATCCCCCACAACGCCGCGACGGCCCGGTTCGCCCGGGAAATCATGGACAGGATCAACGGCCTCCATTACTCGTTGAAAGCCATCGAAGTGTCGGGGTTCGTCTCCGAGTTCGTCGTCCAGAAGGACGGCGTGGACGCGGGCACCTTCAGCGCCAGGTGGGACCGGGAAGAGGACTACATCTACTACGACTTCGACGGCCAGTTGGAGGAGGCCGTGGTCGAGCGGCTCGAAGACATCGGCTACTACGGGCTCCGCACGGTGCTGGCCGTCAAGTGGGAGTCCGAAGGCTCCTACGCGATGGAGTTCGACGACAAGATACTCAACGACGACGCCTCGGGCCGCCAGACCCGGGACGAGGCGCATCACGTGGATTTCATCGAGAAGGACCTCACGGCCTGGCACCACATCGTCGTGGACAACGACGGCACCGAGACAGGTGAGGGGGCCAACTATCAGAAGTCCGGCGAGCGGGCATACACGAAGACGTATTACTTGACGAAGAAGGCGCCGGAGGAGCCCGACCAGCGGCGCGACTACACCTTCAAGTACACCCGCGAGCCCGGCCATCCCTTCGTCTCGCAGATGGCCGTCACGGAGACCGTGGGCGACCAGACGACGCAGTGGCTCTTCCGGCTCAAGAGCGCGGAGCTGCGCACCTACCTCACGCCGGAAGTGAAGCTCGCCCGGGAAGTGATGGAAAAGATGGACCAGAACCACTACTCGCTCTGGACGCGGGACGTGGACGGGTTCGAGGCGGTCTTCTCGGTCCGCCACGAGGCCCAGTCGTTCGGCCCCATCCGGTACAAGTGGGACAGGGCCAAAGGCACGTTGACGGGAAAGTTCGAGGGAAACGTGCCCGCCGACTTCGGACGCGAGTGGGAACAGTTTAACGGCGTGAAGTACGAGGAGTGGATTGAGGACGACTCCCAGGACTGGCTCTGGGATGCCGTCCTGCTGGGGTACGGGGACATCACCGGTTTCGAGGCGAAGGCCAAGAGGCACGAGGGGACCATCGTCATGCTCCAGACCGATCCGAGCGGCGAGGATTCCATGGCCACCCAGATCACGGTGCTCTCGCCCGAGTTCCACGTGATAAGCGTCGAGAGGCGCCTGCGCGAGGGCCAGTCCTACACGCGCACCTTCGAGCACATGAGTCACGACGGGAAGCTCTACAAGAAGGGCATCACCTGGACCATAAAGGACGCCGACGGCACCAAGTGGGAGAGACGGCTCTCCTACATGTACGGCACGCGGGAGGGCCACCCGTTCCCGACCAGCATATCGGTGGACACGACCGCAGTGGGCGAGCCCTTCCACCTGGGACTGGAGCTGGTCAGCGTGTCGTTCACGGAACCCGAAGACGTCCGGCAGGAAGGAGACTGACGATGGCAACGACGCGAACGAGAGTCGGGGCATTCCTCCGGTCAGCGTTGCTCCTGGCGACCCTCGCCAGCGTCGCCCACGCGGCCGGCGTGGACGACACGACCCGGGTGCAGAAGGCCGCCAAGTGGGACGACCTGTCCAAGCAGATCATCCCCAAGATCATCGAGAACAACGGCGACGCCGGCAGCGCCATCAAGCAGTTCAGCAAGGTCAGCTACACCCTGGAACTCAGGATGACGACAACCGTCGCCTCCACGGCCACGGGCGCCACGTTCAGCTACGCGTGGCACGACAAGAACAACAACGGCATACTCTCCGACGACGAGATCGAGGTCGAAGTCCTCCATACAGCGGGCCGGGGCATGGGAGCCTACGCCAGGGAGGTGGTCCGGACGCTTCGCCATGAGGCGGCCAACAGCACGTTCAACATCTTCAGCATCCACGACTGCAAGGCCCGGCGCCAGGGAGAGACCTACATCATGGAGCTTCGGCCCATCGAGGGGCGCCAGATATCCGAGTACATGGCCTTCGACAAGATGTACCTGGTCGTCAACGCGCAGGACCATCGCATCACGAACTTCCAGGCCAAGACCTACGAAGGCGCGACGATAACGGCCCAGTACCAGCATGTCCGCCTGGGCGACAAGTGGGTCAAGTCCGGCTACATCCAGGAGACCACCCAGCCGAGCGGCGAGATCATCCGCGAGACCCGGCAGAACCAGTGGGCGTCTCGCGACGGCTGCCCCATCCCGCAGGGCACCGTCCTCGAGCACATGGTCACCACCGGCTACGGCAGCATCGGCACGCGCCAGGAATACACCGTCGCCAACTGGCAAGGGGTGAAGCGCGAGGTGCCCCTGCCCGACCCCGGGAGCACCGACTGGGAGAAGCTCTTCACGGGCGCCGAGGAAGGCGGCGCGGCCCGGCTCTTCGAGGACGACGGCGCTGACGAGGGAGGCGTCGGCGACCTGGCGCGCCTGTTCGAAGATGAAGGGGCCGCCGGGGGGCAGCAGCGCGACGCGGGCGGACCCTTCGAGGACGAGGGCGAGGCCGAGCAGCGGGACCAGGGCGACGCCGGCGGCCTGTTCGAGGACGAGGGCGCAGCACAGGATGACGACCTGGACGAGTTCGTCGAGGCAATGGATGACCTGCTCTTCGAGGAGGAGCAGGCGCCCCCGCGCCCGCAGGTTGACCTCGGCACCAAGGAGCTCGGGGACCAGATCGTCGCCAAGCTTGCCAGCTGCTGCTGGAACGCCGCCAAGGTTTACGACGACACCTGCGTCGCCGGCCTGGAACTGAAGGAGGCCGGCGGCAGGCTGCTCGCCACGGCCACCGTAGAGGCCGGTGCCTCGCCGCTTTTCGAGGCCCCCGGTATGGAGATCATGCTTGCCCTTCCTTACATGTACGAGCTCCACTACGGCTGGAACCTGGTCGTCGTCGGCCCGCTCTACCGCGCCGGCGGAGACGAGCTGACCTACACGGCCAAACAGACCGACGACGGCTTCATCCTCTACGGCGCCGACGAGCAGGGCGTCGTCAAGGACCAGGCGACCCTCTCCCTCACGTTCGCCGTCAGGGAAAGGGAGGCGCAGCTCCCGGACAGGAACATCGAGGGCGAGCGTCTCCTGACGTTCCAGTTCGACGTGCGAGAGGTCGAGGGCATCACCTACCTGAAGAAGGTCACCATGCAGTCGAGGCCGGTGGAGGGGGGGCCGACCGACGCGCGGACCTGGACCTACACTTACAGCCGCCGCCACGGCGTGCCCTTCGTGCAGACCATCAAGATCGAGGCCACGGTCGAGGGCCAGAAGATCGAAGGCGTCATGGACGTGGCCGAGCTGCACATAGACGAGTAGGGCGCCGCTCCCCGGCGTGGTTAGCGGCCTGTTCAACCGATAGCCTTGCGCTCCCCGCCCCCCGGCGAGACGCCGGGGGCTACCCCTTGTTGGGCCCCCCGGCGAGACGCCGGGGGCTACCCCTTGTTGGGTAGCGCGGCCGTCTCGGCCGCGCGTGCGCCGAGGGGCAGATCCCCAAACGACCTATCCAAGGTCCCTCAGCGCAGGAGCCGGTGCAGGAAGTGCCTCGGCTGGAGGAAGGGCTGGTACTCGTCCTCGACCGAGTCCAGGTACTCGCGCAGCGGGTGGCCGATCATGCCCAGCGCGGCCGGATGCCCGCCGGCCCGCACGTCGGCGTATTCGACGAACTCCCGCATGATCCGCACGTAGAGCCCCATCAGGCGCCAGGACGTGGCGCGGCACGCGTCGTGCCCGGCGGATTCGTTCCGCTCCAGCACCGGGCCGAAGCCTTCCACCAGTCCGCGCAGCTCCTCGACCGGCGCCGAGGCGTCCTCGTCCGCCTCGGACAGGCGGTTGATCTCCCCGCTCAGGCGCTCCGTCCCGGCGACGAACTCGTAGCACGCCGCCCCGTCCGGCCCGTAGGCCGCCGCGAAGTAGTCGGCCGCCACGTCGTCGAACTCCAGCGCCGCGTCCCAGAGCGACCGCCCCATGACGACCATGCCGAGGCCCGTCGGGAAGAAGACGCGCAGCGCCTGGCAGTTGACCAGCCCGTTCAGGCCGAAGCGGCGAAGGTTCCGCGCGTCCTGCCAGACGACGCGGGCGCGCTCGACCGTCTCCGCGCCGCCGTAGTACTCGAAGATGAAGCTGTCGCCGTCGATCCGGCGCATCCAGCCCTGGAGGATGGCGGCGATCTGCTCGACGGAACGCGGCCCGCCCCGCCCCATCCGGTTCAGCTCGAACGAGACCGACGCCACGTCGTCCCCGACCGGCTCCAGCGGGCGCGTGTAGTCGCCGCGGCTGTTGGCGTACATGAACGTGAAGCGGTCCGTGCGGTTCAGCCACTCCTCCAGCGGCGGCATGATCAGGTCGGAGTAAGCGAGGAAGACGATCCGCGTGTCCAGCCCGCGCCGGGTCAACTCCTCGTCGAGGGCGTTGAGTATCTGGACGTAGAAGTCGAAGGTCCGCTTCGTGCGGCAGCGGTCGCACTCGCACTTGTTGTTCGCGCAGTCGTCGAGCCAGACGTGGAGGTAATCCACGTTGCGGTGGGCCTCGGCGTAGTCCGCGATGCAGCCGACCATGCGCTGCTGGACCTCGGGGTCGGAGTAACAGAGCGCGGTGAGCATGGGCTTGCCCCAGAGGACGGTCCGCCGGCCGGCGACCAGGGCGATCTTCTCCGCGAACTCGTCCGGCACCGGGTGGATGTCCATCCAGCCGATGCCGGGCACGCCGTAGGCCTCCGCGTGCCAGCCGTGGCCGACGGCGTGGTAGAGCAGCCCGCGGCGGGCGATCTCGCCCTCGATGACCCCCGTGAACTCCTGCGCCATGCCGCGCTCGATCGGCTCGGCGCGCTTGCGGCGGGGGTTGTCCCCGTGGGAGTACCAGCGGTCGAAGAACGTGTAGCCGTCCTGGAACTGCATGTAGAAGCCGTTGAACCCGGCCTTCGGGAGCCAGTCCACCACGTCCAGCACGTTCGAGAGGCTGACCGCGCCCTCGATGCAGACGACGCGGTGGCGGTAGGACGCGGCCTCGTCCAGCGAGACGGACGCGCCCTTCAGGCTGCGGGTGGGTATGAACTCGCCGGTCGGTCCCGGGCGAACCCAGCGGCAGCCGAGTTCCCACAGGAAGCGGTAAACGCCGAGCAGGACGCTGCGCGGGTTGGAGCCGGCGATGCGGCCCGCACCGTCGCTGACCCGGACGTGGATCGCGTCGTCCAGTTCGGCGTCGGACAGTGGCGGGGACTCGACGCCGCAGTCCGCGAACAGCCCGAGGGTAACGGTTCCGCCTCCGGCGTCGCCGCCCGTCATTTTGCGCACGCATCGGCCGAGTTCGGCCGCCGCATAAGCCACAACGGGATCGCCCGTCTTCACAAAAACGTCCATCGCATCTCCCTTCGGGTGGTGGTGTGCCGGGCGTTGAATCCTATTGCCGGCGCCGGCGGGTGTCAAAGACCGGACGGGCGGATGAGGAACCAGTGCGTCCCGCGCGGGGCCGGCAGGGAGACGACGCACGCGCCGTCCTGGCAAGGCAGCGGGACGGGTTCGAGTTCGGTCCCATCTGCGGCCAGTGGCACGAGCTTCAGGTCGGTACGGCTCGAGCGGAGGGTCAGCGTCCCCGCGACCGGCTCGGAGAGATAGGGCATCCTGTTGCCGGGGGACGCGACCACGCGCGCCATCGCCGTCAGCAGGAGCCTGCCCGAGTCGCGGACGGGCCGGCCGTCGAGGCTGCTCACGACGACGGCGGCCTTGGGCGTCTCCGCCGCGATGCGAAAGGCCACGTCCGCCGTCTCCAACTCCTCGCCGCCGACCCAGCCCTGGGCCGCCTGCGTCTGCGGCGTGTTGACGGTCTGGTAACCCTTGACCCAGTTGCGCAGGAGTTCGCCGGTGTCGGACTCGACGAAATCCTGTCCCGCCGGGATGAAGTCCTTGGTCAGGTCGGTGACGAGCGTCACGCCCGGGGCCGGCGCGGCCGGCTTTAGCCAGGGCAACTCCGGCGTCTCGGGCAGACCGATGGTGACGCGGCTCTGTTCGGTCAGCGTGCGCAGCGCGGCCATGGTGCCGGGATCGTTTGCCTGGAGGAAGCAACTCTCGCGGGTGAGCTGCAGGCAGTAGGCCCGGGCGGCCCCGCTGACGTGGCCGGCGCGGTAGGCCAGCGCAGCCGCCGGCATCAGGCCGGTGATGGCGGGATCTGGGAACGTGTTCCACGTGTGCGGGCCGCGCGGCTCGGTGAGGCGGTGCTGGGAGTAGTTGTATATCATCGGCGCGTCCCAACCCTGCAGCGCGCAGATGCTCGCCATGTGGAGCGGGCTGACGAACCGATCGGCCGCCGGATACGGGGTGTTCCATTCGGTGACGCTCACGGGCTTGCCGCCGACGGCGCCCAGGGCGACCTTGTCCAGGAACGTCGGCTGGTAGCGGGGGTTGCTGCTCATCTCTTCGGCGCCGCCGTAGGCGTGCACGTCGATGACGCCGCCGTCGGTCAGGGCCGGCAGGCAGTAGGGCCCGCCGCGCCAGAACTGCGTGGTGGCGACCGGCACCTTCACGCCGGCCTCTTTGAGCGTGCGGAGCATGATCAGGTTGAAGGCGTGCTCCTGGTGATTGAGGAATATCTTGGCCGGCCCGGCTTCCCACGTCCGCCAGGCCAGGTCGGGATCCAGCCCGTGCTCGGCGGCGAACTCCTTGACCAGGCCGTCGAAGATGCGATTGTGGAAAGGGTTGCCTTTGTCCGGCAACATGCGGTTCCCGCCGGCGGCCGTCAACTCGTTCTCGTTGGTGATGAGCATGCCCATGATGGCCGGCTCGTCCCTGAGGGCGAGGCCCGTGTAGGGGTTGACGTGTGAGACGTACTGCGTGACGAACGCCTGGAGGAAGCGCTGGACGGACGGGTTGTAGTAACAGAAGCCCTCTATGCCGCCGCCCGCCTTCTCGATGTCCGCCCAGCCCTCGAAGTGCTCGGCGTCCCTGTAGATGCGCGTCATGTGCAGGTCCAGCCAGACGTAGACCCCTTCGTCCTTGAGGCACTTGATCCACCAGTCCACGCCGTCCAGCACCTCGGGGTCGAGCCGGATGGGCTCGCCCGGCGTCCACCCAATGGTGTTGTTCTTCAGGCGGACGTAGCCGTGGTTGTGGAGCTGGTGGACGCGCGCCAGGTTGTAGCCGAGGCGGGCGATGCGACGGGCGTGGGCGGCTGTCTGGTCCCGGTCGGAGACAACCGCAAGGGCGGAGAGGTTCGTGCCCCAGAAGCGCGCGGGGGTGCCGTCCTCGAAGGTCAGGTCCCCGCCCTCGGCCCGGCAGAAGCCGTGCTTGCCGGCCGGCGGGTCGTTCAGAAAGCTGACGTCCACCGGCGACTCGTCCCAGTGCAGCGCATTCGCGTACCAGGTGGACGTGTCCGGCCGGCCGTAGCGTTCCCCGAGGGACTTGACGATCTGCCCGCCCTCGGGTAGCGCCAGCGCCATGGACGCCCTGGTCGTCCCCGCCGGCACATCGGTCCCCAGGGAAAGAACGCGGATAACGGACGTCTGGCCCGGCCGCGCGTAGTCGCAGAGCGGCATCGGCTCGGAGTACTCGGCCGTGATGAACCGGCCCGGCGCGACTTCCCAGCGCCATCCGCGCCGGTCTTGCGACGGGACGGGCGGCCGGACCGGCTCCGCGAAGGCCGGCGAGTCCAGCTCGAACCGGAAGTCCATCCCGACGCCGACTATGCCCTTCAGTTCACGGGCGGGGGTCCACTCCCACTCGAACTTCAGGCGGTTCCCGGCGGGCGCCGTGACCTTGCCGCGGACGGCCACGTCGAGTTCCGACAATGTCCCCGTGTAGGTCGTCTCCCGCGCAGCGGGCTCCGCAAACTCGACGCGCAGGCGGTCGGAGTCCCAGTCAGGGCCCCACGCCTGGTAGACCATCGTCATGACCGGCGCCTCCTTAAACAACACCTCGGCGGCGGCATCGTCCGTGCGCCGCATGGTCCAGTCGGCGGCCCCCGCGAAAGGGGCGGCAGAGAACGCGACGAGAAGAATGCACAGTGCGGTGGTTCGCATGTTCATGACGGCAGGTCCCTCTCCGTTGCTCAAAGCCAGCCCGAAGGATTCGGGCAGGCGGGCGCAGCTTGAGGCAGCGTCTCCCAGGTCACCGGGCGGGCACACCCGCCCGGCGTCTTATCCCCGTGCGGCGAGCTTTTCGCGGGCGATTTGCTGGGCGAGGCGGCCGTCAACCACGTCGCCGTGCTCCCCCATGACGGCCTTCATGACCACCCCGACGTCGCCCGGGCCGCAGTCGTTCTGCTCGATAGTGCGCTCGATGAGCGCCTCCAACTCCTCGCGGCCCATCTGCGGGGGGAGGAACTCCTCGACGACGGCCAGGTCACGGCGCATGTCCTCCGCCTTGTCCGCCCTGCCCAGGCCCTCGTATTCGTCGGCGGTCTTGCGCAGGGACCTGGCGTAGGACTTGACGACGTCGGTCTCCTCGAAGTCCTTGCCGGAGGTCTCGGCCACCTGGAGTTCGGCGCGGAGCAGGCGGAGCACGCGGAGGCGCTCCTTCCGGCCGGCCTTGAGGGCCTGCTTCATCTGCAGGGCCAACTCGTCCTGGATGCTCACCACTATTCCTCCGGCGGCGGCGGGGGCATCTCGGCGACGCGCCGGACCACTTCCGACACGGCGGCGCTGACGAGCACGCGGAACTCGCCCGGCGTGACTTCCGTCCCCTCGCCCATGCGCTGCAGGAAGTTCGGCGTCTCCGACCACAAGAACATGTTGCCCAGGAGCCTGAAGGCGTGGTCTGGGGGCGTGAGGCGGGCCATCCCCTGGAGGGCGGCCGCCTGGACGGCCAGTGGGTCGGCGACGAAGAACTGCCTGCCCCTGGCATACAGCGCGTCGCGCAGCCGGTCGGCCCTGTTCAGATTGCCCAACGCCTTGGCCGCGCAGAGGGGCAGCGACGACTGCGCGATCTGCACGATCTCCTCGGGCGCGCTCCACTCCTGCTCCGGTGGCATCGGGGGCGTGCCAGGACCGGTGAGGCCGTCTGCAAGCTGCCCCGCCGCGTCGAGCCCGCCGATCTTACACAGCGCCGCCACAGCCGAGCGCCGAGCGCGCCGGCCGGGCATGCCCGCGGTCACGGGCGCCGCCTGCTCCTCGCTCCCGCGCGCTTCCCTCCCGCCCGGAGCCTCAATGCCCTCACGGAACACCTGCCCGAGCCGGCGGGCGACCTGCGCCTGGTCGGAGGGCGCGCCTTCGAGGTAGCGCATGGACGCCGCCGGTCCGTAGTCGGACAGGGGGAGCCAGTCAACCGACCGGAGCGCGGCGGCCGCCTCGTCCTGGCCGCTCTTGAAGAGCAGTCCGACCAGTTCCCAACCCTCGCGCACTTGCTGAAGCTCGTCGAGCATCGGCCGGGGCGAGTAGGACCAGTCCACGGACCACCCGGGAGCCAGGCGCGCATAGGACGACGCGGACCTCCTCCGCCTGCTCCTGCCCTGGGCGTCGGTCCACACCTCCCAGCCGAGCGAGCGCGTTGGCTCCTCGGCCTGCCGCGAGGGCCTCTGCGAGGCGAAGCCTTCCTCCTCCCACGTGCCCCGCATCGTCTCCTGGACGATGTGCATGGCCTGGTCCTGAGTCAGCAACCGCGGGTGCCTGAAGGTGATGGCCGCCATGCCTTCGGAGAACACGTCTCCCTCGCCACCGACCACTTCCTTCAGCAGCGGCGCTATGAGGTACAGCTTCTGCTCGTCGGTCAGGTCGCTGTCCTCCGCAAGGGCGCCCGCCGCCTCGCGGGCGCGCCGCAACGCCTTCGCCACGGGCGACTCCAGCGTCTCGGCCAGGCACGTGACGAACTCGCTGCCGCCGCCGCCCTCCCTGTGGGCGGCGGTCCTGACAATGAACTCCAGGTCGTCCGTGTAAACCTGGTCCAGGTTGACGTTCAACAGGCGGAAGTAACCGGGCGTGGGATAGAGGGCCATCCGGCGCACGACCTTGATCCAGGGCCTCCGGGATCCGAGCTCCAGCAGCCGGGTGAGGGTCTTCTGCATCTCGTCCGACCCCTCTTCACGGGCGGTCATGTGGCCCGCGGCGTCGAGCAGCGCCTCTCTGAGCGCCGCCGCGCTCAGCAGGGGCTTGGGCGGGGGTTGCGCCGGGCCCGGCGGGCCATCCGGCCTGCGGCCCCGGTCCTCGCGCTCGCGCCTTCCCGCCTCGCCTTCCTCCTCCTGCCGCTGCACCAGCACCTGCGTCAACCGGTTGACGACCAGGCGGTGCGCCGGCACGGAGGGACGCGCCACACGCCCGAAGGCACGGATGGCGGCCAGGCGCAGCCGCTCGCCGGCCTCGAACAGGCCGGGGTCGGACGCACCGGGGGAGTCGATCAACGCCGTCAGTTTCCGCACGATCTCTTCCTCGAGGGCCTGGTCCCCCGCAACGTCAAGAAGCGACTCGCGCCGGCATATCTGCGCCAGGGCGTTGCAGGCACCGGCGTAAAGCCTCAACTGCCACCACTCGGCGAACAGGTCGTAGCCGGGCAACGTCGTCTGTCCAAACGCCGTCGAGGGCGGCGGCTCCTCCGCGAGAATGTCACGGGCAGTTGGCAGGAATTCCGGCGCCTCAATTGCGCCGAGCGCGGCCACCCTGGTCTCCAACTCGGCGACGCACTCGACCAGGCTGGCGTATGTCGCCTTGCGGGACATGGCGGCGCTGCGCAGCAGGTTCTCCTCGCCGCCCACGTCGCACAGGGCTGCGAACGCCGCCGCCTTCAGCCGCCCGTCGTCGTAGCCCTGCGCAAGGGCACGCAACTGGGCCCTTGCCTCGTCCCCGCCCGCGTCGCGCAGCATTCCCAGCGCATAGAGGGGCGCCTGCCCGTCGAATGCAAGGCCCTCGGGACTGAGCGGCAGGGCGGCGGGCTCCTCGTAGCCCCCGGGGTCATACGGCTCGGCGTCGCTGGTATCGACGGGCTCATCTTCCTCGGCGACCAGTGGCGCCTGAGCCGCGGCGGCGAGCAACTGCGGGTCCGCGGCCTGGCCGAGTTTCCCCAGTATGAACGCCGCGGTCAGCTTCGTTTCGGCGTTGCCGCTCTCACGCAGGACCGCCTCCAGCAACGGCAGGCCGTCGGCGGCGTCCACGGCGCCGCTCCACGTCCACCCGTCGCCGTCTTCGGCCAGCACGAACCACTGCCTGGCGATCTCCTGCAGCAGGTCCAGCCCGACGGCGCGCGCGGCGTCCCGGGCGATGGCGAGGTTCGCCGGCGTGCCCGTCGTCACGAGCAAGCGGACCGTGTCCGCATTGCCGCGCTCGATGGCGGCGGCCCGCACGAACGCCATCGCCTCTGCGGAGCCGTCCCTCAACATCAACTCGGCCACCTGCCCGGCGGCCTGCCCTCCGACGGCGTCCTTCAGTTGCCGCATCAGCATGGCCTCATCGTCGGTGGAGACCAGGTGGAGCATGTCGGGGAAGACGGTTTCTTCTGCGAACATCAGGCGGGCCAGTTCGGCCATGGCGCTGTGGCCGCCCATCCTGACCAGGGCTGCGGCGATGCGCATGATGTTCTTGGTCTCGTCCACCTCCTCCCGCGCCGGGCCGCGTTCGGCCTCGAGGGCCTGACGGTATCGCTCCAACTCCGCGGGACTCAGCTCCCCTTCAGGAGGACCCTCTTCTTCGGCCTCCGGCTCCTGCACCTCCTTCTTCGTGCACGCGTCGATCAGGATCGGCAGTGCCAGCCGGACGCCCGGTGCATCGGCCTGGGTGATCAGCCAGACGAGCTTCTCCTTCTGCTCCAGGCTGAGCTCCGTGATGTACTGCGCCAGGCCGTCCAGCGCCTCGGGGTCGCCCGCCACGACCTTGCCCGCGACGCTGGCCATGCGGGTCTCGTCACTGATGGTCGGTGCGTCGCAGTGGCTGATGGCTTCCGGTGTGCCGATGGAACCCAGCGTGAGCAACACCACCTCCAGCAGGTCGATGTCCTCTGTGCGGCCGCTGACGTTGCCCAGGAAGGCGACGGCCTCGTCGGTCCCTATACGCTCCAGGGCGAGCGCAGCGGCGACGCGGGCGCCGGCATTCATGCCCTCCCAGTTGTCGGAGACCAGTTGGAGGGCCGCCTCGTCGGGCAGCACGGGGAGCATCGCCGCCAGGCCGGGCACGCGCCAGTCCCTGTCCACCTCGACCGGCTGTGGTTCGAGGGTGGCGCCGGCCTCTTCCTTGGCCCTGCGGCGGCTCCGCCTCGATGCGCCGCGTTCGAGCTCCGGCCCGATGTTGATCTTCTCCAGGCGGTCGAGAATGGCCTGTTCCGAGCCCTGCAGGGACCCGGCCAGCGCCTCACGGAAGCGCGGCCAGTTCAGGTGAAGCGTGTTGCCCCTGTCCCCGACGCCCATCGCCCGGACGCGGTCGAGGTAGGCGGCCATCTGGGCGGCGGCGTCCTGACGGTTCCGGTCGCGCTCGACCACTTCGGGCAGGTCGGCCAGCAGGGCGCACGTGCGCATGTCGGCCTCCCAGGGCAGGATCAGCTCGCCCCGTGCCTGCGCATCGGTGACCTGCTCCCCGGCCGCTGCCAGCCGCCGCTCGAGCCGCGTGCGCGCCCACTCCGAAGCCACGTCTCCCTGGGCGGTGCCCAGCACGGCCCACAGTTCGTCGGAGAGGCGGCTCCGAACGGCGAAGTACGAGCCGTCCGCCACGCCGAGCGCGCGCTGCTCGTCCAGGACGTTGAAGACCGCCGGATGCCCCCCCGTGCCGCAGATCACGTGCTGCCCCCCCGGATCGAAGGGGTCGCCTATCTTGACCCGGCCGACGAGGCCCAACTGGGCTCCGTCCCGGCCCAGCCCCATCTGGAGCCGCTCGTCAGGGTTCTTTTCGACGCTCAACGTCCGGCCCCGGGCCGCCGTGATCTCCCCGCTGGCATCCAACGCTAACGTGACGTTCCGTGTCGCCTCGTTCGCTTGAATCGCCTCCAGGACGCTCATAGCCTCCCTCTCGTCCAGGGCGGGGGCCGCGTGTCCGTTGCGAAGCTCGATCGTGCAGATCACGCCCGTCATGGCGGGCACCGAGAACGCCTGCACCGGGCTCTCGGGGTTGTCGGCGGCGACCACCTCTATCCGCAAGCTGCCCACGTCGGGCCTGGTCTCCACGGGTTTGCCCCAGGGGATCGGGGTCTGTCCCTGTCCGTCGAACCGCACCAGGTGATTGGTCAGGGCGGGGTCGGTATTGACCACGCGAACGACCGGCCGGAGCCGGTCGATGAAGTCCCTCTGCTCCGCCGTGACGGGGACGCCGGCGGCCCTTGCCGTCCTGCCCAGCGTGCTGTTCACGGATGAGTCGGTCGGTCTGAGCATCACGGCCCTGTACCAGCACTGCTCGGCCTCTGCCTGCAGCCCCACGCCGACGCAGTACGAGTAGAGGTCCGCCCAACGGGTGGCCATCTCCGCGCTGGTCGAGGTACGCGCGTGGCTGAGCACGTCGCGGAGCCGCTCCAGGTAGGCGTCAACTTTCTGGCGGACCTGCTGCTCCTCCGGGGTCAGCTCGTAAACAGGCACTGCGGGGCCCTGCCCGGGGACCGCCGCCACGACGACACCTTCCCCTTCGGCCACCTCCTCCTCGGCAACGGGCTCCTCCGCCGGCGGAGCCGCACAGGAGCGCAACGCCAGCACGGCCAGCAAGGCAATGACGATCAGGACCCCAAGGACGATCAAGACGAGCAGCGCCTTGGGGAGTTTCCTGGCGCGCCCGGCCTCGGCGACGGCACCGGTGCGAATGTCCGCGCCGCACTTGGGGCAGATGGCCGCACGCACGCCCAATATGGCCCCGCAGTTGGGGCACTGCTGGCGGGCCGGATGGTGCATGACGCCCCCTCCCGACTCCGGCTGCTGCTGGGGAGTGCCTTCCTGGTCAGACTCGAACTCGTGCCCTTCGTCCGTCGTCATCGTCCGGCTCCTTGCGCAGATCCCTGCTCGGCCGGAAGGAATTAGCCGGAGCCCTGCGGGGCGCAAGCCCCTCCCGACAGAGCGCAAAAGCCCACTGCACACGGAAGTTTAGACCCCGCAAATCGTTATGTCAAGTGTGAGGAATCGCCTCCGGCGCGCGCCCGGGGCGCACGAAGGCCGGGTTCAACAAGCATGGGAGCGGCAGAATCGTCGTCCGCCACCCGAGGCGCCGTGGCAACCCGGCCCAGGCCCGGCAGAAGGCGGAGAGCGACAGAAAGGCCGAAGTCGTAAACCTTTACGCAAAAACACATTACACCAATAGATGGCGGTTCAAAGGCGTTGGAGCGGATTTTCTGTATTGACTGTTTCGCGCAATTATAGTACCATTGGGGGATTCGAGGTGGTAGATAGGGACCCTCCTGCCGGTGGATTGTGTGCGAGTTGTGGGGGGAGGTCCACATATGGCACTTATCGGGCACCTGAGAGAGTACCGGTAGGCAGCACATCGTTGTGAACGTGCGTCCCTCCGCTGCATGGAGGGGCGGCTCAGGTTGCCCTTGGACTGCGCTGCCCAAAGGCTGTGGCAATGGCTACTTTCGAGCAAAAAAGCACTTACTACGACGTCCTGGACATCGACCGGAACGCCAGCCAGCCGGAGATCAAGAAGGCATTCCGCAAGCTGGCCAAGAAGTACCACCCGGACACGAACCGCACCAGGGACGGACAGACTTCCCGAAAACTCAAGGAAGTCATCGCGGCTTACCGCGTGTTGAGCAACGAGCGTGAGAGGGCGCGTTACGACGTTCTCATGCAGTCAACGCCGGCCATGGAAGAGGAAGTGCGGCGCAACGAGGTGCGCACGATGAAGGAGTGCGCCGAGGCCATGCTGCTCGACCTGCTGGCGGGACGCGGAGACCGAGCCCTGCGCATCTACGACGAGTTGAGGATCCGGGGCGAGTTCCACCTGGAAGAGTGCCTAGACGCGAAGGACTACCTGGACTGCCTCTTCCTGCTGGCCGAACAGTGCGAGCGAGTGGACCGCCACCGCGAGGCCGCCGACCTCTACGAGGAACTCTACGAGAGGGAAAAGGAGCCTCCCCGCCAGCGGTACTTCTTCGAGGAAGTCGAGGCCAGGATCAAGAAGCTCTACAGCCGCAAGCTCCCCCGCGACGCCGCCAGCGCGCAGGAGGAGATCGACTGCTACGAGCGCATCCTCAGCTTCGACCTCGACAAGAGCGAGAAGGCCTTCATCCTCAAGAAAATCGCCGAGGTCTACTGCCGCATCGGGCAGGAGGAGAAATCCAAAGAGATCTTCTCTCAGGCCCTGGCGCTCAAGCCCGGCCTGAAGGGAACGGCAACCATTCGCGAAAGCCTGGGGATGGAAGACGCCTGACCACCGCGGCCCCAGACTGCGCGACCCTCGTCCCTCAACAGGTCCACCGAGCCCGTAGAAGCACGCCGCTTGGCCTGTCTCGCCCGGGCGTCCGGCGCAGGCGGGGGCGCGCGCAACGCCCATACGGGCATTCCCCGGTTCCCCCGAACGTGCCTGGCGGAGGTAAGTAGCTGGTGAGCAACTCAGCGGAGGCCGTCGCGTGCACCTGCGCCCTGCTGGCCGATGAGAGAAAAGCCGAAGAGGTCGTCGTCCTCAACGTCGGGCAGATCGCCTTCTTCACCGATTACTTCGTGATCGCGACCGGCCGCAACGAGAGGCACATCAGGGCACTGGCCGAACAGATATTGACCCGCATGAGGGCCCTGGAGCATCCCATCCTGGGAACCGAAGGCGAACCGGGCTCAGGCTGGGTCTTGATTGACCTGGGCGAGGCCGTCGTGCACCTTTTCAACGCCGACGCACGCGAGCTCTACGACCTGGAGCTGCTCTGGGGCGAGGCCCCCAGGACCCCCTGGCAGGACGCCGAGCTGCTCGGCGGACCCGTCGGGCCGGCCGCCCCCTGACCGCGCCGGCCGCCGCCCGAAGCCCCGCAACGACTCAAAGGAGTCTACGATGGACTACGTCACACTCGGACGCTCGGACCTGGAAGTGTCCCGGCTCTGCCTGGGCACGTGGAACATGGCCGGCCAGCAGGGATGGGGCCCGGAAGACGACCGGCGAAGCATCGAACTGATCCGCAGCGTGCAGGACAGCGGCTGCAACTTCTTCGACAGCGCCCACTCATACGGCGGGGGGCACGCGGAGGACCTGCTGGGCCAGGCCCTGGCCGAGGACGGCCGGCGCGAGCAAGCCGTCATCGCCACCAAGATCATGCAATGCCGGCCCGAACGGGTCGAGCGGCAACTCGACCACGCCCTCCGCAGGCTCCGGTCGGATCACGTGGACCTCTACATCGTCCACTGGCCCCGCTCACGCGGCGACCTCGGGGCCTTCATGGACACGATGTTTCAAATGAAGGCGAAGGGCAAGGCCCGCCAGATCGGCGTGAGCAACTTCGACCTCGGCCAGGTCAAGATCGCCGCCGAGCGCGGCATAGTCAGCCTCCAGCCCCCTTACAACGTCCTCTGGCGCATCATCGAGCCGGAGGTGCTCCGGTTCTGCCGCGCGGGCGGCATCGCCGTCACGCCCTACTCGCCGCTGGCCCAGGGGCTGCTGACGGGGCGCTTCACGGACGGCTCGGCCGAGAAGACCGGCATCCGCAGGAACAACCTGCTCTTCCAGGAACCGGTCTTCAGCAAGGCCAGGGAGGCCGCCCGCGTCGTGGACGAGACGGCGGCCCGCCACGGCTGGACCAGCTCGCAGGTCGCCCTCGCGTGGCTGCTCCAGACGGACGGGGTCACCGCCCCCATCGTGGGCATCAGCCGGTGGGAGCACTGGCAGGACAACGTGGGCGCCCTCGACGTGCGGCTCAGCGGGGAGGATTACGACCGCATCTCCGCCGCCGGCATGGAGGCGTGGAAGATGCTGCCCCGGGACGCCACCATGTGGGGCTGGAAGCCGGAGTGAAAGACAAGGCAGAAGGCAAAAGTATCAAGGATCAAAGAACGGCAACAAGAAACGGACAACTGACAACGAGCAAGAAGTAGCTGTCCGTTCGCTGCCCTTCCGTACCTCCAGCCTCCGGTCTCCTCCGCCGTACGGCGGACTCAAGCCTGCCGTTCCCTGTCAACTATCGTGCCCTTCGCGTACGCGATCAGCCCGCCGGCGTCGATCATGGCCTGGATCTCCGGCGAAAAGGGCTCGAAGGCATAGGTCTTGCCCCTGCTGAGATTGCTGACCTGGCCGGCCAGCAGGTCCACCTCCAGCTCGTCCCCCGTGTCGGCCTCGGCGGTGGCCTCGGGGCAGACCACGATGGGCAGGCCGATGTTGATCGCGTTGCGGAAGAATATCCGCGCGAACGAGCCCGCCACGACGCACCCGATGCCGAGGGTCCGGATGGCCAGCGGCGCGTGCTCGCGCGAGGAGCCGCAGCCGAAGTTCTTGCCCGCCGCGATGATGTCGCCGGGCTGCGCCTTGCGGGGGAACTCCGCGTCAACGCCCTCCATGCAGTGCGAGGCCAGCTCCGCCTCGTCCGTGACGTTCAGGTAGCGGGCGGGAACGATCTCGTCCGTGTTCACGTCGTCTCCGAACTTCCAGCACTTTCCTTTCACCTGGCTGTCCCTCATCTATGACCCGAGCGTGCGGGCGCGCCGGCTCCACGCCGGCCGTCCATGTGCTGACGGGCCTGGTGAACGAAGGTGTCCAGCACCGTGTCCTCTGCGGCCTGCTCGACGCCGTCGAAGATGAGCTTCAGGACGGGCATCCCGTCGTGCTCCCGGCGGAACCGCTCCAGCAGCCCGTTGACGAGCGCCCCCGGCATGCAGCCGAACGGGGCGACGTTGACGACGCCGTCCAGCCCGTGGCGGGCGTATTCGACGGCGCGGCCCATGCTCAGGATGGCCTCGCCCTTCAGCGTGGGGTCGAGGTAGCGCGCCCCCAGGCGGATGACCTCGGCCGACGCGGCCTCGCGGGCCATCTGGCGGATGGAGCCGTCGAAGATCCGCGCCAGCCGCCCCTCGTCGCGGCGCGCTGCCAGTTGGGCGATCCACTCCTTCGCCAGCGGCCAGAGCCGGCGGTCCCGCCGGCAGTCCTCGCGCCGCACGTGCGCGATGTAGTTGACCCATTCCTGGAAGGTCGGCATCACGACCTGCGCGCCGAGCGCCTCCAGCTTGCGCACCAGGAAGCTGTTCGCGAACTCGTTGCTGCGCACGTATATCTCGCCGACCACGCCGATGGTCGGGCGCGCCCGCGAGCGGTCCGTCTCGATCGCGCGAAGGCGACGGCTTATCCCGCGCGCCGCCGCGAAGAGGTCCTCCCTGCGCTCGGCCACGTTGGCCAGCTCCCGCAGGCATTCCGCGTAGACGCGGTCCGTCTCGCCGGGGTTCGCTTCGTAGGGCCGGATCTCCCGGACCATCTTCTGCATGTCGTCCACGATGACCAGCAGGTTCCAGCAGACGCGGAAGAAGCCGGGCCCGAACGACTTCATGTGGGAGGAGAACTCCGTCGCCTGGTCGAGGACGATCATCGGCACGCGCTCCAGGCCCAGCTCGTCCAGCACCATGCGGTGGAACCTGTGGTACTGGCCGAACCGGCACGGCCCGTCCGCGCGGGCCATGAAGAAGGCGGCGCGCTCGGGGTCGAACCCCGGCTGGCGCGTCTTCTTGACGATGTCGCCCGTGGTCAGGATGCAGGGGTAGCACTCCTTGCCCGTGGTGAACTGCCGCCCCAGCTCGAGACTCTCGTGGTCGGAGACGGGCAGGGCCTCCGCCTCGATGCCGCGGCCCCGCAGCACCGCCGCCAGCAGCCGGCCGTGGTCGTCCATGTGGGGGATGTAAACCACCGGGCGCCGCCGGCCGCGCCGCACGTCGAAGAAGCGGTCCAGCGCGGGCACCTCCCCCCGCGGGGCCGGCCGGACGCTCGCGAAGCTGTCGATGAACGCCTCGCAGCGCGTGATCGCCCCCACGTCCGCGCTGTGCTCGTCCACCTCGATCGTCAGGTATGGCCTGCCCAGCAGCCGGTCGAAGAACTTGCCGATGAACGAGTCCGGCCCGCAGCGGAAGTTCGTGATGTAGAGGGCGTGCAGGTTCGGGCGCGGGGCCATGAACCGCGCCGCTGCCAGGATTCGCTGCCCGTACTTCCAGTACATGTGCGGGAACTGCTCGCCCAGCCCCTCCAGGTCCAGCGGCAGGAAGTCCAGCGGGATCGCCGGCACGCCCAGGTCGCGCAGCTTGTCGGGGATGGCCAGGTTCACCCCGGAGTCGCACCCGTTGTACGGGCGGCTGACGATGACGACGGCGTGCTCGTCGTCGGGCAGGCCCTCCAGTATCTCGCGCCCGCGCTCGCGGAGCGTTCGGCGGAACGCATCGAGCGCCCGCCACGCCTCGCCGATGGCGCGCTCGACGCGGGGGCCACGCGCGCCGAGCCGCCGGGCCAGGCGGCGCAGCTCCCTGTCAACCGCCGCCCGCCCGCGCTCAAAGTGGAAGACCGGCGCCAGCAGTCGCGGGCCGCCGGGCGGGCAGTCCAGCGCCGCCTCCAGCAGGTACGGCAGGCCCTGCGCCAGCGGGCAGGCGTAGGAGTGCACCGCCGCCTCCGCCTCGTGCTCCAGGTTCACCACGCTGGGGACGAAGACGTAGTCCACGCCGGCGCCCATCAGGTCCAGCACGTGGCCGTGCGAGACCACAATCGGGAAGCAGACCTCCGTGGCCACGGCCTCGGCGCCGGCCTCGATGATGCGCCGGTTGGTCGGCCGGGAGAGCACGACGTCGCAGCCGATCTCCGTCAGGAACGCCTTCCAGAACGGGTAGTGGTCGAAGAACGTCATCGCGCGCGGCACGCCGACCCGCAAGCCGATCGGGTCGTCGGGCTTGTCTTTGGGATAGGTGTTGAGCAGCGCCTCCTCGCGCTCGGCGAAGGGCCTCGGCAGGCGCTCGCCCGCCTTGGGCCTGTGGTCGTCGAAGCGCCCGCACCGGCTCCCGTAGTGGAGCGGCTCGCGTCCCTCGATGGAAACCTTGTGTATCTCGCAGCGGTTGGAGCAGCGCCCGCACTCGAACGTCTCGAGTTCGTACCGCACGTCGCGCAGGTCGAAGCCGCGGAAGGTCGACCGCCCGTTCGAGCGCTCCCGGGCGATGAGGGCCGCGCCGATGGCGCCCATGATGTCGTGGTGCGGGGGCACGATCATCCGCTTGCCGGTGACGGCCTCGAAGGCCGCCTTCACGCCGCGGTTGAACGCCACGCCGCCCTGGAAGAAGACCGCGTCGCCCACCTTGCGGTCCTCGACGACGCGGTTGAGGTAGTTGTAAACGATCGAGTAGCAAAGGCCGCCGACCAGGTCCCGGCGGGGGACGCCGCGCTCGCGGTGGTAGTTGACGTCGCTCTCCATGAAGACGGTGCAGCGCTCGCCGAGCTGGCAGGGCTCGCCGCTGGACAGGGCCTCCGCGCCGAACTCCTCCTCGATGCTCAGGGCAAGCCGCTCGGCCTGCTCTTCCAGGAACGAGCCCGTCCCGGCCGCGCAGACTTTGTTCATGGCGAAGTCAACGACCGCACCGTCGTCCAGCGAGACGTACTTGGCGTCCTGGCCGCCGATCTCGAAGATGGTGTCCACGCGCGGGGCGCACTCGACGGCCGCGCGCGCGTGCGTGGTGATCTCATTCTTTATCACGTCCGCGCCGACGAACGCCCCGGTCAGGTGGCGCCCGCTGCCCGTGGTGGCGCAGCCGCGCACGACGACGCGGCCGCCGACCTCCCGCCCCACCTCGTAGAGGGCCTCCTTGACGGCCTCGATGGGCCGGCCCTCCGTCATCAGGTAGCGCCGGGCGACGACGTTCCGGTCGGCGTCAATGACCACGACGTTCGTGCTGATCGAGCCGACGTCCACGCCCACGTACGCGTCGAACGGCCCGCCCCCGGCCGGCAGCGGGTGCGTCGAGACGTCGATCGGGTAGCCGTCGCCCCGCAGGGGAGGCAGCCTCTCGGCCCCGGCATGGGGCCGGCCCACGTACTCGCGCAGCGGCCCCAGGCCCGTCAGCGCGCAGTCCCGCCCCTCGTCCCGCACGTGCAGGACGGCCCCGATGGCGCCCATGCAGTTGAAGTGCTCGGGGATGACCAGCTCGTCCTCGGCCAGGTGCAGCACGTCGCGGAAGGCGCGGACCATGCCGACGTTGGCCGCCACGCCGCCCTGGAACGCGATGGGCCTGCGGAACTCCTTGCCCATGCCGATGCTGCTCTTGAAGTTGCGCGCCATCGCGTGGCACAGGCCGGCGACGATGTCGTAGTCGGGCGTTCCCTGCTGCTGGAGGTGGATCATGTCGCTCTTGGCGAACACGGAGCACCGGCCGGCCACGCGCGGGGGCCTGGCGCTGCGGAGCGCCATGCGGCCGAACTCCTCGATGTCAACCGCGAGCCGGGAGGCCTGCTGGTCCAGGAACGAGCCCGTCCCCGCCGCGCAGAGCGCGTTCACCGCGAAGTCGCGCAGCCGCACCGTGCCGTCCTCCTCCCGGCCCAGCTCGATCAGCTTGGACTCCGTCCCGCCGATCTCAATGACGCTCCGCACGTCGGGATGGAAGGCGGCCGTGGCCCTGCTGTGCGCGACGATCTCGTTGACGAAGGGGACGCCGAGCGTCTCCGCCACTATCCTGGCGCCCGTGCCCGTCACGCAGAGGCCCCGGACGCCCTCGTGCGCGGCCAGGACGGCCTCGAGCTGCTCGAGGGCGACCTCGTGCGGGCGGCCGAACGTCCTGACGTAGCGCGACTCGAGGATTCCCCCCGCCTCGTCCATCACGACGAGGTCCGCGCTGACAGAGCCGACGTCCAGTCCCACGGTGAGCGACACGGTCGCCGTTCCCTCCTATTCACCACTACGACACGACGAACACTACGCAACGGATCGAATAGCAACAGGAGACGCTCCGTTGTCCGTTCTCCCGTTGTTCCGTTGCTTCGTTGTTCCGTTGTGCCGTCGTGGTCGGTTCCTCCCCCGTCGTCCGTAGTGCTCGTAGAGTCGTTCTGGTTGGTCCTTCCTTCGCGTTCTTCGTGCTCTTCGTGGTAAATGCCGTTGCTTCAATCGGCCACGTCGTCGGGATGGGTGATGCGGCCGGTGACGGCGCTGGCGGCCGCCACGGCCGGGTTGCACAGGTAAACCTCGCTGTCGGGGTGGCCCATCCGCGTCCTGAAGTTCCGGTTGGTCGTCGCCAGGGCCCGCTCGCCGGCGGCCAGGACGCCCATGTGCCCGCCGAGGCACGGCCCGCACGTCGGCGTCGAGACCGCCGCCTCGGCGTCAATGAACACGTCTATCAGCCCCTCGTCCAGCGCCTGGCGGTATATCTGCTGCGTCGCCGGGAAGACGATGCACCGGACCGTCGGCGCCACCTTCCGGCCGCGCAGGAGCCCGGCCGCGATGCGCAGGTCGCTGATGCGCCCGTTCGTGCAGGAGCCGATCACCACCTGGTCTATCGCGACGTCCGCGAACTCCTCGACCGGCTTCGTGTTGGACGGCAGGAACGGCGCGGCCACCTGCGGGCTCAAGCCGCCCACGTCCCAGTCGTGCGTCTCGACGTATTCGGCATCCGCGTCGCTGGCGCAGTAGTGCGGCTCGCGCTTGAGCCGGCCCTCGCAGTAGGCCCGCGTGATGTCGTCCGGCGGCACGATGCCGCTCTTGCCCCCCGCCTCGATGGCCATGTTGCACATGGTGAGCCGGTCGTCCATCGGCAGGCTCTCGATGGCCGGGCCGCAGAACTCCATCGCTCGGTAGAGCGCGCCGTCCACGCCTATCCGGCCGATGGTGTAGAGGATCAGGTCCTTCCCACCGACCCAGCGCGGCAGCTCGCCGCGGTAGATGAACTTCATGGACTCCGGCACGCGCAGCCAGACCTTGCCCGTGGCCAGGCACGCCGCCAGGTCCGTGCTGCCCACGCCGGTGGAGAACGCGCCCAGCGCGCCGTAGGTGCAGGTGTGCGAATCGGCGCCGAGGATCAGCTCACCCGGGGCCACCAGCCCCTGCTCCGGCAGCAGCGCGTGCTCGATGCCGACCCGCCCGACCTCGAAGTAGTACTCGATGTCGTGCTTGCGCGCGAACTCGCGCAGCGCCTTGCTCAGCGTGGCGGCCTTGATGTCCTTGTTCGGCGTGAAGTGGTCCGGCACGAGCGCGATGCGCGTCCGGTCGAAGACGCGCTCGAAGCCCGCCTTCTCGAACTCCTCCAGGGCGATCGGGGCGGTGATGTCATTGCCCATGCAGAAGTCCACCTCGGCCATGATGAACTGCCCCGGCCGGACCGTTTCCTGCCCGCAGTGCGCGGCAAGAATCTTCTCCGTGATCGTCGAACCCATGGTGCCTCCCCCCGCGCGTCAGTCGCGCCTGGAGACCATCGAAAGGAGCATGATGAACCGCAGCAGCATCATGACGGCCATGAACGCCGCTGCCATGTAGGTGAGCGCCGCCGCGTCGAGGACCTTCTTGACGTGCTGCCGCTCCGCCGCGGAGACGAAGCCCGAATCCGTCAGCGCCGCCAGCGCCCGGCGCCGCGAGTACTCGGCGAACGTCGACTTCACCTTCGCCGTCGCGTACGCGGCCAGCAGCATCGGCGGTATCAGCAGCAGAAACGTCGGATCGAGAAAGAACGGCATCGGCAATCATCCCTCGCTTCGCGTGTGTGGATCGTGGGGCGCCCGGCCCCTGGAAAACGGCCAGGCCCCCATTATAGCAGAGGCCCCTTTCAGTTCAACGCATCCCCTCCGCGCCCGCCATGCGATTCCCACTCCACGGGCGGCGTCTCGCGGACTTGCCGCATCATCTCCCTTGTCTTCTCGTCCGGGCGCCAGCGGGCGGCCATCTCCTCCGTGACGTCCACGACCTCCGCGCCGGCCCGTGCGTGCAGCACCTCTCCCACGATGGCGTCCACGCCGGCCTTCTCCGCGACGCCGGGCAGGTCGTCCTTCATCCGCTCCAGGATGTCGGGGATCGGGGCGTCGCCGAAGACCTGGCGGTGGATCCGGTCCTGACCCTCCTCGCCCCATCGTTCCAGTTCCCTCATCCGCTCCTGGTCGCCGGCCTCCTGCGCGCGCCTGTACTCGGCCATCTTGCTGTCAACCTCGGCGTCGTGCTCGTCCGAACGGCCGTACGCCAGGGCCACCGCGCGGGTATTGAAGACGCCGAGCCGCACGGCTCGCTCTCCCGCCTCAGGTCCCTCCTCATCGCGGGCCGCATCGGCGCCGTGCGCGCCGCCCATCAGCAGCAGCGCCACGCCAAACACCGCGACACCCATCACCACAGGGAAGAATACGCTCTGCCGTCCCATCTGACTCCCTCCTTGCTCGGGAACCGACCTCGCCGTGCGCGGCCGATGCCGGCTTTTGCACGTGCATGAAAGTGCCTCACTGACTGAACGATGTTCATCCGAGAGCAAAAAAGAAGGTCATTTCTCGGGGAACAGTGCCCGCAGGATGAGATGCCTTGCCTGGCCCGCCACGGCGGCGAACCGCTCGGGGCCGGCCTTGCGGAAGTAGAAGACCGTGCCCACCAACATGCTCCATATCGCGTCCACGGAGCGCTGGAGTTCCTCGGCAGTCCCCTCGTGGCCGGCCTGCTGGAGCAAGCGGGCGGCCACCGCCTTGCAGGCGGCCTCCCTGGCATACAGGCGCTCGACCTGCTCCGGATCGAGCCCCTCGCCCTCCCCGCTCCGGGCCTCGCGCTGGAGCACGAAGAAGATGATGTCGAAGTATTGGGGCCAATCGCGGGCGAACTCCAGGAACGCGTCGATGAGCGCCCCGGCCCGCTCGCGCGGCGGCAGATCGCGCGCCACCTGTGCGCCGAGCCGCTCCAGCAGCATCGCGTAACCCTCGAAGAGCAGCTCCACGTACAAGGCGCCCTTGCTGGGGAAGTAGAGGTAGAGCGTCCCCTGGGCCAGTTGCGCCGCCTCGGCGATCTCAGGCATGGTGGTCCCGGCGTAACCGCGCTCCCAGAAGAGCCGGCGCGCGGTGTCCAGGATATCCTGGCGTCGCCGCCGTCTCTCCCGCTCGCGCCTCTCCTGCGTGCCCACGAATGCTCTCCCGTCGCCTGCCGTTAGTGAACGGCGCTCATTATATGAATGACATACAACCGTGTCAAGCCTTTTTTCTCTACCCCCGGGCTTCCGCCCTGCACGTGCGCCGGCACGAAGGGACACATCCCGCCGGGCCATTGACGAGGGGGGCGGGCCGGGCTATGTTGGCGATGCCGAGTCCCGGCGCCGTCCCCTTTCCGCCCGAGGAGCCGAAGATGACCGACACGCAGCAAAGGCGCGAGCAGCTCTACTCGCTGCTCGGCGACCTGCCCGACCGCGACCGCCCCGTCGCCGCGCAGGCGGTGGGCGAGGAACGCCGCGACGGCTACGTCCTGGAAAGGCTCGTGCTCGACCTGAACGGGATCGAGCCGGTGCCCGCCTGTTTCGTCCGCCCGGCCGACGCGGAGGGCCCCTGGCCGGCCGTGCTGTACAACCACGCCCACGGCGGCGACTACGAACTCGGCAAGGAGGAGCTGACCCGGGGCCGAGCGGGGCTCCAGGACCCGCCCTACGCGGACGTCCTCGCCGCCCGCGGCGCCTGCGCCCTCTGCATCGACCACTGGGCCTTCGGCGAGAGGCGCGGCAGGACAGAGAGCGAGATATTCAAGGAGATGCTCTGGCGGGGCCGGGTAATGTGGGGCATGATGGTCTATGACAGCCTGCGCGCGCTCGACTACCTGGCCGGCCTACCGGACGTGGACGCGGGGCGCATCGCCACGCTCGGCATCTCGATGGGCAGCACGATGGCCTGGTGGGCCGCCGCCCTCGACGAGCGCATCAAGGTCACGGTGGACATCTGCTGCCTGACGGAGTTCGAGGACCTGGTCCGCGCGCGCGGGCTGGACGGCCATGGCATCTACTACTACGTGCCGGGGCTGCTGAAGCACTTCTCCTGCGCCCAGATCAACGCCCTGATCGCGCCGCGCCCGCACCTGGGCCTGGCCGGCGACGCCGACCGGCTCACTCCCCCCTCCGGGCTGGACGCAATCGACGAGCACCTGAGCGCGGTCTATGCCGACGCCGGCGCGCCCGACGCCTGGCGCCTGTCACGATACCCCTGCGGCCACATGGAGACCGCCGCCATGCGCGCCGAGGCGCTCGCCTTCCTGGACAGGTGGCTGTGACGGCAGGAACGGGAGGCTTGAGACTGGAGGCTGGAGGTACGGAACGGCCGGCGTCAGGCTTGCGGTTGTTCCCGTTGGACTTGATACTTGGTCCTTGATACTTGGGCCTTGGCACTCCTGCCTTCTGTATAATGGCGGCGGTATGCGTCGCGAACGCGAGGACAACGAGGACTACTTCGTCTGCCCGCACTGCGGGGCGGAGGTCAGACGGGACGCCCGCGCCTGCCCCGAGTGCGGCTCGGACGACTCGACGGGCTGGGCCGAGGACGCCGACAGGTGGGCGGCGGGCATCCCCGCGGGCTACAGCGGGGAGGATGAGTTCGACTACGACGAGTTCGTCCGCCGCGAGTTCGGCGGCATGCGGCGCCGCGTCTTCGGCCTGCCGCTCTGGCTGGCAATCCTGCTGCTGGCGCTGCTCGGCGTCGTGCTCCTCGTGGGGCTCCTGGGCCTCTAGCAGCCCGTTGAAGAAGGAGGATTCCCCGGAGAGTGCCTGCGCGAGGGGCCGTGTCGGTGTAGCACAGGCGCCCTCGCCTGTGGCGTTCTCAGCCGGGGGCGGCTGAGCTACATTTTTCAACGGGCTGCTAGCCCCGGGGCCCGGCGTCCTGCGCGCGTTTCACTCCACGTCGACCACGACGCGGAAGCCGCACTGATTGAAGCCGTCGTAGCGGTCCGGGTAGTCGATGCGCACGTCCGAAGCCATGCTCCAGTCGCCCTCATGGTAGGGGCCGCCGCGCAGGCAGTAGCCGTGTCGCATGGACCCCTCGCTGTCCGGGTCGGGATCGCAGCGCGTCCATTCCCTGACGTTGCCCGCCATGTCGAACAGGCCGAACCGGTTGGCCAGCTTCTGCCCGACCGGGGAGGGCCGCCCGCCCATGTGGGGCCCCCACCAGGCGGTGTCGTCGCGGGCGCGGTCGCCCCACCAGAAGCGGGTGACCGAGCCGGCCCGGCAGGCGTACTCCCACTCCCCGTCGGCCGGCAGGCGGCAGCGCACCCCGTCCCGCTCGGACAGGCGGCGGCAGAACTCCTCCGCGTCGCCCCACGAGACGCACTGCACGGGCAGGTTCGAACCCAGGAAGCGGGAAGGGTTGCCCTCCATGACCTCGGCGTACTGGGCCTCGGTCACCTCGCAGGCGCCCATGTAGATGGGCCGGGCGAGTTCAATGATCCGCCCGCCGACCTCAACGCGGCCGGCCGGCACGCGGACCAGCTCCATCCCATGCTTGCCCGCGCCCGTCATCGTCAGGTTGTTGCGGCAGACGGTGACGGCCCTCTCTCCGTCGCCCTCGGGCGCGGCGAACTGCACCGTGCGCTCGTGGGAGGTCCAGCCCTCGGGCAACCCGTGGGCGGGGGCCGCGTCGGACACGGGACGGCGCTCGGGCGCCGGCCGCCGCGTGGGCACGTAGTCCACGCTCACGCCCGGCTCAATGACGGGCAGCACGAGCTGTGACGGGTGCGAGGCGGAAACGTGCACGGTGTTATGTGCCACCCGGGCCGCGTCGTAGGACTCGATGGCGTCCCACGTGTTGGGGTGCACGGTGAACCGCGGGGCGCCGCTGCTGGAGACGTGCAGCCGGATCCTGTGCCCGGGAGCGAAAACGTAAGCCGTGGAGATAAACCCGATCTCCAGCTCGCAAACCTCGCCCTTCTTCATCGGCTGCGGGTCGTCGAAGCCGTCACGGAACCGCGCCAGGGCCGCGCCCTCGAGCAGGATGGCCTCGTAGCCGTCCGGGTAGACGTCCACCAGCGCGGCGGTGAACATGGTGTCGGGCGCGTCGCTGCTGACGTGCAGGCGCAGCACTGGCTGCCCGGTGATCTCCACCGGCTCCTCCAGCGGAGGCGTCTCGAACCGCAGGATGTCCTCGCGCCCGGCCAACGGCCTCTGGTCGAGCATGCCGGCGTTGTAGCAGGCGATGGCCTGGACGGGGTCTGCCGGATCGTAGGCATAGGTGAGCGACGCGCCGTCCTCAGCCGGCGCCCGCGGCAGCAGGCCGCCGCCCTCCGTCAGGTAGAAGGACGTGGGCTGATGCAGAACGGGCCAGGCCTCCGTCTGCTTCCAGACGTTCCCGGGCGCGTCAGGGTCCAGGCAGTCGCCCATGAGGAAGTAGTACATGACGGAGCGCACCTCGTCGGGCTCCACGTCGTCGGTGAGCCAGCGGAAGGCGGGCATCTCGTCCCATAGCACGTCGCAGTCGGAGTAGAGCGGCGGCATGAGCCCGCCCCCCGAGGCGAGCCCCTGGAGGCCGCCGTGGGCGCCGCTGCCCATAATGAGGATGGACCTGCCGTTCTTGCGCATCTCCGCCCACTCGTCAATGGCCCCTTGGGTGAACATGTCGAACCAGCCGGTCTTGTCGTTGAGCGGGATGGCGATCTTCTCGCCCAGCCCCTCGAACGGGCTGTGGTACGGCTCCGTGACGGCCTCGGGCGGACGCCAGCCCTCACCCGTTCCCCGCCGACGTGACCAGCGCCCGCCGGTCACGCTGTCCCGCGGGTCGCGCGTCAGCGAGCTGATGGCCGCCATGCAGAGCTGCATGTGAGGCGGGTCCATCACGTAGGCGTTACGCGAGGTGATGCCCGCTTCGGAGTAACCGAACATGCCGACCTTGCCGTTGCACCAGGGCTGGGTGCCGATCCACTCGATCGTGTCGCGGCCGTCGGCCTGGCTGTCGCGCCCGTCGCGCGTGCCGGGCTGGGACCGGTCCTGCCCGACGAAGGCGAACCTGCCCGTGGCCAGCAGCGGCACGCCGAAGTCCAGTGCGCTGTCCATGCGCCCCCGGCCCGAGCGCGTGAGCACGACCGGCCAGGGCCCGGCCCCCTCCGGCAGGTAAACCTCCGTGGCCAGAGTGCCGCCCGTGCTCATGGGCAGGGCAATCTTCCACTGGCTGACGCCTTCGGGCAGTGAATCGAGCTCGTGTCCGTCCGCGGGGAAGGGGTACGTGCGCCGCAGGTACCAAGCGCGCGCCTCCGACTGGCGCAGCACGCCGTCGCCGTCCAGGTCGGACCCGGGGAACAGCTCCAGTTGCTTGCGCAGCCAGCCGTCCATCTCAGAGGTTGGCTCGCCGGGCACGGCCGGAGGCGCCTCCCCCTCGGCGAGCGCGTGGGCGTCGCGCACTTCCGGGCGCGAATAGGCGGCCAACTCCCTGAGCGTCCCCTGGTCCGCCGCGAAGGCAACCGCGCAGAGCAGCGCCGGTACCGCCAAACCGACAATCAGAAATGCGGTCATCGTGGCCCGTCCTCCTCCTGAGTGCATCCCATTCCTCCCGACCGACAAGCGACCCATGACTTCTACCCCCCGCCCGAGGATCTGTCAAGGGGGACCCGCGCCTGGCTCGTCCCCAGTTTCATAGCGTGTTCTCCGACGCCAGGGGGAGGGGACG
>CAZQEQ010000033.1:0-32889 GCA_964592385.1 uncultured candidatus Brocadiaceae bacterium | reverse complement strand
CGCGTCCATCAGCCGGTACTCGTAGTCCCTGGTGTGCGACCCGCCGCCCTCCCACGGCATCACGTCGGGATCATACAAGCTCAGCCACTGCCTGGAGAAATCGAAGGAGCGGCGGATCGGCTCGATCTGCTCGTGGTTGAGTTCCTTGCCGTGCGTCGGACCCGCCTGCCGCACAAGCGGATTGCCGGGCCACGACTGGAAGACGTAGACGGCCCCGTCGGAATCGACCGTCTGCAGGTATATCTTTATCAGGTCGATGGAAGACTGCGCGTCACCGATGTCGGTCGGCCCGTCGAACTTCACCTTTCCGTCCCAGGCGTCGCTCACCGGTCCGTACTGCAGCAGCCAGCCGAAAGGCTGCAGCATGATGGCGTCCCACTTCTTCTGGTGGAATGTCCCGGCCTGCCAGTTCTGCGGCTTGAATTCCGGGTTCAGCGTCCACTCGCCGTTGACGAGCCGCATCCCTTCCTTCGCGCCCTGGCGCTGATGGTAGAGGTGGTACCAGATGGGCCATCCGGCGCCGAGGTTGGCGATGTTCGTCCAGCTCTTGCCGGCCGACGCCCCCAGCTTCTCATGGAGGGCCGGGGCCGTGTTCCCGGTGAAGCTGTTGCCGAAGTAGTAGACGTTCCGGCTCTCGATCTCCTCGGAACGGGAAACGCCGGCCAACTGACCGAGAAGCATCACGGCGGCGAATGCAATGTATCTGTGCGCCTTCATCGACTTGGTCCTTTCCGTTGCAGGCTGCTTGCATCGAAGACTACTCGCTGCCGAGACATACGAGGCGGCCATTCGTCAGTGAGAGAAACAGCCTCCCGTCGGCCGCCGCCATGCCGTCGAAGACGGGCTGGGCCGGGAGGTCAGTTTGCCCGAGCAACTTACCGTCAGTGGCCGAGAAGACCCCTACCTGACCCGCACTGCGGCCCAGGTGCGGGGCCAGCGGGTCCGGATCGGTGTCCTTTCGCTCCAGCGGGGCAGCTACGAACAGGGCCTTGCCGGGGCTGCCGGTGGCCCGGGCCAGCACCATGGCCCGGATGATCAGAGGCTGCACGTGAGTCCAGACCGGGTCGTCCTGCCGGGAAGCGCCGAAACCACGCCGTTCGTTTTCCGTCGAAAGCAGATCGCACGTCAGCCTGGTACCCTGACCAATGATATGGTTCGGATACCGGCCTCCGGGCTCCCATTCCCATTGCGCGCCATAGCTGTGCTGGTCATCGAACACCAGGATCTTGCCGGCGTTGGCAGCCCCGGCCGCGTTGCCGCCGCCGTAGTACTGGTCGGAGTAATGCCAGCCGACGCGGTGGAAGTAGGTGTCGTCGAGGAACAGGTGCATCGGACGAAGCCAGCGCCGGCCTTCGGGCGCCGTGCCGGCAACCTGTTCGCGTAGGATGGAGCTGATCTTGAGGTCCGGCGTGATCCGGGTCTGGCCCATGCGAACGTCCACGCCGTCGCTGACCAGTATGTCGGCGCGGGCGCCTTCTATGTCCACGTAATCGGTGTAATAACCGTTGCGCGTCCGTTCCAGGCGCCCCCACTGGTTCTTCTTGACCTCACGGAAAGGGTTCTGCTCGTAGATGCCGTACCGGGGCCCCTCCGTGCGGGCGTGGGCGAGCATTCTCCCCGTAACCGCGTCCAGCTTGTAGAAATGGATGCCACCGTCCAGGAAGGACGAATGCCCGGCAGCGCAATAGAGATGGCCGTTCTGAACGAGGACGGAGCCACTCACGGGCCATTTGGAGCCCGGTCGCCCGTCGAACAGGACCATCATGTCGGCCGGCGCGGCGCGGAAGCGCCATGCGAGAGCTCCGTCGGAAGCACGCAGGCAGCGAACGTACCCGTCGGCGCAGCCGAAAAGAACCAGCCCGTCGGCGATCGTCGGCGGACTGTCCACGAAACAGGGGGTCTGAAAGCGCCAGAGCACGTCGCCCGTCCGCTCGTCGAGGCAGACGATCTCGTTGGCGTCCTTGCGGGACACAAAGACTCGGTTTCCTGCGACCACCGGCGGGCTCAGACCACAGACCACGTTGTGTCCGCCCCGGTCATAGGGGCTGCCCAGATCTGCCCTCCAGCGGACACCCAGATCGGCGGGGACAGCCGTTGACGCTTGTCCGCTGCGTAACACATCGTGGCGATACGTCGGCCAGTCGTCCGAAGAACCGGCCGTTGCTCGTGCCCCACCAGCGTACGCCGGCCCCGTCGCCAGTCGCTCCTGGCCGTCCACCTGGCCGTAGTCCAGCTCCGGCTCCTTCGGCGCGAAGGCGTGGAAGCCCCGGATGCGGGCTCCAAGCCAGCAGGCGCAGGGGTCGGGCGCGTGGTAGAGCATCCCGTTGGCCGGCAGGTAGCCCAGGGCGCAGGCGCTGCGCAGCCAGCGATCGTCGGAAACCATCTCCTTCGCGGCGATGTCGTAGAACTCGATACCGAACGCTATGCCCAGGATGTATCGGTTCGTGGCCATGCCGCGGTGGCACCGGTTGTGCGTGCCGCCGTAGGGACGGGGCGCCAGCTCGCCGATACGTGCACCGGTCAGCGCGTCGAACCCCATCGGATGGTCGTTCCATATGATCCCGTCGATGATGCGGATGCCGGTAGGATGCCCGAAGCCGCCGGACGGACCGACGTGCGTCTGGCTCCATATCGCCTCGCCGTCTTCCAGGCTGTAACAGTGCGAGCCCCTCTCCTCGGCCATCAGCCCAAACAGGTACGCCCTGTTCTGCCAGAGAAGCAGTTGCCCGACACGGCCGGACCGGGAGAAAGACCACCGCCCCCTCTCCTCTTTGCCGTCCACCATCTTAGCCCTGGTAGCCTTTGTGAGGGTGAAGTCCTTGCTCCAGACCTTTCTTCCCGTCTCCGCGTCCAGGCAGATGAGCTCCTGCAGATCGAGGAAGCAGACCTTTCCGTAGCCCGCGCAGAGCGTTTCCACGGCGACGTGGGGCGCGTCGTAGGACCATATCAACCTGCCGTCCTCAGCGTCGAGGCAGACGACCTTCTCCGGTTTCTGCTCCAGCACGTACTGCTCGAATTCCACGGGTCCGTAAGTGCGCATCCAGGATTCGTCTTTGTTCCACCAACTGAACGGGTAGTCATGCTTGCGCGGTATCTGGGAACGGACGCGCAGGTAGAGCCTTCCCTCGTCCTTGTCGAGCACGACCTCGTCGACGTGTCCGTCGGGCGCGTACTCCCATTCCGTCTCCCCTGTCAGCGCGTTCAGGGCGCTCAGTCCGCCACGGTAGGCCAGCGTGGTGAACACACGCCGTTCGCTGGCGGCGGTTCGGCGGTTGAGGGACAGGGGCGCGCTCCAGCAGTTCCAGGAGGTGGGCTGGATTCCGACGGCCTCGAACTGGAACTGACCGAAACCGTCGAGCTTCCGCCTCCAGAGCAAGACCCCGTTGAAGGCGTCGCGGGCGATCAGCGACCAGTTCTCCGGAATGTTCTTCTTGTTGATGTTCTTCTGCATCGCCCAGTTCATGTTGTTGTTGCCCTGGCCCATGACCGAGATCGGGCCGTCGTCGCGGATGTAGAAGAACCGCCCGCCGGCCGAGACCATCGAGGCCGTGCTGTTGACCCAGTTGTGGCTGCGCTCCGAGAACGGACCGGCCCACCACTGCAGGCTCCTGGGAGGGCCGACAACCGTGTCGTGCGAAGCCGCGTTGCCGGTGGCCGAGTAGAAATACTGCGGCCAGTCGTCGATCTCGGCCGGGCGGGGCTTGACCGTCTTCTCCCACGCACCGCCCTTCAGCTCAAGGACCATCCCTTCCGGACAGAGCGCTCGCATCTGTTCCTCGGCCGCGGGCCCCGACCCCTCACGCACAATGACCAGCAGGTTGACCAGGTTGTCCGTGAACGGCAGCGTCTTGCCGTCCCAGCCGATCGCCGTCACCGGGCCGTAGGTGCCTTTCGTGCTCAACGATTCGCGGGCCTCGGCCAGCCTGGCCGGATCAGTATCGAGCCCGACCACGGTGAAGGCGCCGCCGGCGTGCAACCCGGCCAGAGTTTGCGCGTCGGAACAGCCCAAGACCACGGCAAGCCCACCCTGAATGCCGGTCTCATCCAGGATCCGCTCCGCCTGCTCTGCCCGCACGCCGGGCGCGAGGGTAGCAGCCGTCATCAGTCCGATGATTACCAGCAGCTGTACCTTCATGGACATGGAATGCTCTCCTTTCCGCAGGACAGTGGGGCCGCCCGTCCGGTCTCTCGGACACCGGGTCGCCGTGACCGGCTCCCCGTTCCCACCAGCTTCTCCGTCCAACTTAAGCGCATAAATATACGCTCGGCGCAGACCTGTCAAGCCGCAGTAATCGATCTGTTGGCGAGCTCGAGCCGGAGGAGGCGCTGCTGCAACTGCTGCGAGAGGTCGTTCTCATGCAACTGCCCGCGGATGAGCCGCTCTTCTCCGTGCCGCGGAACCTGATCAAGAGCTTCAACCTGGACCTGGCGGCCGCGGGCATCCCGAAGGAGGACGAGCGCGGTCGGACGGTGGACCTTCACGCCCTCCGCCACACGTTTGGCACCCACCTCAGCAAGAACGGCGTCCCGCCCCGCACCGCCCAGGCTGCTCTGCGCCACTCGTCCCTGGACCTCACGATGAACGTCTACACCGACCCCACCCTCCTGGACGTGGCTGGTGCGCTGGAAGCGCTGCCGGGACTGACTGCTCATGTACCCAGCGCGGGGGGGGCAAACGACGAGCGACAAGCGCAGTGACGCTAGGCCTGTCGTGCACGGCATCTCGGTTCCGTGGCGCGGCCCCAGTGTTTGGCGTTGGCCCCTGCGCCGAGCCAAGGCGCGCCCTGCGGCAGTAGCCGGTCTGGCGCAAGTGGCACCATGTCGGAGACTCACCATTGACATCCTGGATAGGGACCTTAGGATGCTGCCACGGGCCTGACAGGGCAGGGGCTGCGGCTCAGGCGAGGCGAGCGGGTGATGGTGCTGTGGCCCAAAGCTAGCGCACGATGAAGATGGTGGACCCGCTGGCCAGGCACGATCTGCTGTCGCAAGGTGCGTTTACCTTCGAGTACGTGGTATCATCGAGTAGAGCTGGTGGACGCTTTCCCAGCCCATGGGAGGATCATACACCGTGAGGGCCGCCACTTTTCCATCAGAATCGGCGCTCGTTGACTGCCTTAAGGATGCGATGTCCGAGGTGGTCGATCGGGCCTCCCCGCACGTGATGACCGTGGAGTTCCCGTTGGGCCGACGTTCCGTCGACATTGCGTACGCCGAGTTCCCGTGTCTCGATGGCCTGACGGACGCAGATTTCGCGATCTCCCTGTCAAACCTATCGGGCTCAGAGATGTTAGTTCTGGCTCGCTTCGCGTCCGGCAGGAGGGTGAACAGGCACCTCTTGCTTCAGCATTTCTGGATAGACTGGCAGACGCTGAAGGAGCGATTCCTGGATGGCTTGGTCGGAGCCGGCCTGCTACGCCAGTACGGTGAGGCAACGTTCGAGCCGACTGAATGGGTGAGTTTTCTGCCGACAAGAGTAATGACGGTTGAGGCCAAACTGACCGATTGGCGGGACGCCTTGCAGCAGGCGAGCTACAACAGGGCCTACACGTCCGATTCGTATGTTGCCTTCCCCGCTTCCGAGACTGCGCGGATTGAGCAATCGCTCCATGCGTTCAGGGCCGCGCGCGTTGGCGTCGCACTGGTCGACCCGGGAGATGGTGTGTCGGTTCGTCTTCTGGCTCGCGGAGGCGGGAGTATGCGCGGAATCAAGCCGCACTTCGCGCGGCTCCGTGTCCTGTGCGATCTCTGCGCAGACACGGGCCGCTGGGCAGTTGTCCCAGCGACAGTCCGAGGCAGGAAGTGATGGCCTTCGACCCGCCACTCACACAGGACGAGATTGAGGCAGCGGTCGGGGGGCTTCGGGCAATCCGCTCTCTGGGGGAAGGCGGCCAAGGGTGCGTCTGGCTTGCCGAAGCATCAAACGGGAACCCCGCTGCCCTCAAAGTCTACGCAAGGAAGGATAACGTTCAGATCCGGGTGGAGCGCGAGGTAGAAGCCCTGGGGGACCTGAGGTGCGACAGCATTGTCGAGCTGGTCGACTGGGGGCGCACTCAGATCAGGGGCGAGGACTGTGTGTACACGCTCACTGGGTACATCGATGGCCCCAATCTACACGAACTCCTCGGGGCCGGGCAGCTTGCTGAGTCCCGTGTCGTCCGTGTCTGCCAGCGCATCGCTCAGGCGATTGACGCCATGTGGGCTCTGCGCATTGTCCATCGAGATGTCAAACCGGAGAACATAGTCGTCGCCCGGGATGGGGGCGTCTTCCTCATAGACCTTGGCATCGCCAAGCACCTTGACAAGACGACGCTCACGTTGTACGGGCGGGTATGGGGGACGCCCGGATACATGTCCCCTGAGCAAATGGCGGGAAGGCCCGGGCTGACTCTCCGGTCGGACCTGTTCTCTCTGGGGATCGTCGCCTACGAGGCGGTCAGTGGATCGCACCCGTTCGGCGGTCGCCAAGACTTGATCGGTCGGGTCGACCCACCAGACGTGCGCGACCGGTGCGGCGTCTCAGCGCGGGTGGGCTCATCGATTCATTGGCTCCTGAAGGCGCGACCGGTAGACCGCCCATCGTCTGGTGCGGCCCTCATTGCTGCCCTGCCAGGATGAGGAAGGAGGACAGCGTGTTTTGCGCAAATCTCGGGTATCGCTGGGGGGACGTCGGTCCTGACTCAGACGTTGACGGTGTACTCTGCATGGCAAGCGCCATCGACATGGCGTCCGCTGTCCGCAGGGACCTGCAAGCAGGTGACGTGTCAGCGGTCTTGTTCGACCCCCAGGTTTACATGGCGGGGCTGCCGTTCGAAGATAGCGAGAAGACTTGTGCTCGCCTCGCGACCTACCCATGGTTCCCGGTCGAAGTGGCGGACTACGAGAGCGGTGAGATGACCAGACGCGACTGGCTGGGTGAGGTCACCTCGGAGATGGGGGCGGAGTGGCCACCAGCGCTGCCTACGACAGAGGAAGGCACACTCGCGCTTGTCCGAAGCGCCATCGACTTTCAGAGTGATTTCGGCGTCACCCACGTCATCCTTCCTGCACCCCTGATCTCTGAGCCGGACAGCGACCTTGCCGAAGCCCTTCTCTGGGTAGATGCCGGGCTTGAGGCTTCGCAGGACGTCAAGACCCCCATACTTGCGACGCTGGCGGTGTCGGACGTATGCCTTCTCCGGGACGGCAGCGAAGCGAACCCCATTCTGAGCATCGCAGTTGACCAACTGTCCGCGCGACCAGAACTGTCGGGGGTCTACGTCGTACTGGAGCAGAGCCGCGGCGAGTTTAGAGGGCCCATACACCGCCAGGTGTGCCGCTCCCTGCTTACTCTCTCCCATGTGCTGGGCGAGGAGTGCCGTCTACATGTCTTCGTCAACTTCGCGGCCGAGTTCGGACTGGCTTGCCTTGGGGCCGGCGCCAAGTCGTTTGCAAGCGGTTACGAGAACAAGTGCCGCAGACTACACCTTCCTGACTTCGTGCAGCGAGGAGGTGGGGGCGCCTTTCCTCGCTTCGTGTCTCTTGGCTGCCTGTGCGAGTACTTGCCGGGAACTGACCTTGAACGCATCCGAGACCGTCGGCTCTTGCGCTTACTGCAGAACGACCGTACGCTGGCGGGCGCGCCTCTGCTTGACGCACTGCAGGCGGGACGCTCAGCGGATAACGTGGTCGGTTGGCGCGAGAGCCGTAACAACGTCGCGGAGGCACGCCGCCACTACCTTCAGCGTTTGTCTGCTGCGGCCCGTCAACTGGCATCGATGGAGGCGGCTGACCGGGCCCGCATTGTTTACCAATTGCTACAGGACGCGGAACGCGACTCGGCGTACCTCGACAGCATTTTCCAGGGCGATCCTCTATGGGAGTCAGGCACCCACGTGGGCGTCTGGCGAGCTGCCTACGAGGATTTCCTGGGATCCTACGATCTGGCCTAGCCGCCACAGCCGCTCCCGTGGAGGGGCCTCGCGAGAGAGTGCGCGATCCAGATGTACTCGCCGTGCACCCCATGGCCAGGAACGCAGCAGACACCACGCCCCGCAGACACCCCTCACTTCATCCAGACCCTCATCCGCTGCTTCACCCGGATCTTCCCCAACTGCTGTCCACTCCTGACACGTCCTGGCACGTCATGGCACAGCAGGGCGGGGTAGAATGCCAGCCTGGGCGGGTCGCAACGCGCGCGGCGTGAAAGAGATAGGGGCTCTCGTGGCTCCATACGGGGCTCTCAGGCCGAATGGAGGTTGGAGCGGGCGACCGGATTCGAACCGGCGACGTCCAGCTTGGGAAGCTGACGATCTGCCACTGGATTGCGCCGGTTCGCTGCGACGGCTGGTTACGTCGTGTGTTTGGGAAGCCAGTGGACGCCGGTCAGCCACAAGGCAGCTTAATTAATTACCATAAACGTGCCATAATATAGTGAACGGTCAGTCCGGTATCGGTACAGTGCCCCTGGGCCCACGGACGCGCCGGTTCGGGGCTGACGACTCGGGGGCCATCCCCAGAGCCGACCCTGACGCCAGACAGGCACGCACAACACAGATTTCAAACGGACCCACAAAGGCGAATAATTGACAGCAGTTGATAAGGCGTTCCGAACTCCGACGGGATAAGCAGCCGGGGAGACAGAGTCGTCATGCCGGACAGCGCCCGGACCTTTGTACCGTTCGGGCTGTCGCGGGCCGTCGGATCAGAGCAGTTCGGCCACCGCCTTGCGGATGGACTCAAGCCCGGCCGCCTCGGCCTCGATGCCGCCTGCGAGAAGCGGAGCAATGGCCGCGATGCGCTCGGGCGTCCGGGCGCGCTGCTCCAGGCTCACCGGCGTCGGCTCGCCTGCGCAGACCTCGGCGCGGTAGTCCTCGTAACAGCGGTACGCCTGCTCGTAGCTGGCCGCCGCGTCCAGAACGTGCTGCCTGGCCCGGTTCGGCACCAGCTCGGTCGCTCGCCGCAGCCAGACGGCCGCACACTTGCGGGCCATCAGGCGCTCGAACGCCGCCCAACAGAACCACTCCTCAACGCCCTCGAAGTCCTTCGCGGGGTCGCGGACGTCGGCCAGGTACGCCTGCAGCGCCGCAAGGCCGCCCGGCCCGTCCTTGTGCTCGTGCGGCGATCCCTTGCGGAGGGCGCGCTTCAGGGCCTCAGCCGTGATCTGTTCCCACGGTTGGGGCTCGGCTTCCCTGACCAGCACGTAGACTGCGTAGGGGTGCAGGGCTTCGACGTCCATCCACCCCGCAGCGACGGTCCCGTCGAAGTACACCTGGCGCTTGCCTTCCTGCTCGCGGTACGCGCTGAGCAGCCCCCCGTCCATGTGTTCGCTCATTATGGGCGTGCCGGCATCGACGTGCTCCCGCACGAACGGCCAGAGCCTGTCAGGCTCCTTCGTGGGGACCCAGTCATAGCCGAACCCGAGTCGCGTCGGCAGGAAGGCGAACACCTCGAACGGCCCGTCCCCTTGCGGATTGCCCCGGACGGCCAGGAATGCCGCGGAGATGTCGTCGTACTTGTAGCCGAAGCTGAACGCCCACCCGGTTGCGGCGGCGAACGTCATGTAATCGACGCTGACCCCGGCGTGATTGAGCGCCGCGGTCACCGCCAGGGGCACGCCGGCGCCGGCGTACTGCGGGACATCGTGCTCGCAGCGCAGCACCACCGCTTCGAGCGTCGCCTCGCCGTCGGCGCTCTGTGAGCAGACGTGCCGCCGTATCTCTTCCCACGAGCGGAACCCATAGTCGAGCGCCAGTGCGAACAGCACCTCCGACCACTTCACGCTGGCGGCCAACAGGTCGGCGTCACTCGCTTCTGCGAATCGGTGAAGCCCGCGCAGAAGCTGACAGCCGACCGCGTCGCCTGTGCGCTGGGCCTTGAGGACGTCCTTCGCCTGCTTGCGCAGGTGCTCCAGGCTGGGATTGGGAGGCAGGGACCGACTCATAACACACCTTCCTTTCCATCGAGCCCAGGGCCTGCCCGCGTGGGCGGAAAAGAAGGCGTCGTCAATTCGCACGAAGGTGGGTTCGACCCTTTCCGCAGGCCGGGAGGCGCCCCTCACGCGCCAACCGAAAGGATAGCCGCCGGGGGGGTGAGTGTCAAGCGGCTGGGGCGCTTCGCCCGCAACGAGCGCCTCTCGCACCGTGTGGCCACCTTCTGCCCGGTCCGCTGGGTCCTGGCGGGGAGGGCGCGGCACATTGTGGACCCTTATCGGCGCGGGGCTTGGGTGGACGAGAGCTTCCGGGACGCCAGGAGCAACCTGGGGCTGCGGGGCCTGTGGCTGGCGACCTGCGAGCGGACGGAGAGGCTGCTGATCGTGATGGCAGTGGTCATGATGCTGGCAGTCCTGACGGCCTTGAAATGGCGGTCCGAGCACGGGCGCCAGTACCCGCAGCTATCAACGAAACGGCGAGGCGTGGCACTGAGAGTATTGCGGCAGGGCCTGGAATGACTCCGCCAACACGGCTTACCCCCAGGTCTGGGCGCCTTGCGCATCACCGCAGCCTTGGAGAACACGCCACGAAACTGGGGACGGGTCAGCACCAAAGGGGCTTGACAAACCCGGTCGCATGGGTACGCTGCTACCATTGAAACTGAATAGCAGGCTCGTGACGTGGAATATGCCGGTTCGGGACCTTCTACTTCACGGGGCAGCGACATGAAGCTGGTGTTGGTGCGGCATTCTGGTCGTTACCTGGCAGTATTGCTGGCAGTTCTCGCAACCTGGCCTTTGCCGGGCTCTGCCATGCCTGGCCAGATCCACGAGGCCGCAAGGCAAGGCAGCCCGGCGAAGATCAAGGAGTTGGTTGCAGTGCCTTTGGACGCACTCACGAAGGGCGACGAGGAGGGCATGACGGCTCTGCACGTGGCGGCCGCATCGGACCAGCGCGAGACCGTCGAATTGCTGCGACGATTTCGAACAGGGCACCCTGACGTACCGGGCATAGTCATCACCAGTTGCCCCAGCAGTGACCTGATGAGGCAGGCCATGCGCCACGGCCCTATCACGCTGCTGGCCAAGCCGGTGAACAACGAACAGTTGCTTCGCTCCGTCCGGGTGGCCTTGAGTGGCTCGCTTGCAGGGCGATGAGAGTAACCGGACTCTTCTCGTGCTGAACGGTGACACAGGGCCAACGCAGGCGGCCCCAAAGTCAGGAGTGGAAACATGAAGAAGCACCTTGTGCTGGCTCTATGTCTCCTGTTGCCTGGCAGCTCCGTCTTCCCGATACCCGCACTTGCACAGAATCCGACACGGGTAAGGGTGGGCATATACGAGAACTCCCCGAAGATATTCACCGACAGCGAGGGCAATGCGTGCGGATTCTGGCCTGACATCATAGGCTACATCGCGCGAGATGAAGGATGGGAAATAGAGTACGTCCACGGCACCTGGCCACAGTGCCAAAGGCGGCTTGAAGAAAACGAGATAGACATCATGCCGGACGAGGCGTTCTCTGAGGAGCGGAGCAAGATACTCGCCTTCTCAAACGAAGCTGTCCATCTGAGCTGGTCAGCGGTGTACGTGCGGAAAGGTTCTGACATCGAATGCGTCCTCGACCTCGAGGGGAAGAACATAGCTGTCCTGAAAGGCAGCATCAACGTTGAGGGTCCAGGCGGCATAAAAGACCTCCTCAAGAACTTCGACGTCGCCTGCGGCTTCACCGAGATGGATACGTACACTCAGGTTTTCGAGTTGGTAAACGCCGACAAAGCAGACGCGGGAGTTGTCAGTAAGGATTTTGCCTATGCGCACGAGGAGGAGTTCGGTCTCGTGTCGACTCCCATCATCTTCCAACCCGCGCGCCTCCATTTCGCGTTTCCCAAGGGCGCCGTTGCAACGCCGTATCTCATCGAGACAATCGATCGCCACATAGTACAACTGAAGAAAGATAAGCAGTCTGCCTATTACCAATCATTAGACAAATGGTTCCTCGCGAGGCCGGCCGAAAAGGCCGTGTTTCCCGGATGGGTGACACCGGCACTGGCAGGCATTGGTGGGTTGGCGTTCTTATTCCTCGCAGGATATGTCATCGTGAGATCTCAGGTCAGATCCAGAACAAGAGAGCTGAGACAGGAGGTAGCCGAGCGCAAGCAGGCCGAAGCGGCCCTCCGCGAGAGCGAGTCCAAGTACAGGACGCTTGTCGAAAACCTCCCGCAGAAGGTATTCCTCAAGGACAAGCAATCCGTGTATGTGTCGTGCAATGACAACTACGCCAGGGACTTAGGAATCGCGCCCTCCGAGATCGCAGGCAAGGCAGACCACGACTTCCACCGCAGGGAGCTTGCTGAGAAGTACAGGGCCGACGACGCGCGACTGATGGAAGCAGGGCAGCCCGAGGAGCTTGAAGAACCGTACATGGTGAACGGGAAACAGCGGTGGGTCCGAACCATCAAGACGCCCGTGCGAGACGACAAAGGGGAGATAACCGGCATACTCGGCATCTTCTGGGACATCACCGAACAGAAGCAACTCGAAGAGCAGTTCCGCCAGGTCCAGAAGCTGGAAGCCATCGGCCGCTTGGCCGGCGGCATCGCACACGACTTCAACAACCTGCTGACGGGGATCAGGGGGTTCGCGGAGTTCGCGCACGGCGACGCTGAGCCCGGGTCGCAGGCGCATCAGGATCTGACCGAGGTGCTCGCCCTGGCCGATCGCGCGGCGAACCTGACGCGGCAGCTCCTGGCTTTCAGCCGCCGGCAGACCATCGAGCCCGTAGTGCTCAACATGAACGCGCTCATCGGGGACCAGACCAAGATGCTGGCGCGCCTGCTCGGCGAGGACGTCGACATCCGCTTTGGCCCCGCACCTGACCTTGGCAACGTGCGGGCTGACCCCGGGCAGATCGAGCAGGTCATCATGAACCTGGCAGTCAACGCCCGCGACGCCATGCCCAACGGCGGCCGGCTGACCATCGAGACGGCCAACTGCGACCTCGGCGAGGATTACGTACAAAAACACGTGGCCGTTACCCCCGGGCCCTACGTGATGCTCGCCATCAGCGACACAGGCTGCGGGATGGACGAGGAGACCCAGGAGCGGCTCTTCGACCCCTTCTTCACGACCAAGGAGATGGGAAAAGGCACGGGCCTGGGCCTGTCCACCGTTTACGGGATCGTGAAGCAGCACGGAGGCAACATCTGGGTCTATAGCGAACCGGGCAGGGGAAGCAGCTTCAAGGTCTATCTGCCCCGCGTGGCTGCCGAGGCCCAGGAACGGCGCCCCGCGTCCAAGTTCATCACCGGCGGTTCGGAGACGATCCTGTTGGTCGAGGACAACCAGGCCGTCAGGGACATCGGCCGCCGGCACCTGGAAGCGCTGGGCTACACGGTGCTGAGCGCTGCCAGCGCGCGCGAGGCCGAGCAGGTCGCGCAGGGCCACAAAGGCCAGATCGACCTGCTGCTGACCGACGTGGTGATGCCCGACCGGAACGGGCGCGAACTCTACGAGTCCATGGTCGCGAGCCAGGCTGGCCTCAAGGTGCTCTACATGTCCGGCTACACAGACAACTCCATCGTGCATCGCGGCCTGCTGGAGGAAGGCATCCCCTTCCTTCACAAGCCTTTCGAACGGGAGTCCCTCGCCGCCAAGGTGCGTCAGGCCTTGGAGAAGTAGCGGAGACTGATCGGGCACCTCAAGCAGAAAGACCGGCCCGTTTAGCTTCCGGTGGTTGCCGCCCAGTCCCGATCTTGAAGCTGTCGTAAGTCACTCGTCCGCATGTGAGTTACGCCACAAGGAACGGCCCGGTCACGGTTACGTAATCAGGGCCACATTGGACTGATTTCGACCTATAATCCGTAGGTCGCGGGTTCGATCCCCGGCGCCCTCACCATACCCAATCGCCGCGCCCGCCCTTGCTTGCGGCGCGCGTCTTGGGCCAGCAAGGCAGCGTGCCCACCTGCGCGGGAAGCGCGAGGCCCTACTGCACGGCCCAGGCGCACTTGGCCAGCCTTGCGTCGTTGCCGCGCCCGGAGGAATCGTGCGCCACGTCACCCTTTCCCTCGTCGCAGTGCAGGAGGAGGACCGTGTTCTCGTCCGGCTCGAAGCGCCACTCGGGGGTGAAGGCGTCCCCGTAGCGGGCGACATCGGAAAGCCGCACCTCGCGCAGGGAGCACTCCAGCCCCGCCGGAGATGCCGGGGACCTGCCGACCATGAGGTCGGCGTCCGTAGCCGCCAGGGCCGCGGGCGCATCGTACTGACCGCCCTTGGCGCCGTCGGCAAAGACGCTTACCTGCCCCTCCGCGTAGACCATCGCAAGGTGGATCCACTTGCCCAACGGCGGCTCCTCACCGAACAGGAAGGGCGTCGGCTGGTCGTCATCCGCGCCCAGCAACGTGACCAGAACGCCTTTGCCCAGGGCAAGTTCCCACGGGCCGTCCTGCGCGCCCGCGTTCACATCCGCTCCCCCGGCCACCAGGAGCTTCACGATGTCGAAGCGTCCGAGGTGCGCGGCCCGGTGGAGCGGCGTCCAGCCCGCCGTGTCTCGTGCCTGGATGTCTGCCCCCGCACCCAGGAGACCCTCCACGATAGTCTGGCTGCCCCCCTTGCAGGCGAAGTGGAGGGCCGTCCAACCCGCCTCGGCCTCGCCGGCGCTCTGGGTTTCCGAACCGGCGCCCTTCGCCAGGAGCAGGGCGATGATGTCCTCGCGTCCCGCCAGTGCGGCCGAGTGCAGGGGTGTCCAGCCGTTCTCGCTTCTCAGGTTCACGTCGACGCCGGCGTCAAGCATGAGCGTCACCGCCTGCGCCTTGCCGTCCCGGGCCGCGATATGCAGCGCAGTCCAGCCCTTCTTGTCACAGGTTTCCGCCTTGGCCCCGTGCGCCAGCAGAAAGCGCAGTGCCGCAACGACGTCCTCCTTGACGGCCAGGTGCAGCGCAGTTACGTCCTGTGTCAGCGCGGCGTTGATGTCCACGCCGTGCTCCATGAGCAGCTCGATGACCTGCGGCTGGTCGCCCATTACGGCGTGGCTGACCGGAGGGCGATCAGCGATGTCGGGCAATGCCACGGCCTTCGGGTTCTGTTCCAGAATCTCGGTGACCCTGTCCACGACGCCCAGGTAGCAGGCCAGGTGTACGCCGGCCGGCCGCAGGCCGAGGGCCTGGGCCGTGGACGCCGCGTCGTACTTCTCGTCGCCCATCGGCAGGGCGCTGAGGGCGATGTGGAACTGCTCCGGCTCCGTCCCGGCGAAGTCGAACCAGAGGATGTATTCGGCGTCCGGCTGGAGCTTCGTCGCGTCCTCGGCGCCGAGCGTCCTCTGGAGGAACAGGCGGCTCCTGGCCGGCAGGTCCACGTCGGCCAGCTTCTCGTCGTCCCAGTACCAGTAGCCGTGGAAGCCCGGCCGCTGCGCCGTCTCGGCCACGGGCATGATGCCCCACCTGTCCATCTTCGAGTTCCCCGGCAGCGCGAAGGCCCAGAACAGGTTGCGGAGCCCGCCGGGCGGGGTGCGGAAGCGGACGCCGTCGAAGCTCTTGCCCTCCGCGTTCAGCTCGCAGGCGGTCCAGAGCGCCTTGCCGGCTTCGTGGCTGGCCTCCAGCAGTTGGCAGGCCCCGGCCGCGGCACGGACGGTCGGGGGGAACTCCTCGCTGCCCGCTTTCCCGTATTTCACCAGCCGGTGAGCCCGCTCCAGCGCTGCGCCCACGTTCGGATCATCCTGCGCGGCGGCGGGTCCGGCGAACGCCATACAGGCGACCGTCAGGCCGACAAGACCGGCGACGATACCTCTCCTCATCATTGCGCCTCCCTCTGGTCAATACTCACTATCCCCACGTCGCCCTCGCCCACGGCGATCAGGCCGAACGGGCTGGCGAAGAACCGCATCACGGGGCGCCCGTCGAGGATGTCGTTCTCGATGACGTGTGCGTCCTCATAGCGCTGGCCGCGCTTGATGACCAGGATGTGATGATCCCCTTTCCTCCCCCAGAACCGATCCTTATAGACCGCCGCTGAGTTGCCGTCCACGTGGGCAACCGTCCAAAAGCCCAGGTTGGAGCGGGGCAGTGCGCCCCCCACCCACAGGGGGGCCTCCTCCAGCAGGCGCCCGGGCGGCACGGGTTCCATCTCTCCCTTTGTGTAAGCAGCCAGGCGCCGCATCGTCTCCATGTCGGCCGGCAAGCGGGCGAGCATGCTCTCGCTCAGTACCCACTGGTGCGGGCCGGCGTTGACGGCCGACAGGATGCGTTCGGGCATCCCCCCGTCCCCATCCAGGCGCCACAACCCCCATGAATCCGTCGAGTCCCCGCGGTCCACCGCGATGTAGAGGCCCGCTGGCTCGGCGAGCAGTTCGCGCACGCGGTATGTCTCGCCGTGCGTCAGGGCGTGCCCGCCTTTCTCCGCACTGCTGAACGCGGATCGGTATTCCCCGCCGGCAGGATCGTAGGCCCCCAGCCCGCTTTCGGTCCCGTATCCCCCGTGGCTGAGCCAGAGCCGGTCGTTCCACCACGCGACGCTGGTGATCGGGCTCTCGGGCAGGCCCTCTTTCGAGGTCAGGAAGGCGGGCGCCCCGCCGCCGCCGGGAAAGTCGACCAGGCCCCACAGGCCGATGGCCACGTAGCTTGCCGTCTCAGTGACGGCAAGCCCGCCGATAAACGGCTCATGGCGGCGCGGCGCCGGGACCTCCGTCTGCCAGAGGCCCCCGACGCGCGGCCCTTCCCCGTCAATGCGCACAAGGCCGACCCGGGCTGTCCCGTCGGCCTCGGCATCGCTGATGGCCAGCCAGACCTTACCCGGCTGCACCTGCATCTTGAGGCCGGGCGACCGGCCGGCCGCCCACCGCCAGTAGCGGGGCCAATCCTTGTTGCTGGCCAGCATCGTGACGGAGAGCTTGAGCGGCTCGACCGGCGTGGCCCGTTGCTCCAGCGCCGCCCGCATGGCGTTCACCCGGCCGGTGACGGCCGCCGCTTTGTCCGTCCGGCCTTTGCGCGTCAGCTCGGAGGCTTCTATATCCAACTGGCGGACCTTATCCTCGAAGGCTCTCCGCGTTGCCGCTATGCGGCCTGTGAGCTTCTCGAGCCGATCGGCCACCTGTTCGTCCTCCTTGCCGCCCTCCAGGACCGGCACGGACTGCTCCACGAAGTGCAGGCACCGGAACGCCGCCTGCGGGTCCTCCTCGAACAGGGCAACGATCTTGCCCGCCATCTGCACGGAACCAACGTCGGGCCACGTCATCAGGGCCTGCGCGTCATTGGCCTCAATCGCCGGCGAGTACAGCTCTTCGTATGCCTCGAACTTCTTCGGCGTGGGCCAGGGTGACTCGCCGACCGCCCGCACCAACGCCGTGTGCGGGAACTTCCGGGTCTGGTCAGGCAGATCCTCGACGAACCGCAGTTCCAGCGCGTACGTCTTGACCGCCTCCTCCGCCCACGCCGCCCTGAGTTCGGCGTCCTGGCTCAACGAGCGGCAAAGCCATCGGCCCCCGTCCCGGGAGAGCGGGGCCAGGCAGGCGGCGAAGCGCACGAGGGGGTCCCCGTCACGGACAAGCTCCCGCACGTAGGCCGAGAACCCCTCGGCCAGGGCGTCACGCTCATCCCGCAGGTGCCCCGGACAACCGCTGGGGGGCCTTTCGAAGATGTAGCTGGCGATCGCTACCCGCCGCTCCACGGATTCCACCCGCCCGCCGCGTTCGGGCGGGAAAAGCCAAAGCTGCACGGTCTCCTTGATGCACTGCATCGCCTCGGCGGCGGAGTCGCTCCCGATCAGGCACGGCTCGAACGGCGGGGCGCCGCTCCAGTGGGGCGTGTACTTCTCAGCGAAAGCGCGGTACCGGTCGGCCCACCTGCGGCGGGTCGCCCGGTTGATTTCCCCCGCCCTTTCACCTGAGAAGGAGCCCGACTCCCCCAGGTAACGCTCAAGGCGCCCGAAGGCGAGACTGAAGGGGTTGGCATTCTCCCAGGTCGGTCTGTCCAGGGACGACATCAGGCGCGAGGCGATCTCGGCGACTTCGACGTCGCTCAGTCCCAGATCCTCGATGCGCCAGACCAGGTGCTGCGCCGGCGTGAGCAGTTCCAGGGCGTACTCCACGTTATCCGGCGCGAGCGCCGAGGCCGTGTCAAGCGCCGTGAAGGCCGGCACGTACCTGGCGTGCTTGGCGAGCAGCCTGCCCTGGCGGAAGAACTCGGCCGCCTCCTTCTCGGGCTCCCACGTGGCGGCAGGAGGCGCCTGGGTCACCTGCTGCACAGCGGCCTCGGCGGCCTCCTGCGCGGCCTGATTGACGGCGTCCTCGGCAAAGGCGAACGGCCCCAGCTCCACCGCCTCTCCCCCCGCCGGCCGCACCTGGAGCGTCAGTTCCGCCCCCGCCACGTCCGTGCGCCGGATCGTACCCTCGACCAGCGCGCCCGGCGCCCACAGGGAATCCCGGTCGCCCCCCGTGAGGATCAGTTCCTCGGTCAAGAGGCGCAGGTCCTCCCGCTCCAGAACCACCACGCGCGGCTCCCTGGCCAGCCTCGCCGAGAGCACCACCTGCGCGGCGCGGCAGAGCCACTGCTTCTCCTCCCCGAGCAGGATCCGGTGCACGTCCACTATGCCCACCGGGACGAGCTGGCCGGCCGGCAACTCCAGCTTCGCCGCGGCCTCGGCGGCCCGGTCGGCTATCTGCGAAGCGCACTGTCCGATCCGCTCGCGCTCCCAGCCGAACACCTGGTCCACCAGCCGGATGCCGTGCACGGTCTCGGCCAGGCGGAGGCGGACCAATGCCTCCTTGTCCTCCTCTGCGGGCCCTTCCTCCACCGAGAGCAGCAGGAAGGCGTTCGCCTTGAGCAACTGGCCTACCTTTATCAGCGCGTCCCTGTCGGTCAGCCCGGCGGCGCTCAGCTTCTGCTCCTGAAGCACGCTGTCGATACGCGCGCGCTCGACCAGTTCCACGCCGCGCCCGACAAGCTCGACCTCGACCAGGGAGCAGAGGGGACCCACGTCCGCATCCGTCCCGACGACGGCCAGCGAAGCCGTCGCCGCAGGCGCCGCCGCTCCGGCAGCCACCAGCGCGCCCAGGATTGCAAGGAAGGCCACCTTCACCCGCAGCACCCGCTCCGCCCCGCCTATGCCGACGTGTCGCGCAGTATCCACCCGAGTCCCCCCAATACGGGTTGCGCTTTCAGAGCACTCGTGCTCGTCCTCGTTCTCGTCCTCCCCGGGACGGGCACGGTGTCGAGGACGACCCCTCGTCCGCACTGCGGCGGGCAAGTTCCGTGGCAAGAGTCGTCCGCCGTCTGCCGCAAATTTCATACTTCCCTGGCCGGTCTCGGCGACTCGGCGAAGCCGGCTGCCCCGCCGTACGGCGGACCGAGGAGTTTCTCGTTGCTGGTTGCTTGTTTCTTGTCGCCTGTCGTTCCGTAGTGTGTCGTTGCCGTCCGCCGTTGCTGTCCGCCGTTACTTCATACTTCTGCCTTCTGCCTTCTCACTTCTTACTCTTCCTCCTTAGCCGGCTTGTTCCATTCGGTGACTGCCTCGGGCAGCAGCTCGATGGCCGCCAGGCCCGCCGCCTTCTGCAGCGCCGTCTTGGCCGCGATCTGCTCGGCCAGGTCCACGTGCGTCGCCGTCTGACGGCTGACGGCCAGGACGCGCAGCGTCTTCGCCTCGACCGCCTTCAGCTCGACCCGGGCCTTCACGGTGATCAGGTCGCCCGTGCGCCCGGCGAACTCGCTGAACCCCTCGCCGAGGATCACGACGTCGGCCTTCTGCGCCGCGACGGGCGCGGGCAGGTTGGCGTCCTTCAGGTACTCCATCGCCCAGTCGGCTATGCGCAGTTGCCGCGCGCTCAGGACGGGCACGCCGACCTTGCGCATCAGGTAGATCAGCTCCGTCTCCGCCGCCGGGTCAATGGTGATCGAGCCGACGTGCGCCTCGAAGACGATAGCCGCCGCCGTGGGCAGCTTCTTGCCGGCAAGCGCCTTCTTGAGCGCGGCGACCTTGTCGGCCGGCGTGCTGATCTTGGCGACCATCTTCTCGGAGTTCTCCCTGAGCCACTCGGCGAGCTTCTCCGACAGCTCCTGCACGGGCAGGTCCAGGTCCGCGTCGAGTTCCGCCTTGGCCAGTTGCGCGCCGAGGCGGCTGGTCTCCACGCTGATCGCCTTGCCCGTGATGTAGAGCTTCTCGTTGACCACGAAGGCCTGGCCCACGACGAGCACCTGCGCGCCGACCAGGCCGCCGATGCGCGTGGCCTGCTCCGGGTCAACGATCCCGGACGCGCCGAGCTTCATCTCCTCGAGGATGCCCTTCAGCTTCGTGCGCTCGACCAGCTCGAGGCCGTCCTCCATGGACATGAACACGGTGAGCAGGTCGCCGATCTTCGAGCCCAGGTCCACCGTTGCCTTGTCCTTGGTCTCGAAGTCCAGGACGGCCACGGTCAGGGGCTTCGCCTCGCCCTCGGCCGCCGCTTCCTGTGCGCGTGCGCCGCGGGCGCCCACGCCGAAGCACAAAGCCAACACGACACACGCCCCGAAGACTCGCATCTTGCTCGACATCTCGTCCCTCCCTTTAAGGGCTAATGCTGGTTCGTCAGGCCGATTCCCAGGTTCCCGAACATGGCGGCGAGCACGCGCTCCTGCGCCCCGCCGCCCTCCTCGGAGAGTGGCGTCTGCCAGAAGACCAGGCGGACGCCGTCCCGCTCAAGCTTAGCCACCAGGCCCCCTCCCATCAAATCGGTGAAATGCTCCTCGTCCGCCGCTGCGGCGATGGCGTGCACGTCCTCCCAATCGCCGGCGTCCGCCAGGGCGTGGACGTCCTCCGGCCGCACTCCGCCGAGCAGGGGGTGTGCGGCCCGCAGGCTGAACCCCCGAAGCGCGTCCGGCCGCGCCGGACAGAGGCGCAGCGCCGGCGGCGAAGCGTGCACGTCGCGCTCCCACCGGGCCCGGAGCAATCCGTTCAGGGCGCTCGCATCCTCTTCCGACAGGTGAAACAGGACGGCCGTCCCGCCGCCGCGCAGCAGGCCCGCCAGCAGCTCCTTCCCCCTGCCGGCCAGGAGCGAGCCGTCCCCGACGAGCGCGCCGCCTTCGCCCCCGGTCCCGGGCGCGAGCGCCGCGACCACCTCGCGCAGCCCGGAACCCCCGGCGAGTCGCACCGTGGCCTTACCGAGGGGCTCCACGGGCGAGAAGGCCCAGCGCACCATGTTGCCCAGGAGCACTTCGGCCACGGGCTCCTGCGGGAGCTTCTCCAGGACGGCCGGGGCGCAGTAGAGGACGCGGCCGGCGCCCCGGCGCACCTCGACGAGCAGCGCGAGCGGCTCCGGCCCCGGGCCGGCGTCCGCCAGGACCGTGCAGTTCCCCGACTCCGGCCAGGCGAGCGCCTGCCGCGCCACGACGCCGTCCGCAGCCCAGTCCGCCAGGTCGCCCGGCTCGAGGGTGTCGAACACCGGGTGCTCCGGGGCCAGCAGTCGCGCTGCCCGGAAAGCGCCCGGCTGGACGTTCTCCCCGGCACCTTCCAGCGGCAGCGGCGCGACCACGTCGCCGAGGCAGATCACCGTCGCGCCCCCCTCGACCCTTTCCATGAGGGCGGCGGTCAGGTCGGACCTGCGCCGTAGCTGCCGGTCGGCCACGAGGAAGAATGCCTCGCCCTGGAACGCCTGCACGGCGGCGCCCGAGGACAGGACGCGCCACCGAATCGGGATGGGCTGCGTGACGGCCTCCGGTTCCCGCCCGACGGCGACCAGGCCCACGGGCCGGTCCTCGTACGCGCGCGCCAGCCCGGCCAGGAGCACCGACGGAAACACGTCCAGCCGGCGCGACTCCTCGGCCAGCGCCCCCTGTCCCTCGAACAGGTGCACGGCAAAGGTCGTCGATACCCGCACCCGCACCTGCGGCAGGACGATCTCGATCTCCCTCTCGGCCGCTCCCCGCACGCCTTTTATCTCCCCCTGGAGCACGTCCCCGTCCAGGAGCACCGCCCAGACCAGCCGGAGCGTCTGGTCGGGCCCCACGTCCATCACCCGCACGACCGGCCTGATCGCCCGGCCGCCCCAGACGCGACGGGGCAGGCCGCTCACCTCGACGCCGGCGCCGTGCGCCATGCAGGGCGCGGCAAGCGCCAGGAGCAGCCACAATGTGCTGAAGCGTTTCAGGTCTGCCCCGCACTCGCCTGCGGCACGCGCTTCTCCAGCCGCGCCGCACTGAGGAACAACACGTAGCCCGCCGTTCCGATCCGCGCGTAGGCGGCCGGCGCGTCGCCGTCGTCGCCGACGCGCACCGTCCCGAAGAGCCTGACGGGCACCTCGCCGGCTCCTTGCGGCGCTATCTCGAGGTCCACCTGTACCAGGCCCGCTCCGCTCGCGGAGTAAGCGCAACGGTAGGCCAGCCGCCTCGCCTCCCCGCCGCCGCTCTCGGCGAGCCGGAAGTGCGCCTCGACGCCCGGCTTGATCATCAGCGCCGGCCCGGAGAGCGGCTTCACCCCCCCGCCCTCCGAGACTGCCGCGACGCGGATGTCCACCAGCACGGTCGGTCCGGCGGCTGCCGCCTCGGTCGGTCCGGCGTACCCGCGCACGCCCATCTCCGTCTGCCGACCGTCCTGGGCGAGCCATTCGAGCCCGCCCGCGAAGTAGTCATCCAGGGCCAGGAAGGCCGGGACGGGCTCGGAGCGCCACTCCTCCGGCCCGCCGGCATGGAGCATGGCCGCGGACGGCGCCGGGATCTCGATTCCGGCCGTCCCCTCGCCGCCCGCGGGCATCTCGACGCCGCGCCCCCGCACGTGCAGAAGGACCGCCAGCACCACGCACGCTGCCGCCAGCGCGCCTGTCGCAGCCCTGTAGAACGCCAGCCGCCGGGCCGCGCGCCCCCCGGCGCGCGACACAAGCGCGGGAAGCCTTGGGGCGGGCGCGGCAGGGGCCGCCACCCCCTCGATCGCCTCCTGCAAGGCCCGGCAGCGCCGCGCGTACTGCCTGCAGTCCGGGCACTGCGCCAGGTGCGCCTCCAGCGCGGGCGCCTCTTCCGCCGGCAACTCGCCGTCCATCTGCCGGGATACCAGTGTTCGCGCCTCGTCGCACTTCATCGTCGTTTCACCTCTCAGTCCAGGTACGGCGCCAACCTCCCCAACAGCTTCCGCCTGGCCTCCGCCATTCGCCAGGCCAGCGTGCCCTCGGGACACTCCAGCACCGCGGCCGCCTCGGCGTAGGACCGGCCCTCGAGCGCCACCAGCACGAAGGCCGCCCGCTGCTCCACGGGCAGCTCGGGCAGGGCCTTCTGAAGCTCCGCCCGCAGCTCGTGGAACTCCGCCCGCTCGGCCGGATCGCCGACCGCGCCCCCGTCCGTCCACTCCGCCAGTGCGCCCCGGCCCGGCTCCTCCGCACTCCGCCCGGCGCGTCGCCCGCGCCCCGCGACGACGCTCAACACTATCCGGAAAAACCACGTCCCGAAGCGCGCCCGCCCGTCGAACTCGCCTATCCCCTCGAAAGCCCTCAGCCACGCCTCTTGAAGCACGTCCGCCGCATCCGCATGGCAGCCCGTCAGCCGGCGGGCGAACGCGTAGGCCCGGTCGTTCAGCGCGCGGCACAGCTCGCCGAAGGCCCGCCCGTCCCCCGCCTTCGCCGACCTTACCAGCAGAAGCTCGCGCTCCCTATCCAAAGGTGTGCCCTCGGCTTATGACAGCCCTGCCGCGCGCCCTCAGCCCGCCAGGCGCCCCCCCGGACGCTTCTCGCGGGCCCCGGGCCCTCTGACACCGCACCTGGGCGGACCGCTCCGCAGGGGATTATCCACCCGCGCTCGCGCCCCGTCAATCCCGCCGGCCGCCGCCCACGGCCCCTCACGGCCCCCGGACGCCCGCCGGCCCACGCGACGCCTGCACCTGAGCAAAACGGGCGGGGCCGCCCTCGCGGGCAAGCTCTCGCCCGCCCGGTCCCGGATGACAGCGTTGGATACCTTTGGGGTTGGATATCGTAACTCCTTTGCAGATAGATACATAGCGCCGGGGTCGGAGCACTCGGAGCACGGCGGAGGGAAAGCCGTTTGCCGTCCCCTTCGGCCATCGCCGCCCCGACCCCACGTCTGCGCGGCATACCCGGGGCGGGACGACCCCGCCCATAGCCCACGCCCCATCCGGCCGCTGAAACCCATGCCTGGCATTCGCTGTGATCCTTCTTGCGCGACAGGAAACGGCTTCCCGTCGCCCACCAATTACTTAGATGCAAAAACCGCCATTTCACTTGGGTGGAAAATCGAAAAAGGGCGACAAAGGGCCGGAGGCTTTTCGCCTCCGGCGCCCACCGTCGCCCGGCCACCTGCCGTGAGCTTGCCTGTCCCGAGCGCAGCCGAGGGCTCGAAGGGTTGCCGTACCTCAAGCCTCCGGCCTCCCGCCTGCGTGCCGTCTGTATCGCCTTTGTGGCCGTTCCTTCATACTTCAGATTTCTGCCTTCTGACTTCCGGCGCGGGGCGACGCAGTCGCTCCGCGCCGGCTGTCATCCCCCCTGTCAGACGGCCATGCCGGCCGGACGCCGCGTCCGCTCCCGCGCGACATACGTCCCTCCCAGCCGGACGCAGCCCGCCGGCGGACCAGGCCGCCTTGTGACCCGTTGCCGCACCTGCCGCGCCGCCCCGGCAGGGCGGCTTCATTCGCGTCTATATTATTTGTGGCCGCGCCTGCTGTTCAGTGGAAGCAGCACCGTCCTTCGGTTGGCCGGGCGCGTGCAGCGGGCCTTGCCTTTGTGGCATGTGCTGGCCTTCGGCGGAAGCAGCACCGTCCTTTCGTTGGTGGGGTGCCGCGTGTGGCGTGGCTGGTATTTATGGCCGTTCTCGCTTGAGGGGGTGGCGGCAGCGGGTTCGGATTGCGCGGTGGCGCGCGGCGCCGTTGCCGTACCTCGCGCGCGCCGTACGGCGGGCAAACCTCGCGACCGATGCCCCAAGCCTGCCGTTATGGACATTATTGTGATACTCGCTAAAGTGGGAGGCGGCGGGTCTTGAGGAGCTGGTGGCGGCGCGGCGGGAGCGCCGTGGCTTGACATTGTGGCGCGGGCTGGCAATCAGTGAGAGCAGCAGCCTCCTTTGGGGGTAGGGGGGAGTAGCACCGTCCTTTGGCTGGCGGTGTCGCACGTGCCGTGCCGTACCTCAGGCCTCAAGTCTCCAGTCTCAAGCCTGTCGTTCTTGCCTTTATGGCGCCCAATGGGAGTCAGTGGGAGTAGCAGGGCGCTTTCGGAGGGGGGCGCGTTCCCCGGTTCGTCGGCCGCCTGCCCTGAGTCCGCCGCCCGGCGGATCGAAGGATGGCCGTACCTGCCGTCTACAGTCTCCGGTCTCCGGTCTGCATATCGTCTGTGGCATCGCCTAGCGTTCAGTGGGAGTAGCAGGGCGCTTTCGGAGGGGGGCGCGTTCCCCGGTTCGTCGGCCGCCTGCCCTGAGTCCGCCGCCCGGCGGATCGAAGGATGGCCGTACCTCCCGTCTACAGTCTCCGGTCTCCGGTCTGCATATCCCCTGTGGCATCGCCTGGGATTCAGTGGATGGAGCCGTGGGTTGACTTCGTCGGCGCGGTGGGGAGGGCGGAGTTTCTCGTTGCTGGGTGCTTGTTGATTGTTGCAGGTGCCTGGGTGGGTGACCGTTCGATGTCGTTCACTGTGAACTGTCAACTTGCTTTGTAGAAAGCACGCGGTCTCGGCCCTCTCACTGGGTAGAGCCGGGCGTCTCGCCCGGCGTCCGGGCTGCGGCCGTTGCGGTTGGAACCTACGATGTGTACTCGGCCCTGACTTGTTCGCGGTAGGTGATCACTTCCTCCAGATGCTTCTTGACCTCGGCATCGGCCGCGGCGTCATTGGGACCGTAGTACGCGGGCATATCATTGACTATGCGAACCACATCCTCCACGTACTCGCATACATTGTCTTCACCCCGGTGGAACTCGACCACGAGACTCAGCATCGTGTGGCCGCCACCTCGCTGATAGACGTACGCACCACGGTGCTTGTGACTCCAACCGTTCGCCCGTGCTGGAGGGATGATTATCGACTTGGCCACTTCCACAGCCACTCTTTCCGTCTGGTTGATTCTGTCGTATTCCGTCGTGCCATGCCGGGACATGACTGCATCGCGGATCGACTCGTGGTCTGCCACATTGGCGTCGAACCGCTCTCTGAACTCTGCACGCACGGCGGCGTCAGCCGAATTCACGGGAGTGGTTAGCAACAAGAGAAAGTCCTCCGCCGCCAACTGTAGCTCAAAGAGCCGGCAAAACGCCAGGTACAGATCATTGGCCTCCAGACGGGGAGCGACTAAACTGCCGTAGGGATCGAAATTCACAACATCGAAGGGGAAGCACTCGCCCAGCCTCTGTGCATTGCGCTTGATGTTAAGTAGCCGTCGGAGTTGCTTATCCCTGACTTCACCGTCGGGGGGTACGGCCAAAGTCTCCGGGGTGTCCTGGAACGTGAGGATGTCTTCAAGCCGACCTACAATCAGAGCATCACCGACGGGTGGGCGCACAAGCCGGCGAATCTCTACAGCCTCGTCCTCGCGCGCTTCGCAAACGATGACCCCTGGCAAGCACCCTCTCCGATCGCGTTGCAGTATGCCTTCCATCTCCAACATGAAAACGTCGATCGCTTGCTTGGCGCAGAGGGTGAAATACTTCAGCGGACGGCGATTCTTCGTGCGCTCCTTCTGGTCCTTACAGGCTGGCAACCAACCCCGGTATCTGACACAATGCTTCGGAACGTCCTGGTCATAATCGATGGGGCTCATACCAGCTCGTCCAGGATTCTGCGCAGGAGATCATAGAACGCTTCGCGCTGTTGGACTTGGCCTTTGGCGGTTCGCAACGCCGTATGGTACGCGACCATAGCGGCACTCAAGACCTGACGTGCTTTCTTTTTCCGCAGTGGTTTGGCCGCTGTGTTGATGATGATCTGGCTCTTCTCTTCGTCCACCACCACGATCGGCTGGTCTCCATCAAGTTCTCGCTGCTGGAGCTCCAGGGTCCCACCCGAACGCTCCCTGATGATGCCGCGAAGGGCTTCGCGCATACCTCTCTCCGTTTGCTCACGCCGTTCGGCACGAAGCGCAGCAGCGATCCGCTCAATATCCTGGAAGACAGGACTCAGGTTCTTATGGACTTCGGCCTGGAGGCTCTTGAAATGTTCGTCGTGCTCGTTGAAGCTATCGCGGTCGATATTCAGGGCCCGCTCCAGCCCAATGTCCACGAAGATCTCGCCCGATACCCAACGGCTTCGGATCGTATCAATCTGTTCTGTGAACCTAAGATACGTACTGTCATAGCCGCCAATGCCCACATTGCGTAGCCGTATCTGCACACCGTTCAGGTCAAATGGGCGCACTGCAGTCAGTTGTGCGAAAAGATACCCCGAAAACGCCAGGCGCGTCTCAAAGACCTCATTGTCGAACTCAATGAAGTACAGGCGGGATCGAGGGCCTCTCTCTGTCGGCAAATGGACGATCCGCTTCAGGTCTATGCCGTCAAACGCAACCCGGAAGTTGTACGCGCAAAGCTGCTCTTGGCGGTTCTGGAGGAACTCATGGGCTCGCCGGAACTCCGGTGTATTCTTGTCAGCCGGCGGGATAGCATCGAGGGCCACCGGGAAGTCATCGATTCCATCCCAGTAGGGAAGGGGACAAAGGATCATCAACTCCCAGATTGTCTCAAGATACGCCCCCTGGTCGCGGACGGACTTCGAAGCTTTCTGGTACCAGTCGTTGTATAGTTGTGTTAGCTTGAACGAAATCCGTCCCTCCTTGTCCCGAACGCTATCCTTCATTTCGCGCATAAACGTTTTCCGCACATCGGAGGAGTATATCCTGAAACCTCTCTTGCGCGCATCATACGCGATTTCGTTGTATCGCCATGTGCCGACCGTGAGTTGCTTCCCACCCGACCGGATCGCTTCTTCTATATCTGGGATATGTGTGTCTTCCAGCACAATCGTCGCCTGGTATGCCCTTCCCTGGCCATCCTCCACATAGTGAGATTGGATCTCGAAGCTGTGGCAGAGCTGGCCTATGGCCATCATTCCGATCCCAAGTCTGCCAATCATCGGACGTCCAGCTGGAGTCTCGTCTCTACCACCCTTTCGCTTGCTGCACGTTCCGATCCCTTCGTGGGCGAAGTACTCCCGAAACTGCTGCAAAGACATACCGGAGCCATTGTCCACGCAAGAGATGAAGTCGAACTCAGGGTAGTTTGTGTCTATTCTGACCTGGGCCGCGTCAGCGTCCCAGGCGTTGCTCACCAGCTCCTTGAAGGCGGTCGCCGTACTTCTATAGAGGCCGCGGCTGAGCTGAACGAGTGTCACATCGGCCACACGGATACGCCCGCTCTGCTGCTCTGGCTCAGGCATGGTTCACCCTGTGTGGTACATGAGCCGGGTCAAGCCCGAGAACGCCGCGGGCAGCGTCTCGGTGTGGACCATTTTGGCACCATTCAGAACGAAAGGACCGAGTCGCGTGCGGTCCGTATTGGTGATGTCGAAGTCAGAGAACACGACGAGCCGTCTGCCAGTCGGCAGTTCAACTGTGGACTTGGTCAGCGCATTGCCGCGTTGGTTGTGCGAAGCATGCTCCAGCATTTTCCTCACGCACCGCAGCTCCTTAGCGGAGATCAGCTCAATGGGAACTCCCGCTTGGACCTCCAGGAGGCGGCGAAGTATCTCGCGCCGTGCCTTCAGCAGGAAGGGGCCGAACTTGAGCTGGTCGCGGGCGAGCGCTTCCGGGAGGTGCTGGTGCTCTTGCTGTCGGATATCGCTCAGCCAGTTGCGGAATTGCAGGAGGCGCAGCATCCAATCGTAGCCGTTAGCCACGAAATTCTCCATGGCGCGGTCCCTCTCGACGACCGTACACACCCAGCAACCGAAACGTGACTTGCCGCAGCTTTGCGTCCCGGTCTCGATGACAAAGGGACATTCCCCTGCACTGCAAGCGCTCCCGTACAGCTTCAGCAAGTCCCGGTTGTTACTGCCCCACGGGTTGGCGGCCTGCAACAGGTAAGCCCATACGTCGTTGTTGCTCAGTTCAGAAATCGGGGCATAAACAAGAGCATTGGGCAGAGTGTGTTGTCTGAAGCGGCCGTCTTTCTCACGCGCACTCATGGATGCGGCGCGTCTCGATGATTCCGCCTTCCTGGTTCCGAGAACGATGATGACTTTGCCGCGCTTGCTGACCGTCTCGCGGATGTAACCATTTGTCGGCCTGATCTTGAGGCGGTCGGTGCACCAACGAAACCAGTGGTTCGGGGAGGGATAGCCCTTCCCTATCAGGTTCACCCAGAAACGGTCTTGCAGGCTCGGCTTGACTTTGGCAACACTGAAGAGGTCGGGGGCGTGGGCGAAGATATTCTGCTTTCCAGCCCTTTCGATCCCTGTTAGCTGCACGTCAACGTACTCACGTATAGCCGGGTTCTCGACCATGGTGTCATTGGAGACGACGTGCACTTCCTTTTGAAGCTTGTCGGGCGGCAACGCGCTCAGCGCGCGGAACACTAACTGAAGGAGCGTCGTGCTGTCTTTACCCCCCGAGTAGCCGATCACCCACGGCGTCGTATCCGAAACGTATGCGGCCTGGAGGTCCGAGACGATGCCGGCAAAATCCAGCAAGGCAATTCTCCCGAGGGCAGAGATGGACGTGCCACGGCACCGGGGCAACACGCCCGCGTGGCAACGGCGCTCCATCCGGAAATCGCCCTAAGGGTACCACCGCAAGCGGGGTAATTCAACTACATGTTCGCCAGAGCGATTGCGCAGAACCCGGCGCCGGGGCACCTGATTCTGACGGTGACCTCACTAAGGACACCCTGAGGTGCGGCCATCTAGTCATTAGCTACGGATAGAAAGCCGCAAGTGTGACGCCGGTTGGCCCTTGTTGACGAGCCAACCCCTGAACGCGAAGTCGTTTGTCGGCTTGCTGTCGCTTGAACCCGGGCCCCGTCCTGAAGGACCTCCTCCAAAAGAGAAAGACTGAGCTGTCGCAACGCAGACGAGCCTGTCCTGCTCGGGATGATGCCGAAAACGCCCACGGCTGTCTTCTGCTCCCTCCCGCCTTCGCTGAGACCGGCGCGGCCGTCGCCCGTTCCCGTGCGCTCGCCCGCGAGCATCCTGAGCGCGCGGGCAACGACCTCCCTCCGTCCCGTCAGGGACGCCCGATAGTAGCCCACCGATTCATCGGTGGGAACCGGTGGCCCACCTGTCGCCAGTCCCTACGGGACTGGGGATGTTGCGGTTCGGCTGGAGTCCCAGCAGTGAACTGCTGGGCTATTGTCACGCCGCCCCGGCGGGGCGGCGCAAAGCGGACATCGCCGGGGGGGATTCTGTACGTTGGGCGTGGGCAGGATGCCCACACCCAGGCCGGCAGGGACGCGGGCGCCACAGGGCGCCATGCGTTGCTGCTGCCTGCGGGTGTCCGGGGATTGTTGCAAACCGGCCCGCGCGGGCGGTACACTGGCGACTCGCACGAGACCCCGGTGGGAACCCGGCGCGCCGCCGTGCCCGCCCGGGACTCGCTCTTCCATTGCCCACGGTGAAGCGACGTGAGCATCCGGGACCTGCCGGCCGCAGCGCGTGCCCTGCTGGAACGGCTCACGCGCAGCCCCCTGCTGCGGGACGCCGCCGCCACGACCATGTGGAACGCGGTCGGCAAGGCCGTCGGGTTCCTTATCCCGGTCGCCATTGCCGCCTGGTACGGGGTGAGCGCCGGCACGGACGCCTTCTTCTTCTCCTACGGGGCGCTGGTCTTCCTGACCGTGATCTTCAGCGTCGTGGCCCAGGCCGCGATAGTGCCTTTCGTCTCGGAGATAAGGACGGGGGGCCGGGAGCGGACCGAGCCGTTCGTTGCGGAGGTGTTTTTCAGCGCCACGCTTGTGGTCGTGGTCGCGCTGGCGGCGCTCTTGCTGGTGCTGAAGCCCCTGCTGCCGCTTGTGACGAACTTCCAGGGCGAGGGCCTGCGGCTGACCTACGTGCTGCTGCTCGAGACGGCGCCGCTGGTCGTCCTGGTGACCTGGACGTCCGTCGTGACCGGGGTGATGGACGCGTACAAGCGTTTCGCGCTGCCGGCGGTTTCTCCGGCGTTCCGCGGGGTGGTGGCGATCGCGTTCATCTTTGCGTTCAGGGGCAAGCTCGGCCTGCACGCGGTGCCGGCGGGCTACGTGGCGGGGGAGGCGGTGCGCGTGGTCGTGCTGGGCTGGTGCGCCCTGCGGATGCTGCCGCTGCGGTTCGCTGCGGCCGACCTGAAGCCGCGCCTGAGCCCGAGGCTCAGGTCGTTCCTTCGCGTGGCGGCGCGCCAGAACCTGGGGCACCTGGCCCTCGCCCTGAACCCCGTGGTGGACAGGATCATGGCCTCGTGGCTGCCGGCGGGGGCCGTCTCGGTCCTCTACTACGCGGACCGGCTGTACCTGATTCCCATGTCCCTCGTGCTGTCCGGCGTGCTGGCAGTCGTGCGTTCGCACTGGAGCGAGGACCATTACGGGCCGGGGGGGCAGCAACTGGGCGGGCGGGTGGCGCTCGCGCTGCGCGTCGGGACGGTTCCGACGATAGCCGTCGCGGTGGCGCTGATCCTGTTGAGCCAGCCGCTTGTGCGACTCGCGTTCGCGCGCGGGGAGTTCCCGCCGGACAGGGTGTCGGCGGTGGCGGCGGCGTGGCGGCTGTACCTGGTCGGCCTTCCGCCGCACGTTCTCGGGCTGCTGTACGTGCAGGCGTTCCTGGTCCTGAAGGACACCAGGACGACCATGCTGGTCTCCCTTCTGATGGGCGGGCTGAACGTGGCGCTCAACTACGCGCTGATGTGGAAGCTGGGGGTGGCGGGCATAGCGCTGAGCAGCAGCCTGACGAGCCTGTTCGCGCTGCTGTTCCTGCGGTGGCGGTTCCGGGCGAAGGGGCTTTAGGCGCGGGCCGGTTGCGGGGCGTCACCCGTCGCCGCCGGCCTCGCCCGGGGCGGTCAGGTCCACCAATACGAAGCCGGGCCACATGTCCTGCTCGACTCGCACGATCCTGCCGAGCTTCTCGATCTGGGAACGCCCCTGGTCGGACAGGGCGCCGCTTCCGATGAGCAGGTGTGACGCCTCCAGTTCCCGGGCCCTGGCGGCGGCGGTGCGGACGTATTCCTCGTCTATCACGCCCCCGGGGCCTCCGAACATGCCCCCGTCCGGGATCACCGGGACGCCGAAGGCCGCCAGGTAACAGGCGGTGCTCGAATCGCTCATCACCCGCGCCGATTCGGGCAGGTCGCGCCTGACCTCCTGCATCGCACGGTCGTACTGCGACACCCAGGCGGGCCGCAGCCCCGGCGGGATCAGGGACACCCGGCTGGTGGCGGACTGCCAGACCCTGTAGAGATGGTAAGGCCCCCACGGAATCAACAGGATGCAGATGGCTGCCAGGGCAGGGGTAACGGGCATGGGATGGCCTTCCCGGAGCCGGCGGCCGAGGATGCGAAGCCTGCTGGCGAAGGTGGTGGCGATCGCGAGCTGGAGCGCGAAGATGAAGACAAAGACCAGCCGATGGCCCAGGGGCAGGCCCAGGAACGTCGCCCCTATCCAGCCGGCGCCGTACAGCACGCAGCACGTCGTTATCTGCCTGCGCCACCGGCGCGGCGCGACGAAGCAGAAGACCAGCCCGGCCAGGGCGGGCCCCAGGGACAGGAGCACCCGGTCGGGGTAGATGAGAGGCACGCTGCTGGCTATCCCGCCGACCTGGATCAGGTCCGTATGAGTGGAGACGCGGGCCGCCTGGTGGAAGACGAAGTTGTACGGCCACGCAAGGGACAGCACGCAGGCGACCACAGGATAGGCGAGGCTCAGCAGACGCTGCCGCCGTCCGGTCCTGCTCGTCCACACCCAGAGCACGGGGAACGGCAGGGCGAACATCACCGCCGTCAGCGCGTGAACGTTGATCACCAGCGCTGTGAGGACCGACGCCGCGCCCAGGCGCCACAGGCCGCCCCGCTGAACCCACGACAGGACGAGCCCCAGGGCAAAGAACGAGACCCCCCAGTCTATTTTTTTTGATGATGCGGCCACCACCG
>CAZQEQ010000032.1:0-33316 GCA_964592385.1 uncultured candidatus Brocadiaceae bacterium | reverse complement strand
ACTCAACCGCTTCAGTGGGCGCGCTAAGCACAGACTCAAACTGCTTGACGAAGACGGCCGCGCCAAGAATTCCGACAATCACGTATATGCCCAACGAGCGCGCCCACACGAGCGGTTTGAGGTCCGCTCTCTGGCCAAGGCTCTTGCCCTGGTATATCACGCCTCGGTCCCACATAGAGACAGCAGGCATCCTTCACAGTCGGGACAACATGGTATTGATGCGGTCTGTTCTCGTCAAGCGTGCCGCTGCAACCTCAGAGATACTGGCTGCAAGCGGCCGTGGCAGGCGCAGCTTGAGACGAGCGTCAGAGCATTGTCAGTTCGAAGGAGGCCATTCGCATCCGTCGGGCTCGCTCAGCTTGCTCCGTATGGGCCGTTCTGGCCCTGGTTGATCGGGCCGGGTCCCTTCCTGGCCGGGACGGCGCCCTCGAAGCTCAGGGACATTCCCCTGGCCTTGCTGGGCCTGCCCATGCTCGTTTACGCCTATTCCTGGATCACTACGGCCGCCGTCGTGGACATGCACGTGCTGCGCCGCCCCGTAGGCTACGCCAAGACCAGCAAGGACGACCGGCACGGGCCGGACGGCGACGGCCCCGCCCGGGGGCAAGAGGGTCGGCCCGCGACTTGACAGGCGCCCCCAGGCAGGCTAATCTCGTGGTTCCAGCGGGACTGCTGGCCCGCGTGTGACAAAGTCGGGAAACAAATTCAGAGAGGAGTGGCCATGTTGCGCAAGGCATTGGTCGTAGTGGGCCTGACGGCGGCCCTGGGTCTTTTCTCGGCGGCTTCGGCAGCCGAGTGGGAGATGAGCGTCAATACTGCCGGCGACGCAGCGGGCATGACGATAGCGATTTCCCATCACCAAACGTTGCTGGTGGACTCGGTCTATAACTTCTGGGCGGCCAACTGGGCGTACCAGCACGCGAACTTCAAGTGCGCCGACCCGGGCGCCGCCGAGATGGTCTTCGAGGGACCCATCGGCAAGCTCGGCATAACGGGACGCGGGAAGATCACGCAACCCAAGCCGAACCAACTGCGTTACACCATCACGCTCGAGGCGGACGCGGCACTGACCGGCATCATCGGCGGCGGGCTGGAGTGGCACCCGGTCCTGGACAGCCCCGCCCTTGGCGCGGGCGCGGGCGCGCCGGAACTGCTGGAGAACAACACGGGCTGGAAGTGGTCCGTCGGCGGCGGCCAGGAACTGCGCATCGAGTTCGAAGAACCCATAGTCAGCTGTTACTTCGAGCGGGGCAACAAGAGCAAGGTGCGCACCCACCTGGTCGGGGACAGCTTCCCGAAGGGCAGCCGCACGTTCACGATGGTCGTCACGCTCCCGGAGGGCGGCCGCGTCGCCAAGGCGCTCGAGGCGCGCTACGCCTCGGACGACAAAGCGAACTGGTACAAGGACGCCCTGCCGCACGACGCGAGCCCGGTCGACCTGAGCTTCCTGAACGACAAACCGGCCGGCAAGCACGGCTTCATCCAGGCCAAGGGCGACGAGCTGGTCTTCGAGGACGGCACGCCCGCGCGGTTCTGGTCGGGCAACATCGCGGCCGGCCCCATCTTCGGAGAGAAAGATCAGATCGAGCAGCAAGCCAGGCGCATCGCGCAGCTCGGTTACAACATGATGCGCTTCCACCACCACGACTCCACAAGCTGGGTCGGCCGCACGGTCATCGACAAGACCAAGCCCGACTCGCAGCACATGGACGCCGAGGTGCTGGAACGGCTGGACTACTGGATCAAGTGCCTCAAAGACAACGGCGTTTACGTCTGGCTGGACCTGCACGTCGGCCGTGAGTTCAAGACCGCCGACAACATCCCGGGGTTCGACTCCGACATGAACGACGGGGGCAAGGGCGCCGGCGAGGGCAAGGGCTTCTGCTACTACAACGAGCGCATCGAGCAGCTCATGCAGGAGTTCAACCAGAGGTACCTGACCCACGTCAACAGTTACACGGGCCTGGCCTACAAGGACGACCCGGCGATCATGGGCCTGCTTATCACCAATGAGAACGACCTGACCGGCCACTTCGGCAACAGCACGCTGCCGGACAAGAACAATCCCTATCACAACAAGATATTCGAGGCCGCCGTGACGGAGTTCGCACAGGCGAAGGGCCTCGACCGCCAGGCCACCTGGCAGACCTGGGTGCCGGGGCCGAGCAAGCTCTATCTGGCCGACCGCGAGCACGCGTGGAACGTGCGGATGCTTGCCCACCTGGAGAGCCTGGGCGTGAAGGTCCCCGTCGCCACGACGCAGATGTGGGGCGGCATGGCCATGTTCGGCCTGCCCGCGCTGACGGCCAGCGGCATCATCGACGTGCACTCCTACGGGGGGGCGGAAGCGCTCAGCGCCAACCCGCGCTTCAAGGACAACTACATCCACTACGCCAACACCGGCCAGGCATACGGGAAGCCCATGGCCATCAGCGAGTGGAACGTGCCCTATCCCCGTGAGGACCGCTTCACGGCGCCGCTCTACGTGGCCAGCATCGGCGCGCTTCAGGGCTGGGACGTGCCGATGATCTACAACTACTCCCAGCGCGGCTTCGACAAGCCGTCGCGCCCTTACACGTGGTCCACGTTCATGGACGCGGCGCTGACGGGCATGATGCCGGCCGCCGCCCTCGTCTATCGGCGCGGCGACGTCAGCCCGGCCGAGAAGACCTACTGCATCCAGTTCAGCAAGGAGAACCTCTACTTCCAGGGCAGCCATCCCAAGAACATGGCCAGCCTCCGCACCCTCGTCGAGCAGAGCAAAGTCACCTTCGGCCTGCCGGACACGAAGGAACTCGACTGGGACGCGCAGACGAAGGTCGCCTCCGGCGTCGAGGTCGTCACCGACCTGGACAAGGACTTCATCCCGGCCGGGCAGGACTTCGTGCGTTCGGACACCGGCCAGATCACGCGCAACTGGGTCGAGGGCTGGCAGACGATCGACACCGACGGGACGCAGGCCGCCCAGGGCTGGATCGGCGGCAAGAAGCTCCAGATAGCCCAGGTCACGTTTGAGATCACGACGCCGAAGGCCGCAGTGGCCGTCTCGAGCCTCGACAGCAAGCCGATAAGCGGCTCGAAGCGCATCCTCATCACGGCCATCGCCCGAGTGGTCGCCAGCGGCGGCGGCAGAACGCCGATGCTCTCCGAGCCGGTCACGGGCAAGCTGACGATCAAGGCCCCGGCCGGCCTGAAGCTCGTGCCGCTGGCCGGCGACGGCTCGAAGCTGGCTGCAGTGCCGGTGCAGCAGGTGGGCGGCGCCTACACGGTGTCCCTGCCGGTCCCGAAGGGCACGCACTGGTTCATGCTCGAATAACCGGCGGGAGGGGTCGCATGGCGGTTGGGCACCTGCCGCAGGGGTGGCGCCTGGGCCTGCTGCTCGCGTCCGGGCTCTTCCTGGCCCTCGCGCTCGCGGCGGCCGGCGCCGCCGACCAGGGCATAGACTGGAACCGCGCACGGGAGCTCCTCCAGCGGTCCAACCGGGGCGAGACGCTCTCGCCGGAGGACAGGGCCTACCTTGACATGGCCCGCCAGGCCCGCCAGGCGCAAGCGGCCGTCGTCATGCAGGCCACCCCCGAGCAGGAGAGGACGGGGCTCGTGTCGCTGACCGAGATGGGCGAGGGCAAGTACAAGGAAGAGGACGGCGGCCTCTACGGCGGCGGGAGCAACGTGCCCCCGGCCGCGCACCGGGAGGCCGCCCTGAAGGAGGCCGCCCGGACCCGGCCGCTCGACGCCGAGGGACGGCCCTCGCCCGACGGCAAGATCGTCCTGATCTCTGTCGGCATGTCCAACACGTCGCAGGAGTTCGGGCCGTTCAAGAGGCTCGCGGACGCCGACCCCGCCAAGTCGCCGCACGTGGTGATCGTCAACGGGGCGCAGGGCGGCAAGGACGCGGGCTCATGGGCGAACGCGCTCACCAGGCCCGCCCCCGCCGGCCAGCAGCCCTCGCCGTGGGACGTCCTGGACGAGCGGCTGAAGGCCGCCGGCGTGACGGGCCCGCAGGTGCAGGCGGCCTGGATAAAGCAGGCGTGCGCCGGGCCGGCGCGGTTCGGGCAGTTCCCCGACCACGCCCGCGTGCTCCAGCGCGACATGGCGATTATCCTGAACGAGCTGAAGCGGCGCTATCCCAGCCTGCGGATCGCCTTCCTGTCCAGCCGCATCTACGCCGGCTACGCGACCACCCCGCTGAACCCGGAACCCTATGCCTACGAGGGCGCTTTCGCGGTGCGGTGGCTGATCCAGGACCAGATAAAGGGCGTGCCGGAACTCAACTACATGCCCGAACGCGGCGAGGTCAAGGCGCCCCTGGTCCTCTGGGGGCCTTACCTCTGGGGGGACGGCCTGACCGCCCGAAAGGCCGACGGCCTCGTCTGGAAGCGCGAGGACCTCGGGGGCGACGGCACGCACCCGAGCAGGTCCGGACAGCAGAAGGTCGCCGACCTGCTCCTGGAGTTCTTCAAGACCGATCCCGCCGCGCGCGGGTGGTTCGTGGCCCCCCCGGCCGCCGGGCAGGGCGCCCAGGGCCCCGCGCCGGGCTCGGCTGACCATCCATTGCCTCCCTACATCGGCGGCTGAGAGAGTGGCGAACGAATCACAACCGTCCCCGCAACGCCTGATGGTGCGGTTCCAGCGGCGGCTGGACGAGGAGGCCTTCAGGTTGATCTTCCTTCGGTTCGTGGGACCGGCCCTGGCGACGGCCCGCCAGATGGTCTCGGACGCGCAGTTGGCGGAGGATGCGGTGCAGGAGACGTTCCTCCGCGTGGTGCGCAACCGGCGCCGGTACCGCCCGTCCGCGAAGTTCGCCCCCTGGTTCTACGCGATCCTGCGCAACGTATGCCGGGACATCCTCCGCCGGGAGAGCCGCCGCAAGGAGTTCGCGCAGCCGGCCGAAGTCCTCGATTCGCTGCCGGCGCAGGCAGAGCCGCCGCGTGATTCATATCCCCTCGGGCTTCTGGCGACGCTGCCGCCGGGTTACCGCGCCGTTCTGACTCTGAGGATGCTGGAAGGGCTCTCGTTCCGAGAGATAGGCGTCGCGCTGGGCATATCGGAGGAGGCGGCCAAGAAGCGCGCCCAGCGCGGCCTTCAGAAGCTGCGCCGCTCGTTCTTCCCCCGACCCGCCCATGAAGGCGTCCCCTGCCAGAGGGCTCGCATCGTCCCCGGACACGACGCTCTCAGATGATTCCGGCATCACGCACGTCCCGAAAGCGAGGGAAGGGACGTATTGTCTATTGAGGGGCCAGATGGAGGACTCGCCGCCGTGAGATGCCGTCGGATTCAAGACCGGCTGGGACTATACGCGCTGGGCGGGCTCGCGCCAGCGGAGCGCGAGCGGGTCGAGTCGCACCTGGCCGACTGCGCCGCGTGCCGCTCGGCGGCGGAGCAGTACGGGTCCATCGTCGGGCAGATCAGGGGGGAGTTGACCGCCGCCACGCCGGAGCCGGTCCTGCCGGACGCGCTGTGGCCCGCCGTGCGCTCTGAGATCGCCAGGGCGCGCACGGTGCGGTGGAGGCATCGCGCCGTTGCCGCCGCGTCCCTTGCGGCGCTGGCGCTGGTCGCGTTCCTGGTGGGGGGCCGCTGGTGGGGCGCGGCCGGAGGGTCGGCGACGAATCCGATAGACCCGGACGCCGCCACCCAACGCTGGCGTTGCGAAGGACTGCGGACGGAGCCGCGTTCGAGCGCCTTCGGGTTCTTGGTGCGGGGCTCGACCATCTTCGCGCTACGCGGGGAGACGGAGCGGGCCTCTGCGGCCGCGATCGACAGCCGCTCGGGACGGACCCTATGGCAGTCCAGCGTGCCCTGCATCGGGTACCTGACGGCCGATGATTCACGGGTCTTCTGCCTGGCCTCCGGCACGGGCGGCTCGCTGGACCTGGTGGCCCTGAGCGCTGCGGATGGAGAGCCGCTCTGGCGAACGGCGCAGGCCGGCCACCGCCCCGCGTCCGCCCTGACGCCCTGCCCCGCTGTGCCCGTTGACGGCCAACGCGTCTGCTGGGTCGTCGGCAACATGCTGTCCATGCTTGACGCCCGCACGGGGGAGGCCATTTGGACGGAGTCCGTCCCGGGCGAGACCGTCCTGTCCTGTCCGGCCCTGGACGGCTCCCGTCTGTTCGTGGCCGGTCCGGCAGCCCTCCACTGCCTGAGCGCCGAGTCGGGCGGGACGCTCTGGCGTCGAGAGATCCCCGCCGCCCTCGCCGGTCGGGAGCGGCCGCTCCTGGCGCTGGCCGGCGAACGGGCCTATCTCCTGCAAACGAGCCCGGTCTCCCGTTCCGCGCTCTGCTGCATGGACCTGGAGTCCGGCCGGATCGTGTGGGACAGGGAGGTCCCGTGGACGCATCGCTTGCTGATGGCGGACGGCGTTGCCCTGCTGCGCGGCCAGGAACTGGCCGCCTTCGACGCCCTGACGGGTGAGCCCCTCTGGCGTCGCGAGTCGGGCGGATGCGGACCCCTGAACGCGCAGGAGGGGCTGGTCTATTTCGTGGACTCCAGCGACAACGGACGGATCTGCGCCCTGCGCACGCGCAACGGCCGGCCCGCCTGGGAGATCGCGGGGATGGCGTCGTGCGATGCTTTCGCAAGGGTCCGGGACACCGGCTACGTCAAGACCCGCCAGGGCACGTTGCAGGCCATCTCCCTGGCCGGCCTCGTCGAATCCTGAGCCCCGCCCGCAGCTTGACACGCTGCCCCCCCGTCGTCATGATGGATAGAGAGATGCACGCGGACGCCGCGGGCGTCCGCTTCGTTCCAGATTCTGCCGGGGGATAGTTGATGCACGCAAAGGCATCGTGCGTTCTCGTCGCGGCGTTCGCGCTCTGCATTGCCACATCGGCCGGCCGGCCTGCGCTGGCCTGCTCGACGCCGGTGTACCAATACGCGCTGGAGAACTGGTACTGCGACTTCTACCGGGCGACCGTCTTCCACGAGGGGCCCCTGACGGAGGCCGACCAGGCCCTTCTCGACGCCTTCCGCAAGGACCTCATCCAGCAGGAGCCGGCCCCCAACCTGGACCTGAGAACCGTGGACGTGTCAGCGAACGAGGACGAGGAGATCGCGAAACTCTACGAGGCCGTCCAACCCCCGGAGACGCCCTGGATGGTCGTGCAATACCCCTTCTCGACCTACAACGAGGGCGTGATCTGGTCCGGCGCGCTGAACCATGCCGTGTCGCGGGGACTGGTTGAGTCGCCCGCCCGCCGGGAGGTGGCCAGAAGGCTGCTCGAAGGCGAGGTGGGCGTCTGGGTGCTGCTGGAGAGCGGAGACGCCGACGCCGATGACGCGGCCGCGAAGCTCCTGCGCGAGCAACTCGACGAGATGGAGGAAGTCCTTGAGTTCGAACCGGGGATGGAGGACTACTTCGAGCCCTACGGCTACCCCGAAGAGCAGGGCGCGGAGGGCGACGCGGCGCCGGAGCCACAGGCGCCCGAGGCCCCGCCCATCAAGTTCTCCGTCGTGCTCGTCTCACGGTCGGACCCGGCGGAGCAGACCCTCGTCAAGACGCTGATGGGAAGCGAGCCGGGCCTGGAGGAGTACGCGGGCGGCCCGATCGCCTTCCCCGTTTTCGGCCGGGGGCGTATCCTGGCCGCACTTGCGGGCGAGGTCTTCAACAAGGACAACATCGAGTTCGTCTGCGGCTTCCTGGTGGGGCCCTGCCTTTGCACTGTCGGCAGGCCCGGAACCGACATGCTACTGGCGGCTGACTGGGACGCGGCCGTCTGGGGCTGGTCGCCCGTGGCGGAGGCGCTGCCGCCCCTGACGGCGCTCTTCCCCACCGCCGTCGCCCCACAGCCCGATGAGCCGACGCCCGAGCCAGAGGTGATCGACGAGACAATCGCGATTCCCGAGCCGGCCGACGAGGCGGCGCCGCAGGGAAGCAAAGTGGCGCGGAACGTGGGGATCACACTGGCCGCCGCCGTCGCCCTCATCCTCGTCGGGACGCTCGTACTCCGCCGCCGCGACTGAGCCTCACTGCGCTGCCAACTCGACGCCGCAGAGGAGCGGCTCGCCCTTCCTGCGACGGAAGGTGACGCTCAGGCCATCGTCCACCCGGACGCCCTGGAAGCTCTTGACCACCGGCCGCAGCGGGCCGCCGGCCTCCTTGACCACGTCGAAGCCCTTCAGCACGACGCGGCCCTGGAGGGCGACGTCGAAGACTCGCTCGCCAGGCGCCAGCGCATCCGGCTCAGCGAAATGCAGCCGGATCGTGTAGACGCCCTCTGCTGGCAGCTTCACGGCAAGCGATTCGAGCCCCTCGGCGCCCGACGCGGCGACCCATCTCAGTCCCTCCCCTGCCATCCGCGCGGGGTGCTTCCGGTACCACGTGACTTCCGCGGGCAGCACCGTGACGGAAAGCCTGTCTGCGGGGCCGCCGATCTCCGGGTACTCGAACCACATGACGCCGTCAGCGGCGAGCCGGTTGCCCGGCGCCCCGAGGTTTACGCCGAAACCGGCTGAAGTCGGGACACTGGCGCTGCCCCAGGTCCAAAGCTCGGCCTCGGGATCGTGAACAAACGCCGCCGAGGTCTGGTTGGGGTAGTTGCACACGCAGCCTTCGGCGCACTTGGGAGCGTTCAGAATACCACCGGCCGGGATGAGGCTGCTGTGACAGCCCGGGCGCAGTCCGCTCAGGTTCCCCGTGCCGCTCTTGCCGGCAAAGTCGTAGTAACCGGCCGAGCCGGAGCGGAACGCCAGGATGTTCTCCCCCGCCACGTTGTCGTCGCAGGACCTGCCGCGCCCGAAACTCCAGCCCTGGTACCTGCCTTCGTCGAGGCTGTAACCCTTCCCAGCCAGAACCAGCGTGTCCCCGTGTATCAGGACGTATGCGAAATCCATGCCCCTCCCGGCCCGGCTCCACAACGGGGTCCCGTCGGCACCGCGGTATGTCGCGACGCCTCCCCTCTCGGCACGCGGGTAGAAGCTCGAGTTGCAGACCAGGACGTCGTACTGCTCCGAATAGTGCAGGTTGGCGGCAAGGATGTCTTCCTGCTCCTTTCTCCAGAGCAGCATTCCTGTCCTGGCGTCGAACGTCTTGAGCACCGCAACCTCTGAGCCGAGACCGGCCCGGCGCTTTAGCATCCCCGAGAAGTCCTCGGCCAAATGGTCCATGCAGAACACCTTCCCGCCGCCCACGGCGACGGCCGTGTGCCGGAAGGCGCGGTCCGCCTGCTGCTCCCAGAGGACCGCCCCACTGAAGCGGTCCATGGCCACGAGCCGGGGGCTGGCGGCCCCATTCCAGTGGTGGATGCCGTAGCGCATGTCTTGCGGCTCCCCGGCGGGGCCGCCATCCTGCTGGACCGGCTCCTGCGAAACAGCCAGGGCCTCCGGGGTGAGAACGAGCAGGTCCTCCCAAACGCGCACGGACCCCCAGGGAAGAAACCGTTCGGCGGGCGCCAGGCCCATGTCGAACTCGCCCAGTGTCCGGCCCGTCGCCGGCTCGATGCGGGTGCATTGCGCGCCGTGCAGGACGTACACGCCGTCTCCGACCGATGCATAGTTGCTGCCCAGAACACGAGCCCAGCGACCAGCAGCCCCCTCTTCGAGGGGCTCCAGGCCCGTGAGGGTGCGCTCCCACAGGACGCGTCCCGTGTAGGCGTCAACGGCGTAGAGCCCGCGCTTCGCCTCGACGACCACCCGGCCGTCAACGACCTGGGGCCGGGGGGTCCTCTGGTGACGATCCAGGTATGGGATATCGTCCGATGGCCCGCCGAACCAGAGCAAGCCCAGGGGAACCCGGACGAGCGAATCGTTCGAGGTCAGAGTATTGCCGGCGTCCGCCCCCTCGTGGGTCCAGTCCCCGGCGCCCGGCAGTGCGCCGGCCCGCGTCAGCAGCGTGCATGCCCCCTCGCGCCGCACTTCAGCCCCGGACAGATCGAGGTCCGCCACCTGACTGGCAAAGTGCCTGTGCCCTGCTTCGGACAACTCCAGACACGCCACGCCGCCATATGGCCGGAGGACGCGAAACAGGGCTTCGGCGTCGGGCATTGAGCCGCCGTCCGCCGCGCACACGACCAGGTCCGCCAGGTAAGGTGGGAACGCGAAGTCCGCCGGCCGCCCCACGTGCACCTCAATCCGTTCGCCATACAGGCCCGCGCCGTCCAGACGCCGGCGGATCGCATCGGCCCTCCGCTCGTCGGGATCGACTGCGATGACGTGGAGATCGGACCGTTGCGCCAGGGCCGCGAGGAACTCCTCGGTCGCCGGCCCCAGCACGAGGGCGAATCCCTCCGTCGTGCCGGACGCTTCAAGGATGGCCCTCGCGGCTCGGTCCACTTCGTCCCATACGACTACGGGTTCCACCGTCCGCGGGTGGCGCTTCGGCGCCATTTCATCCGGTCCGTAGCAGTAGAGGTGCCCCTCGCGTGTGGACACGAACAGACGTCCGTCCGCGGCTATCACGCTTCCAATCTCGCCGTCCACGCTGGCCTGCCAGCCGATGCGCAACGGGCCATCGCCTGCCGGCAGATCAATCGCCAGGAGTTCGCCTGAGCCGCCAGCAAACAGACGCTGCCCCGCCTTGAGCCAGATACGTTCTGCAGCGGGCGTAGGATCCAGCGGAAGCGGGCGGAGCTTCTCTCCGCTCCCGAGCAGTTTGTACTCGTAATCGCGCTTCCACTCCCTGGAGTGCTCAACCGGGATCTCGACCGGCCCGAGAGCGTAAGCCGCGATCCCTTCCTTGCCGACGACGTAGGCCGTCGTATCGGCCAGTACGGGCAGATCCAGGCACTCGCTGTACCAACGGTCCGCCAGGCTGAATCCGAGGAGCCCCTCCTCCAGGCCGAACAGCATTGGTCCCATGAAGAAGAAGCGATCTGTGCCCGCCACGAAACAGTGGCCGCCCTTCCACCCGGTGTAATACGGCTGGAGCGTTCCAGAGCCCCTGTCGAAAAGGGCGGCCCGGGCGCGCCCGCAGGGGACCACGAGCCTGTCCCCGGCTGCCGCCAGGTACCCCTGCGGAGCGACGCCCCCAAACGATCCGGAGCCGTGCGGCTCTTGCGGGTTGTAGTAGGGGCCGATGCCGTCGTTGGACCAGATCACCTCCCCCGAACGTGGGTCGAGTGCATACAGAAACGTGCCCATAAACGGGAAGATACCCGCGCCGAAGTAGAGCACGTCATCCACGATGACGGGGGCGCCGCGCGCGGGCCACGTGGATATCAGGCGCCCGTTGCCGAGCACGCGGCGCTCCTGCGGCGCGGCGCGGAAACGCCATGCCAGCGAACCGTCCTCGGCACGGAGGCAATACAGGTTGCCGTCGTCGCACGGGAAGTAAACGCGCCCCTCCCAGACAAGCGGCGCGAACCGCACGGGCCCGCCCGCGTAGAAGCTCCAGCGCTCCTGCCCCGTGCGCGTGTCCAGCGCGATGACCCTGTCCGTGCAGTTCAGGCCCAGGAACAGCGTGCGGCCCGCTGCGACGGGTTCGTGGACGGCGTCAAAGGCCGCCCGCGGCTCACCCGGCCAGGCGGGACGAGGCACGGGCAGTTCGCGGACCCACGCCAGGTGAAGGCTGGAGCGAAGTTCCTCCGGTGTCGCCGCGCTGCGGTTGGCGTCGTGCCGCCACGTGGGCCAGTCCTCGCATCGCCCCACCCCTGCAACCAATTGAGCGAAGACCCAACACGCGACCACGGCTGCAATGAAACGACCCTTGCTCATGTCCTTACGCCTCCTGGCCATGCCAAACTCGTCCAGCAACACTGGGAGCCAGGTTCAGCTACAGGTGCGGCTTGCCGTGATCGCCACGTTGCTCAGCCCTCAAGGGGCCTCGACCCGTGCCTCCACGCCACAGAGAACCGGCTCGCCCTTCCTGCGGCGGAACGTGACGCTCAGATCGTCGTCCACGCGGACGCCTTCGAAGTTCTTGACCACCGGCCGCATCGGGCCGCCGGCCTCCCTGACGACGTCGAAGTTCTTCAGGACGACGCGGCCCTGGAGGGCGACGTCGAAGACGCGTTCGCCGGGCGCCAGGTCGTCTGGCTCGGCAAAGTGCAGCCGCACCGTGTAGGTGCCCGGACTCGAGATCGTTACCTCGAGCGATTCTATCCCCCGAGCCCCGGACGCGGCGACCCACTTCAGGCCCTCGCCGTGGACCCGTGACGAGTCCCGGCGGAACCAGCCCGGGTTCCCGGGGCTGGTCTCGACGAGTCGCTTGGGCCCGAAGTCTGCCGGCGGGTACTCGAGCCAGAGGGTGCCGTCTTCCGCCCGCCGAGCGCCGGGGGCTCCCAGGTTGACCCCCATCGGGCCCTCGCCGGGCCACTGGCACAGACTCCACGCTTCGGCCTCGGGGTTGTGTATCAGCGCATAGGAAGTATAGATCGAGTAATTGCAGGAACAGCCGTGGGCCAGGTTGGGCGCGACCAGGAGGCCATCCGCAGGGATCAGGCTCTCCGTACACCCGGACCTGGCGCCGCCGAAGTTCGTCGTGCCACTGTAGTTGAGCAGGTCGACGTAGGCCGCCGTGCTGGACCTGAACGTGATGAGGTGCTCGGAGGCTATGGCACCCCCGCAGCCCTTCGTGCTCCAGTACAGACCGCGGTCCAGCGACTCGCCGGTCTGCAGACTCAGCCTGGCTGCGTCGACGATGAGCGATTGCCCTTTGAGCATCAGGGACTGAAAGGGCTTCACGGTCTTGCGCCACAGCAGGGCCCCGTCATCGCCGCTGTAGGCGGCCAGATCAGGGGGACTCTCGTACTGATCTGCCACCACGTATCGGTCCATGCCCTGAACGAGGACGTCATACTGCTCCGAATAAGTCAGCCAGCTGCCATTGACCTCTTCGGAGAGGAGCCAGATCACGTCTCCCGTTCGAGCGTCCAGGGCCAGAAGCGTGGGCCGCTGGCTGAGCGTCACTCCGCTGCGTGTCATTCTCTGGACGAGGTAGTCGGGCAACCGATCGATGCAGAACACCTTGCCCCCACCGGCGGCGATCGCATTGTGCCGAAAGCCGTAAGTTGCCTCGCGCGTCCAGAGCGCTTCTCCGGTGTGCCGGTCCATGACCACTATGGCGGCATTGCACGCGCCCTGCCACGGGTCGCTGCCCAGCTCCGTGCTGGCCAGGTACATGGACAGTGTCGGCCAGGAGGCAACCAGGAGCTTCCGGTTCAACTCCCTCAGCTTCGGGGCGCCTTCCAACGGTTCGGTCGTGTCCTTGACGTAGTAATCTATCTTCTCCGCGAGCGCCTTCACCGTCTTGTCGCGCTGGCCGTCCGCTGGATCGTAGGCGGGAGCGAACTCTCGAGTGGCAGGGAAGTTGTGCTTCGCCGCGTCTTCGCCCTCCCACCAGACAAGATGCTCACCGCGCTGAGCGACGGGTTTGAGTCTGCCCGTCGGCGCGAACTGTCCCGTGGCGAGCACGAAGCAGTCGAACGCCGTCGCCCCGCCTGTGCCCGGTTCCTCCAGCAACTCGATATGGAGGGCATGCCCGCCCTCCGCAAGCTTCACTTTTCCCAGCGACTTCCAGTCGGCACATATCTTGGGGCGCAGATACACGGTGTCCACCAGAGGCACCCTACTGTCGCAGGCACGCCACTGTCCCCCGTCGAAACGCCACTGGAACGGGCCATGGTGGTAGAACTTCCTGACCCAGAAGTTGTAGTCACCCGTCTCGGGCACCTCGACGTCGTACTCGGCGAAGCGTTTCTGACCGGGCACGCCCTCGTTGGTCTGCAGCCACGCGCCGCCCGAGAGCACGCTGGCACGGTCCCTGGTCGCCAGATCCTCCGGGATGATACTGGCCAGCGATCTCTCACCCAGCAGTCTGTTCAGGCTCCCGATGACGGAGTCCAGATCGGTCTCCCCCCGTTGTTCCTCGCCGGGGGCAAAGCCCTCGAAATCTTCGACAAGGGCCGCGACGCTGACGATCCTCTCCTCGGGAAACTGCCTGAACTCGCCGGCGAAGAAGTCCGTCTCCGGGACGACAAGCGAAGTCCCGGCGATCAGCAGGTCATCCCAGACGGCGATGTGGGCCCACTCGGACCGCCCCGCCGCATCACTTCCGGCCTCCGGGGGCAGACGGAACTCGGAGACCGCCCTGCCCGTGGCCGGATCCAGGCGCTGGCATACGTCGCCCCGGGCGACGTACACGCCGTCGGAAACGGAAACACAGTCGCCGCCGATGATCCTTGCCCCGGGGTAGAAACCGTAGCGGCGGAAAGGACTGCCCAGACCGGGCAGCGACACCTGCCACAATGGCCGTCCAGTGTACACGTCAACCGCATGAATCAGGTCCGGCCCCTCAATGAACATGCGTCCTGCCGAGACCTGGGCGCGCGGGGGATGCGTGTGCCGGTCGAAGAACAGCGCATCGCTTCCAGGCACGCCGAACCACAGCAGGCCGAACGGCGCCCTGATCAGGCTGTCGCTGGATGCGAGGGTATTCGCGCAGTCGGCGTTCTCATGCGTCCACTCCCCCGCGCCGGGCAAAGCACCTGCGCGCCTGAGCAGCGTGAACCGCTCCTGCCTGCTTAGCTCTGCCCCGTCCAGACCCGCTTCGGCCACAGATGCGGCGGCCGATCCTTCCGGCACCTCCAGGCAGGCTACCCCCCCGTAAGGGCGAAGCACAGAGAACAGGCTCTCGCCAAGGCCCTCCCCCTCCCCGTAGCCGGCCGTCGAGATATCCTCCGACACAACCAGGCTGGCCAGGTAGGGAGGGAACTCGAAGGAGCGCGGATCGCCCACGTGCACGTCGGCTCGTGTGCCATACAGCCCAGCTTCGTCCAGCTTCCGACGGATCGACTCCACCTTCTTCGCGTCCGGATCGATTGCCACAACGTGCAGGGACGCCTGGCGGGCCAGCTCCTCCACCAGCCGCCCTGTCCGCAGACCCAGCACGAGGCAGTATCCCTCCGAGACGCCCGTCGCTTTCAGTATGGCACTCGCACGCTGCGTCCATTCATCCTCGCCAGGAGGCGGCAGCCGACGCGCCGCGTGCTGTGTGGGGCCGCCCTCGCCTCCTGCGAAGCAGTAGATGCCGCCGTCAGAGGTCGCCACAAAGAGCTTGTCGTCGCCGGCAATCATGCTCCCCACCGTGCCCGCGACCTCGCCTTCCCAGGAGACGCGGGGGGCCCTCTCACGGGAGGGCAGGTCAATGGCGATCACCTTTCCGCCGTCGCTGGCGTACAGGCGCCGGCCCGCCTTGAGCCAGACCGATTGGGCTTCGATCGAGCTCTGCCACAACGTGGGCGTGGGATGTCTCCTTCCCCGATCCTGAAGCCTCAGCCACTCCGTGTAGTTCCTCTCCTTGTCCACCACGGTGGCGGGCATTTCGACGCTGTCGACGTCACGGGCCAGGACGTAGCTGTCTGCCAGGTAGGCGGCTTCATCAGTCAGCACGATCGGCCACACGATCCAGGGCCGTTGGGGCGCAAGAGAGCATCCCAGGTTCCCCGTGGCGAGATCGAAAACCCAGCCGCCGTTGAAAAAGCGGTCCCCGACCGCGGCCACGTGCGAGTTGCCTCCTGAGTGCCCCAGATGGTAGTAGGAGAGCTTGCCGGTCTTGCGATCAAAGCAGGCGGGTCTGGAACGGCCGCAGGGGGCCAGGAGCCTGTCGCCGATTACCACCAGGTATCCTTGCGGCGACGGACCGGAGAATGCTGGTGCCCTCCTGCCATAGCCCTGAGCCATATAAATGGAACCGGTCTCCTCGTTCTGCCAGATGACTTCGCCCGTCTGCGCGTCCAGGGCGTAAACGAATATGCCCATCGTGGGCCAGATGCCAGCGGCGAAGTAGATAGTGCCGTCAGCCAGCACCGGCCCGCCCCGGGCCGGCCAGGTCGAGATCAGCCGGCCGTTCCCCATGACCCTCTCGGCTGACGGCGCGCCACGGAACCTCCACAGCAGAGAGCCGTCCCGGGCCTGAGCACAATAGAGACAGCCGTCGTCGCTGGCAAAGTAGACACGTCCTTGCCAGGCCGTCGGGGCGAATCGCACGGGACCGTCCGTATAGAAACGCCACCTTTCAGCCCCGGTCTCGGTCTCGTACGCCGTCACCGTGTCGTTGACGGTGGAACTGACGAACATCGTCTCGCCGAGCACGACAGGCTCGTAAGAGGCGTCGAACCGTATACGGGGCTCATCCGGCCACGCAGGTCTGGGCTCGGGCAAGTCCAGTTGCCACTGAAGATGCAGTTGGGCTGGCAACTCGTCCGGCGCGGCGGCGCTCCGGTTCGCGTCATGCCGCCACGTGGGCCAGTCCGAAGCGAGCGCAGCCCCGCACGCACACACGCACACAAGACACACCCCAACCGCGATCGCCCTGAGAGTGCCGGCCACCGGTCTTCCCCCTTCTGTCCGAAGTCAACATGCGGACACATTGTAGACGCCTGCTCGGCGGCCCTGCAAGCACGGGCGGGAACGGCAGGAACCGGCAGTTCGCCTTGACAGGCGCGCCGCGCCGCTGTAGCCTCCCGCAACGCCGGCCGCCGGCGCGCAGGTCCGGGGAAGCGCGGAGAGGCGCGTCCGGAGCAGCCAACGCTGAAAGAGGGGCGCATGTCAACCGAGGTCAACGTCGCGGTCGTGGGGCTGGGGTTCGGAGGATGTTTCCCACCCATCTACCTGGAGCATCCGGACGTCGGCAAGGTCGCGATCTGCGATGCCGACGCCAAGCGCGTCGTTGCGCTGACGGAGCGCCACGAGTACGCCGACGTCTTCCGAGACCTCTCGGAGGTGCTGGCGCGGGATGACTACGACACCGTGCACCTGGTGACCGGCATCCCCAACCACGCCCGCCAGAGCGTGGCCGTGCTGGAGGCCGGCAAGCACTGCGCCTGCACGGTGCCCATGGCGACGGACATCGACGATCTGCGCGCCATCATCGCGGCGCGGCGCAGGAGCGGACGGATCTACATGATGATGGAGACCGCCGTCTTCACGCGACAGTTCCTTCTGGCGCGGGAACTCCGCCGGCAAGGGCGTTTCGGCCGGATCCAGTTCCTGAGGGGCGCACACTACCAGGACATGGAGCACTGGCCGCCGTATTGGATGGGGCTGCCGCCGATGTGGTACGCTACGCACGCGGTCTCGCCACTGCTGGCGCTGGCGGAGACGCGGGCCGTGAAGGTCCATTGCTTCGGCTCGGGCCTGATGCGCGAGGCCCTGCACGAGCGGTACGGCAACCCACACCCGATCCAGACGGCCATCTACCAGCTCGAGACGCCGGGCCTGAGCGCCGAAGTGACCCGGTCGCTGTTCGCCTGCGCCCGGCCTTACATGGAGAGCTTCGTCGTTTACGGCGAGAACGCCTGCTACGAGTGGCAGATGGAAAGCGAGAACCCCTTGCTCTTCGAGGCCACTGCGACCGTCCCGGGCCAGGGCCGCCAGTTCCAGGAGGACCGCCCGGAGCCGCCCGACCGGCGCGACCTCTTGCCCGAGGCCATCGGCAGGTTCACGCGCCAGTTTCAGGCGACCGCGCAGCACACGCACCAGTCGTGCAAGGAAGGCGGCGGGCACCACGGCTCGCACCCGCACATGGTTCACGAGTTCGTCCGAAGCATCGTGGAGGGCCGAAGGCCCGCCGTTGACGAAGTGACCGCCGCCGACTGGACGGCGGCTGGCATCTGCGCGCACCAATCGGCGATGCGCGGCGGAGAGGCCGTGGAGGTGCCGGAATTCGATTGACGTGAACGCGAGGGCATGGGGCATGATGCGGCAATTCGCGACCTGCGCGCGCGCGACGGCGCTTGCAGCGGTCCTGTGCGTGCTGCTGGCCCCCGGCGCGGCCGGGGGCGCCGACGCCCCCGGCGTCGCTCCCGCGCAGATCAAGAACCCCTTCTACACGGCGCCGGCCTGGAGGCTCTGGTTCGAGGACGATTCGCCCGTCCACTACGCCGGCCTCAAGCTGAACGACAAGACGCGCTACGAGGGCACCTTCGCGCCGCCCGCCCGGGCGGACAGGCAGTTCCCGGACCCGTCCGGGCCGGCGACCTATCCCAACGGCTTCCTGAAGCTGGCGCCCTCCCCCGACCAGCCGGAGGCCGCCGGATTCTGGGACGACGCGTACGCGACGCTGGACGGGGCGCACAGCAACATACGGACCAGTTGGCGGGACGCGTATGGGAACTCGCTCCTGCTGGCCGGCCAGTTCGTCCACGTGCCCTTCGGGCGCGCGTCCTTCCCCGAGCGGCTCGCGCTCGGCCTGAACCTGACCAGCGCTTCCTTCTCCGAGCACGGGCACCAGCTCGTGGACGACTACTCCAACATCGACCGCACCGAACGGGAGTTCTTCTTCGCCAACTGCGTGCGCGCGACGCCCGCGTTCAAGTCCTACCAGGACACGCTGCCGGACAGGGCTATCGACTCGTACGACGCCCTGTTCGGCCACGCGCTCAACTCCCTGGGCAGGTCCGGCAGCGAGAGCGCGGCCCTGACCAAGATGCTCATCGCCGGCGGCTTCATGCCGCGCGCCACCAAGGACCTGCTCAAGCGGCACGGCGCCTATGCCGCCGCCCTGCTGACCATCTTCAAGGCGTCCCTGCCCTACCTGGACGCCGGCGGGCGGGACCTGCCCTTCGAGAACGAGCTGCGCCACCGGCCTGCCTACAGCTCGAACGGCGCGACCCGGACCGACGAGTTCGCGCCGATGAATCCCTGGTACCACGGCTACGACGAGACGCGGCACCTCTACAACATGGTCCAGACGGCCCGGCAGATGACGGTCGCGCCGCCGGTCACCGTCGTGAAGCTCCTGAGCATCGGGGTTGACGATAACGGGCAGGCGGTCATGGACGGCGCCCGCGTCGCCCGGCACGTCAGGTCAGTCAACAAGACGAACATCCGGATCTGGGGCACCGACGGGGAGACGCTGAGCGTGCGGGTGGACCTGGGCGACTCCTACGACCTCCAGGACCTGCCGCTCGCCTACGACGCGCACGTCGTCTATCCCGGGCAGCGCAACGTGACCATCCGGCGCGAGAGCGACGGGCCCGTCTTCACCATCACGGCCCGGCACGATCCCCGCCTGCCGAAGGGGCGCGTGCCCGTGCTGCTGGTCGCGAAGAACGCGCACTGGCCGGGCAGCCCGGCGTTCGTCAACTTCTACTGGCCCGAGGACGGCCAGGTGGAGAACCCGCCCTACTACCGGCCCGACCGCAGCGGCGGCGAGCAGAACCCGAACGCGCTCAACGAGGTGAACCGGAACCTGCGTCCCGTCATCTCCACCGGCCTGACCGGCGACTACGTCGTCTGCCGGCCCGGCGACGAGGTCTCGTTCGACCTGGACTGCACCGACCCCGAAGGCTTCCCCGTACGGCTCTACCGCTGGTGGGGAGAGGTCGGCGAGCTGACCGGCAGGACGTTCCGTTTCTCGGTCCCCCCCGACGACCCCGGCCGCGTCTATCCCGTCCACTTCATCTGCTCGGACGGCACGGGCGGCTACAACAGCCTCGAGGTCCGCCTCGTGGTCGAGGCCGGGGAGGCGGCCCTCCCGGCGGGCTGGTCCACCATCGTGCTCGGCGCGCCGGAGCTCACCGGGACCGCACGGCACGCGGACGGCGCCTTCGAACTGGTCGCCGCCGGCTCGGACATCGGGGCCACCGGCGACGAGGGGCGCCTGGCCTTCTACCGCGCCGAGGGTTACGCGGAACTGATCGCCCGCGTCGTCTCTCTCGCCCCGGAGGAGGGCTCGACCGGCGCGCAGCCGAAGGCCGGCCTCATCATCCGCGAGCACCGCCTGGCAGGCGCCCGCCAGGCGTTCCTCTGCGTGCAGGGCGACACCCGCTCCGGGGCCCCGCTGACGGCCCTCTGCCGCGTCCGCAGCACGCGGCACTCGTGGAGCGCGAACCACAAGGCCGACCCGCTTGTGAACACGAACCCGGCGCTCCTGCGACTGTTGCGGCGGGGCGACCGGCTCGCCGCCTTCGTCTCCGGGGACGGGTCGCAATGGGAGCAGTTGTGGACCGGGACGCTCGCGCTGCCGCCGGAGGTCGTGGCAGGGCTCGCGGTCACGGCGGGCGACAGGACGCGCGGGGACGCCGTGCTCCGGGCGCGCGCGGCGTTCGCGCTGCTCGACCCGCCGGACCTCTCCATCCCCGTCATTAGCCGCGAGGGCAAGTTGGCCGGAAAAGGCCCCGCCTTCAAGGAGTCCGCCGAGGTCTCGCTCATCGGGCCGGCGGGGGCCGAGGTCCGGTACACGCTCGACGGCTCCGAGCCCGTGCGGGGGAGCGAGAGGTACGCCGAGCCCTTCAAGATCGACGCACCGGGCGACCACGTCCTCAAGGCCCGCGCATTCCTCCCCGACGCACAGAGCCACACCGCCGTCGCCGTCATCCGCATCGCCGAGTGACCAACCACCCTCATTCGCACCCCCGCATTGCTGTTGACGCGGCCCTCTGACGGCGAGATATTGAGCATGAACTCGAACGCCGAATGGCAAGTACCTATGGGCCAAAATGGAGGATCGAGCCATGGGATGGGAAGATCTCCAGAATCGGCTGGCCGATGCCTTCACGACAGATGGCATCGTGGGCAATCGGCTGCTCCAGGTCATTGAAGCCGAGAAGACATACTGTGCATTCATCGAGCGCACCTTGAAAGGGCACAGCATCCTGTCGCACTGCTTCCAAGAGTTCTGCACGGATACCCTTGGAGCTGCCGCATCTGTGTGGAAAGCGAAAGAGCCCACTTCCACTCCACCCTCTTACTCGGGGGTCTTCCCCTGGCACCTGGCCAACTTCCGAAGCATCCGGCCCGTGGACATACTATTTCACAGCCGCTACCCCATGGATGGATTTGCCCGACTCCGCTACCTGAAGGAGGAGGCCCTGTATCTTGGGGCACTGCTATCGGGCCTGACTTCGTACTCGAAGATCAAAGGATGGGACGGTGTTGTCAAACCAGGCAAGGTGCCGACGCCCGAAGAAATGGATCAGGTCAGCAGAAACCGAAAGAAGGAGGAGAAACGCGTTCTGTGCCTCATGATCAGAGAGAAGTCCGGCCTTGCTCCTGAACAGCTTATGCAGCTTCATAGATGGGAAACATTCTTTAATCTAGAAGTGCACGGCGCGCGACTGACCCAGGCCCTCGAGCATGGCCCTGCATTGCGGGGTGAAGACACGCTCTCGCTCGCCCCGAAGCGCCGACAAGCCTCGTGTGCGATGTTCATGAACCGCTTCTCCGAAGTGGCGTGGATGCTTCACCGCACGTTGCCTATCCTCCAGTTGAGCACGCGCCGCTTCGACGCCGCATGGGGCCGGAAATGGCAGCTTCTCGACGACAACTTCCTCTCGATGGTGCAGTCACTCGCCGACCTTGGCAAACCGTTCGGCAACGTCTTCGTTGCCTTCGTAAGCCAGAAGTTCCCATTCGAACCTGAGGTATGCTTCGACACACACGTCAAGTAGTCAGAAACCACCCTACTCGATGAACGCCTCTTGCGCGGCGTCCTGCGCGCGGTGGAAGTCCCCGAGGATCGAGTATGCGTACCCGTACGCCATGTCCTGGAACAGCCGCACAACCCGGCCGAAGGCCTCGCGGTCGCCGGCGCGGGCCTGCGTGATCAGTGGCGTCAAGTCTTCCATGGTCGCGTTCCCGTCGCCAGGGGCTTCCGTCTATAAAGACCCGTACCCGAGCGGCTGCGTGTACGAGGTGCCGGACACAGTACGCCGCGCGGCGAGGGTGTCCGGGCGGGGCGTTCAGGGCTCCGGGCCGCCGCAGGCAACGACGACGCCGTCGGTGAGGGCGGCGATGACGCGGCCCCGCCGGTCCACGCAGAGGCCGTTCAGCATGGGTTCACCGGGAAGCAGGCATTCCCACAGCAGTTCCCCTTTCCTTCGGTCCAGCGCCGCAAGGGAGTATTCCGGGGGACGTCCCTCTTGCATCTTCACGTGCGCAACCAGAACCGCGTTCTTCGCCAAGGCAAGCCCATACATGTCATAGTCAACCGGGCCCCAGAGGCACATCGGCCGCACCGATTTTTCTGGCTTCCATTTATAGGCGTCCGGCCTCACCACGGCAACTTTCTCTATCGCTCGCTGATAATCGGGGATGGGAGCCGTATCAATTCTCTTCTTGTTCCTGGCGTATTCTTCCGTAAGAAAGGCGGCGGTTTTCTCTCCATCCCAGCATTCCAATTGCCTGAAACCAGACAACGCCGTCAAGAGAATGGAGTCATCCCAGGCACAAGGCAAACCACCGAAAGTGGGCGCAATCTCCGGCATTTTCACCGTGCCTGCCGCGCCTGCATCGTCGCACTCCGCAAAAACGAAACCACATTCGGGCATGAATTTCACATGTGTATTGGCCTTCAACCGATCCTTTGGTTCCGAATAGAGCGGAAGGCCGCCGTGCAGGAGAAAACGGTCGCGGAAAACGCCGAGTTCACTGCCTCGCGGCAAGAGGTTGGCCTGGACTCCCATCATGCTTGTCTTCCAGATGGCGCCCAAATTGGAAGGAACGGAGTATCTGCCGGTTGCGAGTGAGTATGCCGCGGGCGTAAGGAGGGAGCCTGGGGCCATCCAGAGGTGATTCCGGAACACCATCAAGTGTCCCAATGCGGATACACCTGTGTCCATCTGCACGCGTCCCGACTCGTTGTTCTGCCACTTGATCCGCCCGGTCCTTCCATCCAGCGCGAACACGTGCGTGCCCTCACGGTCCACGATCCCGGCCGCCAGGTACGCTACCCCGTTTTCGAGCAGGATCCCCGTGTTGACGGGCCAGGTGGACGAGAGGTAGCCGTAGACCATGATCCGCCGAGATACGGGCGCCGCTCGAAAACGCCACAATTCGCGTCCCGTCGCTGCCTCCAGCGCATACGCGTAACCGTCAGAAGACCCAATGTAAACACGGTCTTCCCAGACCGTGGGCGAAGAGAGGATTCTGCCGCCGGTCAAGAATTCCCAACGCACGTTGCCCGAGACGCCATCCACACAGACCAGTCGTCCGTCATCAGCGCCCAGAAACACGAAGCCCCCTGCTGCGATCGGGGGAGTTGTCTCGCATGCCCTCTTGGGCCGGAACTCCCAGAGGAGTTCGCCACTCGCCGGCACGGATGCATCCGAGGAACCGTTGCGGCGGTTGTTCCCCCGGTAGGTCGGCCAATCCAGCGGACCGATCTTGATCCCGGCCACGGTGTCGGCTCCGGGGAAAGACTCCAGTCTTTCCGACTCCTTTGCAAGCTGGTTGAACTTGAAATCACCCGCCGGCGCCAGCACGTTGAACCCACGGATGGAATAGCTGCACGTGCAGCGGAAAGGCGTTCCAATCACCAGCCCGTTTGCCACGATGGCATTTTGCACACAGCCGGTGCGCCATGACTTGTCAAAAACAGGGGCGTTGCGGAGGCGATCCCACCCCATGCCATGCCGGGCGAAGAATCCCGTGGGTGAAGCCGTGATGGGACCACAACCCGGACTCGTTGGGCCTTGATACCTCCCGATACTCTCTCCTGTCATGGGGTCCAGTAGCCTGTTATCGCCATATCCCTTGAGGTACAACTTATCGTCGAGCCACAACGTATCAACAATTCCCAGGTTAATGGGCTTCTTCCATAACATTGTCCCGTCGGCGGCGGAAACAGCCACCGTGAACTTTCTGTCCAGGGTCATCACGAGGATCTCTTTCGGCGTGCACAACATTCCCTTTTCGCCCTTGATATTACAGGCGAAGGGGTTCCCATCGATGGCCTTGATTATCTCCGGGCTGGCATTCTCCCACAGGAGTTCTCCCGTCTGGGCGTCGAGGCATGCAACACGCGACTTGAGCGCATGGAAGAACAGTTTGCCGTCGGAAAGCCCGATCAGAAGATAGTCCAGGAGCGCGGACTCCTCGTGCGTCCACAGAGTCTTGTTCGAGACCAGGTCATACGCCGCGATGCGTTTCCCAAAGCCCCATAGGAGTTCGTCTTCCCCTTTCCCCGTTACAACCATTCTGCCCCTGGGCCCAATCGGATACCATTCATCATCCCCGGCGTTAGCAATCGGATACTTCTTATCCCCGGCCATTACATAGAGGATTCCTCTATCCATGGCCAGCCAATTGATGGTTCCCTTGATCCCATCAAACTCGATCCGCCGCTGCTCGCGGCCGGTCTGCGGATCGAGACTGAGAACCGTGTTGCCATCCACCAGGTAATAGGCCTTATCCGTGGCAACGAAAGCCGAGCGATTCACGGTGTCATGGTACTCATCGGAAAGAAGCCGCTCCCAAAGGAGTTGACCATTGAACGCGTTATATGCCCGTATCCGGTTTGCATCCTCTGAGGAGAGGTTGCCGGTTGATCCTGTTGCGTTGAATATCCTGCCGCCAGCGGCAACGACAATTCTGATAGTAGGGCTGAACATCGGTAGGCCCATCCATTGGATGATGAAGGGCCATTTCGCCACCGTGTCCGTCGATACCATGTTGTTGTCCGGCCCGTGGAACCAATGAGACCAATCGTCAATGCCTTTCGGGAATGGCTTGGCGGATTCAACCCAGGATTCCCCGGCCCCCTCCGTGAAGACAGGCGCCTGGAAACCCCCTTCGCTGAGCCATCCTTCCACAGAGGTCCTCTCGACCGGAAATGCGTTGGAGGGAATGCGAGCCATGACCTTGCCGTTGGGGCACAGGACGCGAAAGACCTCCGCCGCAGGCAGCGCCTTTCTCGCCTTCTCGTCCAGTTCCGGGATCACGACCAGGTCCGCGTAGTTGTCCGCCAGGACGATCTGCGCTCCTGCGGCCTTGTCAACATAGACCCGCCCGCCCAAGAAGCCCTCGCCGTCCGCCAGCTTCCGCGCGGCGGCCACGGCCTCGTCGGAGGCGACCTGCGCGTGGACCAGCAACTCGCTGGCATTTGCGATCGCCACGGCGAGCTTGCCGTCGCTGCTTCGAGGCAGACAACAGATCCCCCTGTTCACTCCCCCTCGCTGGAGGATTCGTTTGGCCAGGGCGTCGGCCCCGTCCGCGTCCCACAGGGCCTCGGCGCCCACGGGGCCGTGCGCCCCCAGCGACAGCAGCGCCAGCGCGATGACAATGGATCGCGCCGCCACCGTAGTCCGTCCGTCTCTTCTCATGATTCTCCGCTTTCTTCCCGTTCCGCGCCCGGCCTGGCGCTTCACCGGTAGACCACCTCGTAGTAAAGCGTCCTGTCACGGCTGCCGTCGATGACGAACGCGCCGTCAGTGACGGGCAACGTCCGCCCCGTGCGGCGCCCGTCGTGGTCGAGGACGTTCACGGTCGCCTCACCCGGCCGCGAGATACTGACCGTGGCCCGCACAGGCTCCATGAGCACCGGGCCCTGGCCCCTTTCCGCGATGGACATCGTCATGGCCGGCTGGTAGATCATGCCGGTGTTCTTCGCCCGTGCCACGGCCGAGACGATCAGGCGGTCGGCATTGGCAATCGTGGCGTCCTTGTCGGCGGCAGTGACAAAGACTACGGCAAAGAGGTTGTCCGGCTCGATGGTCACCTCGCCCAGCTTGAAGGGCCGCTTCGGGGCGAACCCGACCAGCGCCTTCGTGCCCGGGGTGTCTATCGTGAGATAGCCCTGCTGATCCTCCCAGGTCCTGCGGGCCGGCGCATCGTGCAGGGCATCCACGCCGGTCCAGGCAAGCTGGCCGGTGACCGAGCGGACCGCGCCGTCCTTCACGTAGGCGGAGACGTCGAACTCGTCCGTGTCCCGGAACTCCTCCGTGAAGGCCACGACGACCCGCCCGGCGGCGAGGGCTGCCTCCGGGATGTCGCCGCTGATGGCGTTGAAGTCCGCCGTCTGGCCCATCCCGTATTCCTCGACGAACCCCAGCCTTCCCTCGAGCACCGACGGGACGTGTATGTTGCGCGTCGAGATGACGGGCCCCTCTTTCACATCTTTGCGGTAGACCATGCGGGCTATCGTCGGGTACTGACCGAGCTGTGTGGGCCGCTGGACATTCCAGCGCCCTCCCTGGTCATCGCCGAACCCGCCGTGACCGGAGGCGAACTCGTAGGAGGCGTCCCAGCCCTGGAGGCCCAGTCCGTATGCGGCGATCATCGGAGGGCCGTCCGCCGTCCAGGGGTAGGGATGCACGCCGATCCATTCGGACAGTCCGAACGGCCGGTCCACCACCTGAGAGAAGCCCTCTATCAAGCTGCCCGAGCCCGGCCTGGCAAGCGGGCTGGCGCCGCTCAGAGAGCTATGCCCGCCCCAACCGCCGCCGCCATAGTACTCGTGCCGGTCGATGTAGCCCACCTCGTAATCCGTGTAGAGGTTCAGGTAATGCGGCACGCCCGAGCCCGCCCACCAGCAGGAGCCGACTATCGGCCCCTCGAACCCGGTCCCGCGGATGGCCTCGACGAAGCGGTGGTAGAAGCGCGACTGCTCCTCGTAGAGGAACCGCGCCGTGTCCAGCAGCCGCCGCCTGGCGCCAAAGCTCTCCTCCTGGTCGGCCAGGCCCTCCGGGCTGAACCACCACGCGTTGCAGATGGGGAATATGTTCCGCTTCTCCAGGCACTCGTCCGGGTAACAGAAGCCCCAGCAGTTGAACGCCCTGCTGCCCCAGGCATTCTCCAGCGCTCCCTGCGTGTCGTACCTCGCCTTGAGCCAGTCCGAGAACCTCTCGCAGAAGAGCTTCTTGTACGTCGGCGCCTCCAGCAGGATGCTCTGGGTGGAGTAGAAGAAGATGCTGTCCTCATTGCGCAGCTCGACGTATGCCAGGGCCGGGTCCTCCGCGTAGCGCAGGCCCGTGTGGGGATTTCGGTGGTTCAGGATGTTGACGGTCTGCTGGATGTGGACGTCCTGAACGTCCGGCGCGAAGCTGCTGAAGCAGTACGTGTCGCCGCGCCTGCGAATGTTGCCCTGAGCGTCCTTCGGCACGTTGCCGTCCTTGTCGCGCTGCGGCTTCATGATCTCGTCGTAGGCGACGACCTTGTCCGCGTCCGCCGGGCCGAGCCGCAGGTGGAACACGGGCGAGTGGGCGTGGTAGATGCCGTTCTTCTTCAGTTCGGCGGTGAAGTAGTCATACTGGTCCAGTTTCTCGGGGTCGAACTCCAGCACCGACTCGTTACTCAGGATGCCGCCCGTGTTCTCCATGTGCTTGTGAACGCGGATGCAGTTGACGCCGTACTTACGCCAGTGCCTGGCATACTCGGAGAGCATCTCCCTGCTGCGCTCCCGTTGCCAGCCGGACAGGAAGGTGCCGGAGCCGATGTTCGTCCCCCAGAACTTGACGGGCGTGCCGTCCTCGAACTCGAAGCGGTCGGCGACCATGCGCACGCCGCCGTGCTCGCCGGCGGGCGCCTCGACCCAGTCCTCCATCCCGATGGCGCTGGCCCCCGTGTCGTTCTCCGGCTTGAAGGCGTACCAATCGGCCTCGTAGTCGCTGCGGACAACGCCGGACGCGCTGGCGACGTCACTGCCGCCCTTCGCCAAGGCGACTTCGAAGTCCGTTGAGCCGGCCAGGCGCTCCTCCGGCCGGGCCGCAACCCTGAGCCGCTGCACTCCCCCGCCGTCCGGCAGGTCAAGCCAGACGCTCATTTCGCCCAGGTACACGGCGACCTCGTCCGCGGCGCCCGGCGTGCAGGTCACGACGGCCTCGGCGGCGTGCCGCGCTTCGCTCAACATCCGGTTCGTGATCGCAACACACGCCACGGTGTGTTTGGGCTCGGCGATCCTCAGTTGCCTGAACAGGCCGGGCTTGAACTGGCCGCAGATGACGCGGTCGTCCCAACTCGCCTGGGGTGCGGCGTCCCACCGGAGCTTGCTCATCTCCGGCCGCTCGTCCGCGTCGCACACGTAGAGCGCCAGCCCGAAAGTCGGCAGGCAGCATCCCGGAAGAGCGAACTCCCGCCACGGCAGCTCGACGTCGTAGGTCGTGGTCTTTGCCGCGTCGTCCCTCTTGATGCGTGGCGAAAGATTGGGACGGACGCCGGACCCGTCCACGGCACCGCTGACCTCGACCCAGGTGACCGGCCCGTTGTCCGTCAGGGAGAACGTATAGGAAGCGTCCCCAATGCCGACCACCTCCGCGTCGGCGGGCCGGCCGTGGGAGTCGTCGCCCCACGCGTCCACGCCCAGGCGGACGCAGTCGTTCTGCCAGATGCTGCCGCCGCTGTTGCCGCCGCGGTGCACGTCGTCAGCGACAATGACGTGGATCAGGATTGCCTCGTCGCTAACGGCCGCCCACGCCCTGGCGGCCGCGTCGCGCGCCTCGTCCCGCATGCTGACCAGTGGCTCGCCCTGGAGCCACGCGGTATCTTCGCGCGTGACCCACGGCACGGCCGGCATCCCGGCCAATCGGGCCGGCCCAGGCAGGGGACCAATCTCGATTCCCGCTTGCTCGGCCGCACGGGCAGCCGTGCCGCAAGCCAACATTCCGACAGCCGCCACGATCACGATCGTTGCCGCTCTCATCTGCTCTCCCTCGTCTTTCATGCTCTGTCCATGACCGCGCCGGCGCTTCCTCACGCCGCCGGCACGGGGAACACAGCATCGTAGGGCTCAGGCCCGCGGTAATCAAGTCGGACGGTTCCGTCGGCTGCAACGGTGGCGTCGTAGCTGACGGTGCCGAGGTCGGTCGGCATGTCCCGGACCCCGAACCTTGCGCCCGGCGTTAGCCACGCGCGGGGGATTCCGAGCCCGAGCACGAGGCGGCCGTCCCGCTCGGCGACGAAGATGTCCCGGATCAGGTTGAGCATCTCGGCCCCCGTCCAGTTGTGCGGCATGTTGGCGCCGAGGGCGCCCTCCGGACGGAGCCACCCGCGCCGCCCCAGGTCGTTGCGGAAGGGCAGCATCTCGCCCTCCCCCGCCCCACCCTCGGTGTAGGCCGATACGTCCCACGTGCCGACCGGCGCCAACATGCCGTCCAGGTTGACCCATGCCTCGTCGCGCAGGCCGAGCAGAATCGCGTTGTGGATCTGGGCCGCCTCGAAGTAGGTCCAGAGCTCCTCCGGGTTGCGGCCGCCGTCGGGGCGGAGTCGGTTGCCCCGGTACCAGCGCGCGAACGCCTCCCGCAGTTCGTCGCGGCGGCCCGCCAGCGCGCCCGTGGGGTAGGGCACGGCGATGGCGTCCCTGGGGTTATTCCCATAGCCGGGCAGGAGGCGCAGGCCAACGCGTTCGCCGAGGGCCGCGGCCTGCTCCGTCCAGCGCTCCGCCAGATCGTCCTGCCCCAGGCGCCGGGCGGCCTCGGAGGCGAGCCGCAGGCCGCACTCGGCCCAGCAGTTGACGTAGAAGTCCGGCGAATGCCCGTCCATGCGCCCGTGTATCAGCCCGTCCCGCGCGGGCAGGCAGAGCAGGTTCGCGCTCGGCCTGTTGACGCCGCGCGGGTCGCGGTTCTCCGTCACGGCGCGGAGCGGCGCGTCGGCGGCGAGCATCCGCTCGATCCAGCCGGCGCGCTCGCGCACCTGCTCGAAACGGCGTTCAAGCCATCCGTCGTCGCGGGTCATCGCGGCGTGGCGCACCAGCGACCAGATGCCCTCGCCCGGCGCATCCGACTCCGCGCCGAACCCGCCGGCGAAGCAGAGCGGCGCCAGGTAGTCGTTCCCGACCCGCGCCAGGTCGTGCCGGCCCGTCAGGTCCAGCGACCTGAGCACGATCACGCAGTCGCGCATCCAGAAGATCGGATAGTTGACGGCGCCGATGCGGGGCAGGCGGCACTCCATGGCGGCCTGGACGTGGTAGGCGCACCGCTCCCAGGCCAGCGCGACTCGCGGGTCCGGCCCGAACACCCGCGCGGGCAGGGCCTCCCGCCAGCGTTCCGCCGCCTCCTCGAACGCCGCATCCACCGTCCGCACGGCCGGCGGCTCGCACGCGGCCAGCTCCGCCGAGAACGGCGGGTCGGCGAAGCCGTGGACCGTCTTGAACCGCACGGAGCGGACCTGTCCCCCGTCGAGCGCCATCGGCACGACAGCCGCGGCGGCGGGCGAGTCCCATTCCCCGCCGGCCGGCGCGATGACGCAGCGCTCGACGGCGTCCTCGAAGACCAGCCGCATCGCCCCGTTGACCGTCAGCGTCCGGCCGCCCGCGTCCCAGTCGAGGGACTCGATCCGCCCGCCGGCCGGGCCGACGTCCCTGACGACGACGGCGAGCGCGGCCTTGCAGGGCTGCGCGGCTGCGACCTCCACGAGGTTGTAGTCCACGCCGCGCGCGCCCTCTTCCCCGAGGTGGCAAAGGCGGCAGTGCAGCCGCAAGGGGCCGAATGCGCAGCGCGACTCGACGACGGGCGCGCCGCCCGGCTCCGCGATGAAGGACCATTCGACCTCATCGTCCGCGAGGTCGTCCGCAGTGACCCATTCGGCGCCGTGATCGAGCCAGACCGAGACGCCGCAGGTCCAGACGCCCGGCGAATACGCGTTGCCCGGCTCGACCGTCGTCTTATCGCAGCCGTCGGAGCGCGGGTCGCCCAGGAAGAGGTGGACGCGGCCCCTGTTGGCGGTCGCGCGCGCCAGGCGGATGAGTTCCTCAACGTCGAACATTCTCCACTCCTATACGCACCAGAACGGGTCGCCCGCCGGCACGAAGGTGACGCTCACCCCCGGCACGAGCGGCCGGAGCCACTCGACCAGGTACTCCATCCCCGGCTCTTCGCTCATGCAGTGCCCGGCCAGGATCAGGGCCTTGCGCTGCCCCGCCGCGGCGGCGTCCCGCGCGTATTCCACCGTCTCCCACTCGCGCGTCTCCCCGGCCAGCAGCACATCCACCCCGTCGCGCCGTAGTATCTCGATCTGCGAAGACGATGCGTGCGCGCCGACCCGCAGCGCGACGACGCTGCACGCCATCTCCGGGTCCCCGACCACGCGCACCGACGACGTGCCGAGCCGCCTCTTCACCTCCGCCGCGAGCGCCCCGACGGTCGTCCGGGGCATGACGAAGACGCACGGGTCGTCCTCGCTCTGGTGCCCCTCCCAGCCCAGTTGCCTCACGACGCCCTCCACGATCCCGTCCGGCGCGTGCCGGTGCCAGTGGTCGTGGAACCGCCATATCGCGATCCCGTTCTCCTCGATGAACCGCTGCTTGAGCGCGACGAGGCCGTCCCCCGGCAGCGCGCCGACCTCGTCCTGCGAGGTGTAGAAGGTCGGCTCGTGCGTTATCACCATGTTCGCGCCGAGCCCGGCCGCCCGGCGCAGCACGTCGAGCGTGGCGAGGAACGTCGTCGCGATCCCCGTCACCTCCGCGCCGGGGTCGCCGGTCTTCAGCGTGTCAACGGTCTTCTCCAGCGGCTCACAGTGGACGGCGGACAGCATCGCGTCAATCACGTCCTGCACGGTCATGGCGGTTGCTCCTGTGTCGTGTTCTGCCGCGCTACGTGAGTTCGCGCACGGCGGCGTCGTAGATGCGCTCCAGTTCCCGCCTGACGCCCGGGTCGGGGCTGAAGTCATAGCCCGCCAGCAGCGCGGCGAACCAGGCTATTACCACGGTGCCTCGGCTTCGAACTCGATGCCGCTTAGAACCGGCGCAGTCAATGCGGTTATCTCTTGCGCTCCGGGGACGAGTTCCAGGGCAATTGTCCTTTCGGCCTCAATCCCTCGGAACTCCCTGACAAGCGCCGTATTCCGGGCTCCCGCCTCCTGACAGATGTCGAGCCCCTTTAGAACCGTCTGTCCTTGCAGCTTCACATCAAAGACGCGGCGGCCGGGCTGCACGTCATCCGGCTCCATAAAATGAAGCCGGACTGTGTGTGGCCTGGACTTCCGATCTCTCGCCGCGGCGACCAACGCCAGCGGCCGGAAATGCCGCCACGTGTAAGCCATCCGGCACTTGGACGCAGGATGCCGTATCGGTCCCGTCTGCCTCTGGTTGTTGGCTTCGATCAGAAGCTCGGATCTGCTCAGGCCCGCCTCAGCCAGCGTGCTCCACGGGATCGCCATCTCGATGATGAAGGCATTCTCGTCGGCCTTCACGGCCCTTGTCCACTGGCCTTGCCAGGACGTGTCCTCCACAGCTCTGACATCACTTTCCCATCCTTCGTCCCATTTCCACAGCCCCTCGTAGGAGGCCCCGGACGCAGAAAGCCCCAGATGAATGCCCGCCATGTGTTCTTCATTGTCAGTTAGGTACATCTCAAAGGAACTGTAGGCGCCGTCAAGCCAGACGGGGGCATCGTCGCCTTCGGCGCCCGTTTCCCACGGCATCAGGCCGCGAAAACCAAAAGCTGCTGGTCGCTTGAAGGCAACGTAGAGATTGACGTCGTCGTGGCAGAAAAACAGGTCCTCTCCCTTCGCGGCTATCGCCAATGGCTGGAGGTCGCCCCAGCATGAATCGGCCAGCACGCCATCGACTTCCGGCGGGCGCGAGCACTGCACGGACACGGCGGGGTGCTCCAGCAAGTCCAGTGCAAGAACGGCTTTCCGTATGCCTCGAATGCCGGACGCGTATATCCAGGGCCGCGTCGTGTTGCCGATCGCGACGCGGTCAGCATTGTATCGATAGTTGCCACATTTGCTCAGAACGTCCAACGACAGGGGCACGTGCAGGGCATAGCCGGGAAGAGGCCGCGGAAACCCCAGCCACAGTGCGCCGTCGGCATCGCGGCGGTCGCCCGGGGCATTGAGGTTCAGAGACACGCATTCCAGGCAGCCGCCGGCGTCTGTGTCATAGAACGCCGCCCAGTCCTCGTTGCTACGTTTCGACGCCGGCGCGAGGGCCAGCGAAGTCTGGTAGTTATAGTGGCACACGCACCCGCTGTCCGCAGCGCTCGAAACGAGCAATCCGAAAGCGGGAACAAGTCCGCTGCTGCCACAGCCCGGCCGTATTCCGTCGAAGTTGCGGATGCCGGCGTCGTCGGTGTAGTCGTAGATGCCAAGGGTGCTGGAGCGATAGAAGTCCAGCGTCAGCGACGGGATCGGATTGCCGCCACAGCCGTGGGCGCGATGGTAAGGGATCAATCTCGCCTGGTCGGTGAGGGGATTGGTCGGGTAGCGGTAGGGTCCCGTTGCCCGGTCGATGACGACGTCGTCGGCGCTTCTCTCTCGATGGGGCCTGCGCCCCCAGGAACGGACCCACGAGGGAAGGTCTTCCATGGGTTCGACCGAGGCGACCTTTCCCGCTTTGGCCGAAGCGGCTGAACCGATACGGAACACGGCCCAACCGTTATTGCAGGCAACGGTCTCAGCGAACGCCTGTTTCCTGAATCGCAGTTCCTCGCCTCCGCCTCTGGGCGCATAGTAACTGAGTACGGCTTCGAAGCCGAAGTCCTCCGGCCGGTATCCCGCTACATCCGCGATGGCGGCGCGCGGCAGACGCAGGGCCAACGTGCTGCCGTTGTCGGCACCGGTTCTGGTCACCTTCACCTCGGGGTGCCTGGGGCCGGCTGCAGGCTGGCAGACGCCGGACCTGGCGTCGAGCGTCAGACCGAAGACGCCAGACCCGTACAGGTTGACGCGTCTTTCGTGCGGTCGGAAGTCGAAGTACAACTCCCAGACGGCATGGTCCACCGCCTCAGGCTCT
>CAZQEQ010000031.1:0-33674 GCA_964592385.1 uncultured candidatus Brocadiaceae bacterium | reverse complement strand
CGCAAGGTTGAGCGCAAGAAGTACGGCAAGCGCGGCGCCCGTCGCAGCCCGCAGTTCAGCAAGCGCTGAGGCGCGCCGGCCGGCGGCGTCGGTCCTTGCACCTCATTACTCCGCCTCGAGTTCGTCCACGAGTTGGGGCGGCAGGTTGAAGTTGGCGTAAACGTTCGTGACGTCCTCGTCGTCCTCCATCTCGTCCATCAGGGCCAGCATCTTGCGCCCGTCGTGCGCGTCCAGGTCGACATAGGTCTTGGGGACCTGGGTTATCTCGGCGGACTCTCGCGCGATGCCGCTCCCTTCGAGCGCCGCCTTGACGTTCTCGAGGTCCTTCGGGTCGCAGGTCAGCTCGTAAACGTCCCCGGCGGGCTGGAAGTCCTCCGCGCCGGCCTCGACGGCCACGTCGAAGACCTCCTCCTCGGTCCGATCGTTCAGCGCGAGCATCACCAGGCCCTTCGTCTCGAAGACCCAGGCGACGCACCCGCTTGTGCCGAGTTCGCCGCCGCGGCTCTCGAATATCTTGCGCACGTGCGAGGTGGTGCGATTGCGGTTGTCCGTCAGCGCCTCCACCATGACTGCCGTGCCGCCCGGGCCGTATCCCTCGTAGCGGACCGGCTCGACGTGCTGGCCCTCCAGCTCGCCCGCCGCCTTCAGGATGGCCCTCTCGATGTTCTCCTTGGGCATGTTGACGGCCTTGGCGGCCTCGACGGCGTAGGCCAGCTCGAGGTTCATGTTGGGATCCTTGCCGCCCAGTCGGACAGCCGTCATGATTTGCTTGGCGATGCGGCTGAAGACCTTGCCCTTCTTCGCGTCTTCCTTCGCCTTCTTGTGCTTGATTCCCGCCCAGTGTGAGTGTCCGGACATTTGAGCGCCTTCCTGTAACGTGATACGAGTTGGAGGGTCAACGGTGGCTCAGGCGGGGACGGGCGGGGGCTTCCGCTTCCGCGTCACCGGGTGGCGGGGGTCTATGGCGGTTTCCGACGTCATGGTACACTCAGGCGTTGGGAATGGTTGACACCAGGTATTATACGCGCGCGGCCGGCCCGGGCAAGGTAACCCGGCTTGTGAGCGGCCGGGGGCCGGACTATAATCCATGCCCGTTTCCCCTGTTCGGAGCCGATGATGGGCGATCCCCCCGCAGAGCGGAAAGGGGCGTGGGCGGCGTGGCTGTGCGGCGCCCTTTGTGCTGTCGGCCTGGCGCTCGGCTTCGACTGGCTGAACACCGGCAAGCGCTACTCGTCCGACCCTCGCCTGAACCGGGCCGCGCACGCGCTCGTTCGCGAGGGAGCCCGGCAGCGGATGCGGGCGCGGGCAGGCGCCGTCGGCCTGCCCCTCGATCCCCACTTTAGCCGCGAGGAAGCGATCCGGTTCGCCGTCGGGCTTGCGGGTCTCCGCCCGCTCTCAGGCGGCCAGGCCGACGCGGCGGGCGCGCGGCTCGCGTCGTACCTGAAGGTCGGCAGGACGCCGTCCCGCATCGTCCTGTGCGGGCTCGGGTTGACCGGAGAGGACTCGGGAGAGGACGGCGGCGCCGTCCGGTGCGAGACCCTCCGCCGGGCGCTGGCCTTGGCGTTCGACTCCGCGCGGGGTGCGGAGCAGGCGGCGGACGCCCTGGCCATGCACGCCGGCCTGGCGCCGGTTCAGGCGGAGGCGGTCCTTGCCATGCGGGCCGCGCTCATGTTGCTGGGCGCGGGCCCGGCGGGCGGCGAGGCGCTGGACGCGCTCTCGCGGGACCATCCGCGCCTGGCCGGGCCGCTCCTGGAGGCGTCGGCTGCGCTCAGCCGCCCGTGACGGCGGCCGTTGCCTCGCCGGCCAGGTTGAAGAGCCGCTCGGCCAGGTCCTGCCAGTCCGGCGCAACGCCCCAGATGCGGTGCATGTAGTCGCTGTGGTCTTCCCTGTAGCCGTACTGCGCGAACGCCCCGTCCTTGGTCCGGATGCGCACCCGCTCTTTCAGGAGGTCGGTGCAGCGCCGCGCCAGGTCATCGCCGAGGTCCCCGGCGACCAGGGCCTTCTCGATGGCGATGCGCGCCTCGCACTCCTGGAGGCCCTCCCGGAGCATCTCGTAGCGGACGGTCGCGACGGCGCCGTCCGGCCCGGGGGCGAGTATGGTCCGGGACGTGTGCCGCCTGTAGAGGACTTCGACTCTGTTGGCACGGGCGTGCGTGGCGAACAGCAGATCCCTGTCGCCCACCAACGAGTAGTCCAGACAGAGATGCGCGAAGCCGCCGAAGCTGAACGAATGCAGGACGGCGTACTGGTCGTTGCGCTGGCCCGTGTTCGAGGTGCCGACCGTCCCCTCCGGCAGGCAGCGCCACTGCGAGGGAGGGACGTACTCCAGCATGGTGTCGCGGGCGGAGCTGGCCTGCATGACCGGCAGGTCCCAGCCGCCCAGTATGCCGTCCCCCTCGAGGACGTCCTCGGGGCGCACGCGCGGCAGCCAGGGCATGTCGTAGCGGGCGACCCTCATGCCGTCGATGAGCCGCACGTCTCCCTCTATGGTCACCGGGTGGCCCTGGCCGTGCGTCCAGACCGCCCAGCGGGCGTACGGCGCGATCTCTCGGAGGAACTTGACCGTGGCCTGCGACGGCATCGCGTCGAAGGCCCACCCGAGCAGGATCACCTCTTCCGGCCAGCCGAGCCGCTGCACCCGCTCCCGGACGCCGTCCAGCAGCGGCTTCCAGAACTGCGCGCTGCCCGGCTCGCCGAACTCCGGCGCGTCAAAGGGCGTCGCCTTCCCCTCGGCGTCCACCCGGGTCACCGTCATGCTGTTGCGGCCGCTGCGCCGGTCAATCCTCCCCGGATCGAAAAGGTACACGATCAGGGCGGTCGGCGGGCCGACGTGCTCCTTGTACAGGTCCAGGTAGCGGTCGAGGATCGTGAAGTCCGGCTCGTGGCCGCCCTCCGGCGTGACCCGAAAGCGGACCATGCCCTCCCGGTTGCCCATGTAGGTGCTGTGCAGGACGGGGATGACCACGTCCTTGTTGCCCAGGGCGCCCATGAAGTCGAAGGTCCGGGCCAGCAGCGCGAAGTGTTCCTCGGACCACATGGCCACGTTGTAGTAGTCCGCCAGCGTCTCCGGCGAGTGCATCAGCCCGACGTGCGTGACCCAGTCCCGCGGGTCCGGACAGCGCCACGGGCAGACGGTCAGCTCGACCGGCACTTCCCGCCCGCACGCGCGCAGCGTGCCCGAGTAGCGCCCCGGCCGTGCGTCCGCCGGTATCGAGACCGTAACCCAGATCGGCACCAGGTCCTCGCCCGGCGGCGGCTCGCCCGCCAGGACGTCGTAGTAAACGCCACTGACGAAGCGCGTCGTGAACGCGGCCGTCGGGTGCGCTGCCCCCGGGTAGACGTACTCCTTCTCAGGAGTTCTTTTGAGGGCGTAGCGAATCCGGACGGCGTCCTGAGGGATGGCGCCGGCCGCCGATGTCAGCGCGCTCACGCTCGCCGCCAGGGCGGCGGGCGGGTAGCCCTGCGCGACCACCTGCGCCGAGCAAACGCCGTTGCGCGGCCCCACCAGCCGGATGGCCTCCAGGCCCTCGACGCCCTGGAGGTCCTCCGGGCCGGCGACCGCCGTGAGGGGGTCAACGACCGTCAGCCGGGTCGGCTCGCCGGCGGCGCCCCGCGCCGGCCCGAGGCAGCAGGCCAGCGCGAACAGGGCGCGGGCCAGCGCGACGCCGCCCCGGCCGCGGCGGGGGGACGCGAAAGAAAGGGGGCAGCACGCGGAATCCCTGGTGCTGCCCCCCGCGTGCGGAAGGCGAGCAGGCATGTCTGCTATTCCGTCTTGCCCCAGTTCTCGGGCCGCAGGCCGCGCACGGCCGCGCCGGCGCGCCACATCTCGGAGTTCTTGATCTCGTCCAGCTCGGCCCGCAGCCGCTCCGCGTAGTCCGGCCGGCTGTTGGCCTCGATGACGATCGCCGTCTCGGTGCCGTCCTTGACGCGGCGGTAGAGCTCGTCGAAGACCGGCTCGACGGCCTCGCGGAAGCGGTGCCGCCAGTCCAGCGCGCCGCGCTGCGCCGTCGTGCTGCAGTTGGCGTACATCCAGTCCATGCCGTTCTGCGCGACCAGCCTGATGAGGCTCTGTGTCAGCTCTTCGACGGTCTCGTTGAACGCCTCGCTCGGGCTGTGGCCGTGCTCGCGCAGGCAGTTGTACTGCGCCTCCATGACGCCGGCCAGGGCGCCCATCAGCACGCCGCGCTCGCCGGTCAGGTCGCTCCAGACCTCGTGCTCGAAGGTGGTCGGGAACAGGAAGCCCGACCCGATCCCGATCCCGACGGCCAGGCAGCGCTCCAGGGCGCGGCCCGTCGCGTCCTGGTGGACGGCGTAGCTGCTGTTGATGCCGCTGCCGGCCAGGAAGTTGTCCCGGACCGACCTGCCCGAGCCCTTCGGCGCGACCAGGATGACGTCGAGGTCGTCCGCGGGAACGATATCCGTCTGGTCGCGGTAAACGATCGAGAACCCGTGCGAGAAGTAGAGCGCGTCGCCCGCCTTCAGGCGCGGTTCCACGACGGGCCAGAGCAGCTTCTGCGCCGCGTCGCTGACCAGGTACTGCACGATCGTGCCGCGCTCGACCGCCTCCTCGATGGGGAACAGCGTCTTGTCCGGCTCCCAGCCGTCGTCAATGGCCTTCTGCCAGTAGCTGCCGTGCTCGGGCGCCTGGCCGACGATGACGCTGAAGCCGTTGTCCCGCATGTTGAGCGACTGCGCGGGCCCCTGCACGCCGTAGCCGACGATGGCGATCACTTCGTCCTTCAGGACCTCGCGGGCCTTCTCGAGCGGGAACTCCTCCCGCGTGACGATCTCTTCCTCAACCCCGCCGAAATCGATCCTTGCCATGGCGTCGCTCCTTGGAGAGATGCTCGGGTGTGTGATGACGAGTACGTTTCAACCCGCCGACGGCCCCGCGGGCCCCGTCCTGCAAGGGCCGCGAGCGCCTCGAAGGGGTAACCCGTATTATGCCGCAATCGCGGCGGGCCTTCAAGCGACGCGCGGGGGCCTGCGTCGCCGGAGGCGCAGGTCGTTTGTAGCGCCGCCTTCCAGGCGGCATAGCTGCGGGCATCCTGCCCGCAGCTTCAGGTAAGGGTGCGGGCAGGATACCCACACCCAGCCCGGCAAGCCTGTCCCGAGCGGAGCCGAGGGGATGCCGGCGCCACACCAACGAGCATGCCCGGCGTCCCGTTGTGTGTGTGCGCCGCCTGTGCTTTAATCAGTGGTGTCCTGTCGAAGGAGCCCCCATGAGAAGCGGATACCTGGACTGCTTCAGCGGTGTCAGCGGCGACATGTGCCTCGGCGCGCTGGTGGATGCCGGCGTGCCGCTGGCGAAGATCGAGGCCGCGCTCAAGGGCCTGCCCCTGTCAGGCTGGTCGCTCTCGGCCGAGCGCGTCACGCGGGCCGGCATCGCCGCCACGCAGGTCGTCGTCTCGCTCGACCACCATCACGAACATCCCCACCGCGGGCTCGGGGACGTGCTGGCCGTCATCGAAGGCGGCTCGCTCGAACGTCGCGTGGCGGAGCGCAGCGCCGCCGTCTTCCGCAACCTTGCCGAGGCCGAGGCCGCCGTCCACGGGACCGACCCGGAGAGCGTCCACTTCCACGAGGTCGGCGCGGTGGACGCCATCTGCGACATCGTGGGGACGGTGGTCGGGCTGGAGGAACTGGGCCTGGACGCGCTGAAGTTCTCGACCGTCATGCTCGGCGGCGGGACGGTGAAGGCCGCCCACGGCGTCCTGCCCGTGCCGGCGCCCGCCACCGTCGAACTGCTGAAGGGCCTGCCGACCGCCGGCGGCCCCGTGGACGTGGAGCTGACCACCCCCACCGGCGCGGCGCTGCTGAAGACCCTGGGGGAGCCGTCGGCGCACTGGCCGCAGATGTCCGTCGTGGCCGTCGGTTACGGGGCCGGCTCGCGGGACCTGTCCGGCCTGCCGAACGTCCTGCGCCTGGCCGTGGGGTCCGAGCCGGCCGGCGAGACCGAGTCGGACTGCGTCTGGGTGCTCCAGACGAACCTGGACGACATGACGGGCGAGGAGGTGGGGCACTGCACCGGCAAGCTGATGGCCGGGGGGGCGCTGGACGCGTTCGTCGTCCCCGTGCAGATGAAGAAGGGCCGCCCGGGCGTGCAACTGACCGTCCTCTGCGAGCCGGAGCGCCTGCGGGCGATGGAAGAGGTGCTCTGGCGGCACACGTCCACGCTCGGCGTGCGGCGCAGCCTCTGGCAGCGCTCGAAGCTCAGGCGCGAGACGCGCCCGGTTCGCACGCGCTGGGGCGAGGTGCGCGTGAAGGTAGCCTTCCTGGGAGGACGGGCCGTGCGCTGCGAGCCCGAGTACGAGGACTGCCGCGCCGCCGCCGAAGCCCACGGGGTCTCGCTGAGGGAGGTCGCGCAGGCCGCGCGGACCGCCTTCGAAAGCAACGCGCCGCTGTAGCACAGGCGCCTCGCTTGTGGCTTTCTCAGCCGGGGGCGGCCGAGCCACATGGTCCGTCGGGCTGCCCGCCCCCCGGCGAGACGCCGGGGGCTACCCCAGTATGGGCCCCTCACCTGCGGCCGTAGCGCGCGGCCAGCACGGCGAAGCACAGCCCACCGAGCCCGAGGCTGCACGCGTAGTAGATGCCTCGTCCCATCAGGATCGCCGCCGCCGCAACGCCCTGCTCCACGCCGAAGGCCGCGCAGAGGGCCAGCATGGCGGCCTCCATGAATCCCGCGCCGCCGGGGGAGACCGAGACGTCGCCGCAGAAAGTCGAGACGGTGACGATGACCACGATCCTGGCGAAGTCCAGGTCGGCGCCGAGCGCGCGGAACAGCACGTAGTGCGCCCAGCAGAACACGACCCAGGAGACGACGGATATCGTGAGAATCTTGGCCAGGGCCTTCGGGCTGCCGGCGGCCTGGCCGATCGGGCTGAGCACGTTGTCCATCTTGCGGATGGCGTAGCGCTCGAACTGCTGATAGGTGCGAAAGCGGCGCCGGATGAACTCCAGCAGCCGCCCGTGATAAAGGAAGGGCAGCAGCCAGCCGAGCACGCGGGACCTGACGCCGACCTGCTTGTGCAGAAGGAACCCGCTCGCCGTCGCGGCGGCTATCAGGAGCACCAGCCCGCCCAGGACGGCCTTGTAGATCGCGGGTATCGGCACGAACCCGACGACGTAGAGCACGGACGCCGCCAGGAACAGAAAGAACACCGCGCTGTAGCCGAGCTTGTCCGCGAGCATGACGCCGAGGTGGCGCGTCTTCTCCCCGCCGAATGCCTTGCTCATGTAGTAGGCGCGGACCGGCTCGCCGCCCATGCGCGCGCCGGGGGTTATGGTGTTGCCGAACACGCCCGCCATGAAGATGGGGAAGATGCGGAGCAGGGCGGGGCGGTCAGCGCGCCCTATCACCTGCTGCCAGCGGAAGGCCCAGAGCCAGAACACCGCCAGGAAGAGCCCCGCCGCCAGGGCTATCGAGCGCGGGTCCGTGCGGCGCGCCGCCGCCACGATGCGGCGCAGGCCGATGCGTTCGAGCGTGTAACAGAGCAGCCCGACGACGAGCAGCACGGCCAGCAGCTTCAGCGCCATCCAGGCGGCCCGCGCCTTGCCCATCAGTGCCCCTCCCTAAGCCGGAGGCCGCGCAGCCGGGCATCTCACTTTCTGCGCACGCCACGGTCTCTGCGACTAGATTCCACGGGCTGTCGGAAGATGCCCTGGAGAGTCCCTACGGGTTTGCTCACCCGATAACCAAGGCAGTCTTGCCAAGAAACTTCGCGCCCAATGATTGGGCAACTGAGATAAGTAACGGAAGGAGTGTCAGGGCAAACCGACGGAATGAGTTCCCCGGGAGCGGCCACGTACTGTAAGCGTCCTCGATCTCCGCCTTGGCCGACGAGAGAGACTCAAGCTCGCCGAGCAGCGGCTCAGAATCCGCTGTCGTCTCGGCTGCAGCAAGTCTGTCCAGCACCCTGGTCGTCTGGACCGCATTCAGGAAAAGCAAATGCCTTCGTTGCTCCCGAAGCCGCGAAGGGACACCAGTTGCCAAAGCGGGAACGATCAACAATAGGCTGATGGCTGCCGGCAAAGCAAGAGCGTTAAGCATCGTCACGGGATCCGCGAGTGGAATACCTCCTCTGAAGGTCCTTGCCATCCATACGAAGATGGGAATAACCGCAAGGGGCAAGAGGGCGAGAGAGAAGGCACGGAAGAAAGGCCACAGTGCGCCGTTGCTCCCCGCCAGCCACGCGGGAAGTCCGCCGGATGGTACGTGCGACACGGCTGCCCTGATCATACTGACAGTGTAGAAATACCGTACCAGGACAGTGAAACAGACCCAGGACACAATAGCCCACAGCACGAGGAATAGAACCGTAGCGGCGCAGAATCTGCCCGAGGGAAACCACCAAGACCATATCGTCTCCTCTGCCTTGCTCAACGACAGCAAGTTTCTGAGTGCCACGGCCGTCACAACTATCAGTCCCATGGCCAGGCCAACAACAGGGGCTGCCGCGCCGTGGTTAAACTGCCCGACACGGTTCAGCGCTTCCGGAGAAAGCAAGGGCTCTCCAGGAGTGCGCACAGCCCGCTCGCGCACTTGCGCACCGGCACCCGCCGCCTGGAGTGTCTGGAACATTGACTCAGTCTCGTCGAAGAAGAACGGGATCAGAGACAGGGAAAGGGGCACGGCCAGTGCCCATATGATATGAAACGTGTAGTCCTGAACAAACGAGATATGGCACGGGATTCTGCAGGGCTGGCGGAACGTGCCCGCCAAGATGGTGATTAAGGCAGCCGGCACGTAGACAATCGCAACCACGCTGGCGTAGCGAATCAGCCAGGGCCAATGGCCGAACCATGAGAAAAGAGGATCCGTCCTGCATATGTCGATCTCGGCCACCGGGTCTTCTCTCCTTTGCCCCAAACGCAGGCCCCGCCGGCGAGGCAAAACACGCTCTCATCTTACCTTCACGCGGCATGGGCTGCAAGATGCGCCCCCCCTATGTATAATACCCGCCGGGATCGGCGCGGGGGAGGGGTGCGGTGGAGACGATCGAGATAGACGGCGGCTACCTGGAGGGTGGGGGGCAGATCGTGCGCACGGCGATCGGGCTCTCGGCCGCTACGGGCAAGCCCTGCCGCATCACCGACATCCGCAAGGGCCGCCGCAAGCCCGGCCTTGCCGCCCAGCACCTGACCGGCGTGCGCGCCGTCGCGTCCCTCTGCGGCGCGCGGGTCGAGGGGGCGCACGTCGGCTCGCCCGGGCTGGAGTTCCGCCCCGGCCCGCTGGACCCGCCCGAACGGGTCTCGGCCGCCGTGGGGACGGCCGGCTCGGTCACGCTCGTGCTGCAGGCCCTCATGATCCCGCTCGCCGCCGCGGGGCGGGCCGTCGAGGTGACCGTGAGCGGGGGAACCCACGTGAACTGGTCGCCGACGGCGGACTACTTCGGGGAGGTCACCGCGCTGTTCCTCGGCCAGATGGGCGTGGCGGTCGAGCTGCTGGAGACGCGCCTCGGCTTCTATCCGAAGGGCGGCGGGCGGGTGCGCGTGGCCGTCTGCCCCGAGGGCCTCAAGCCTCTTGCGCTGACCGAGCGCGGCGAGTGCGAGGGCGTCTCCGCCCGGAGCATCGCCACGGAGGACCTGCGCCGGGCGCGCGTCGCCGAGCGGCAGATCGAGGCCGTCGCCGACCTTCTGGCGCTCGAACGCGCCGAGGCGGAGTACGTCCGCTCACCCTCGACGGGGAGCGCGATTCACCTGACGGCGCACTGCGGCGGCTGCCGCCTGGGGTCATCCGCACTGGGCGAGCGCGGCAAGCCGGCCGAGAAGGTCGGGCGCGAGGCGGCCCGCGCGCTGGCGGCGGCAATCGAGCGCGGCGCCTGCCTGGACGAGCACATGGCGGACCAGGTCCTGCCCTACCTGGCGCTCGCCGGCGGCCGCTCGCAGGTGCGCGTGGACGCGATTACCGAGCACTGCCGCACCAACGTGTGGGTCATCGAGCAGTTCCTGCCCGCGCGCTTCGAACTGGATGAGGAGCGAGGAGTGATATCCTGTCTAGCCTGAACCTCCGCGCGCCCTGAGATGGCCAACAGAATCAACCGCAGAGGTCGCGGAGAAAGCCAGGAACCCGCTGCACAACGGCTTCTGCTGCTCTCTGCGCTCTCTGCGTTCTCGGCGGTTAAGCCGTTTTGCCGGCGGTTCTCAGAGGCGGTCGGCGATGCGGTCCCAGTTGTCCTGCTGCCAGCGGTAGAAGTCGAGCAGGTCGAGCTTGGCGGCGGCCGCCTCGTCCACGATGGCGACTGTGTCCGGGTGCATCTGGAGCGCGGAGGCCGTGACCGTGGCCGTGACCGGGCCTTCGAGGGCGGCCTTGACGGCGTCCGCCTTGTTGGCGCCGGTGGCCATGAAGATGCAGCGCCGGGCCTGGAGGATGCTGCCGATGCCCATCGTGATGGCGAAGCGCGGGACGTCGTCCGGGCTGTCGAAGAAGCGGGAGTTGTCCTCGATGGTCTCGCGGGTCAGGGCCGTGATGTGCGTGCCGGACCCCAGGGACGTGCCCGGCTCGTTGAAGGCGACGTGGCCGTCGCGCCCGATGCCCAGCACCTGAAGCTCGATGCCCCCGGCGTCCCGAATCATCTGTTCGTACCGCTCGCACTGGCTCGACAGGCACTCTGCCCGCCCGTCCGGCACGTGCGTGTTGGCCACGTCGATGTTGACGTGGTTGAAGAGGTGCTCGTTCATAAAGTAGCGGTAGCCCTGCGGGTGGTCGGGCGGCAGGTCCACGTACTCGTCCAGGTTGAAGGTGACGACGCGGGAGAAGTCCAGCCCGTCTTCCTTGTGCGCCTGGACCAACTTCGCATACAGCCCCTCGGGCGTGCTGCCGGTGGCCAGGCCGAGCACGACGTCGGGCTTGCGGCGGACGGCCTCCGTGACGATACCGGCGGCGCGGTCGCTCATCTCCTCGTAGTCCGTCACTATGATGACCTGCATAATTGCTCCTTTGCCCGCATGGGCGGACGGCTGTGGACTTTTCGAGGCGTCTTCAGAACAGCACGCTGGACTCTTGAGCCCCCGGCGGGACGCCGGGGCCTACCCGTAAAGGGTGGGCAGCGGCTACTGGCCCGCCTGCTGGTCGAGGACGGCGCTGATGAAGTCAACGGCGTCGCCGACGTTCTTGACCTGGAGCGCCGCGTCTTCATCCATTTCTATCTCGAAGGCCTCCTCGAAGGCGGCCACGAGTTCAACACTCTGGATGGACTCTGCCCCCAGGTCCTCGACGAAGCGCGACTCGTCCGTGATGTCCGAAATGCTCACCCCGAGCACGTCGCTCACCACCTCGCAGACTGTCTCCAGGACTTGATCCTTGTCCATGATCGAACTCCCGCAACGAGCGGTTTAGCGAAAGGCTTTCCGCCTGTCTCTCTTGACTTTTTCCATCTTCTCAGGGCGTGTCAACTCCTCGGTGTACTCGATGAGCTTCGCCATGGCGTCCGTCAGCGTGACGCCTCGCCTTGCCATGGCGGCCCGCGCGGTCTCCAGCGCGTAACTCAGCCCCAGTCCCTTGCCGATCCTGTCGTTCAGGTACCAGCAGAAGGACGGGATGTACTTCGGCAGCACGCTGGACCCCGCAACGAGGTTGCACATTATGCCGACAAAGGAGCCCGTGTTCAAGAGGGTTCCGATGCTGGTCTTGGTGTGGTCGCCGATGAACGAGCCGACCTTCATTGACCCCGTGTCGCGGGGCTGGCCGTTCACGTAAACGCTGACGTTGCTGTAATCGTTCTTCAGGTCGCTGTTGGTCGTCATGGCGCCGAGGTTGACCCACTCGCCCACGTAGCTGTGGCCGAGGAATCCCGTGTGGTACTTGTTGGCATATCCGTGGATGATGCTCTCCTCGATCTCCCCGCCGACGCGGCAGACCGGGCCGACGGTGGTGCCCTCGCGCACGCGGGCCTCCATGAGGCGCGCCTGGCGACCGATGTAGGCCGGCCCGTGTATGCTCGAGTGCGCGTGAACCACGGCGCCGTCGTCTATCACGACGGGCCCCTCCCTGCAATCGATGAAGGTGCAGGGCTGCACCTCGACGTCCTGGCCGACGAACAGTTGCTCCGGCTCGCCGAAGACGGCCACGCCCGGTCCCGGGTCCGCGCCCGCGCCGGCGGCGTAGGACGCCTCGAAGTCCGCCGTGATCTGCGCCGGATTGCGGTCGACCAGGTCCCACGGGTACTTTATCAGGATGTCGTCGGTGGCCTCGGCGGGCAGGCGGTCGGCCGCCAGCGCGGCCAGTTCGCGCGCCGACCCAGCGCCGAGTCCGCGCACCGTGTCCGCCTTCAGATAGGCCCAGATGAAGTCGCCGTCCTGCGTTGCCGCCGCCCTTTCCGCCTGCCTGTAAGTCTCCGGGGCCGCCGTAAGGATGGCGCCGGCGCTGATGAGAAGCAGGTCGTCGTCGGGCAGGGCCGGCTGGGAGCCGCTCAGGACCGCCGCGCCGTATGTCTCCCGGGTGACCCCGGCAAGTGCATCGCGCACTTCCAGGCGCAGTCCGGTGTCGGGGAATTTCCTGCGGACCTTCTCCAGGAGCGTCAGTGCGCCGCACCGCAGTTCGAAGGCCGCCTTCAGGTAGGTCAGGGGATAGAGGGACTCAAAGCCGTCCTGCTCGAACACGACTACCTTCATGACGCGTTGCGCCTCCTCGGCGTGGGTTCTTCCACGGTGCGCTGTGTAGTGCGCCGCGCCGCTTGCCGGCGGGCGATATCATTGCTGAGTCGCGCCGCCGCGTCAAGGGAGTTGCGCAGTGCACAAAAAAGGACGGCCCGAGGACACACGGACCGTGCCTTGCCTGGCGCGCGGGCGGCCCGCGTCGCCGGCGCAACTTCGGTGGGACAAACCGGCCGCCGGCCTCAGTACGCGTACGGCGGGAAGCTTTTCTCGCTCAGCGTGCTCGCCTGGTCGAAGCCGAGGATCCAGTCCACCTCGTCAGGGATGCGTCTGAGGTCCGCTCCCATGATGTCCGCGCGTCGTTGATTTCTCTCCGGGCTAAACATCCCGCAGCCCGCCGTCATGGCGACAGCCACAACCGCGAGGAGGCACAAAAAGAGCCTGGGGCGCCACCTGGTCATCGGATCGTTCTCCCTTTGAACGCAAAGGCTCTCCGTCACAACCAAGAGTGTATTGCCCCGTGCGGGCCGTGTCAACCAAAAAACGCCGTCCGCGCCAGGGCGGCCCTAACCGGCTGCAAGGGCCTTGACTGTCGAGGGTCAGCCGTTACAATGCCTCCGGTGTGGCGCGTGACGCCGCGCTCGCGAAGAAGGAGGATCCTATGCCGGAGCAGGGCTTGACGGGCATCATAGGCGGCAGCGGCCTGTATCAGATGGACGGCCTGAACGTCACGGAGGAGGTCGTCCTGGAGACGCCGTTCGGGCCGCCGTCGGACAGCTACGTCCTGGGAGAGCTGGGCGGGCGCCCGGTGGCCTTCCTGCCGCGGCACGGGCGAGGCCACAGGTTCCTGCCGGGCGAGCTCAACTTCCGTGCCAACGTCTGGGGTTTCAAAAAACTGGGAGCGGAGCGCATCGTGTCCGTCTCGGCCGTGGGCAGCATGAAGAAGGAGATCGAGCCGCTGCACATCGTGCTGCCCGACCAGTTCATCGACCGGACGCGCGGGCGCGTGGAGACGTTCTTCGGCGACGGCGTCGTGGCCCACGTGTCGCTGGCGGACCCGGTCTGCCCCCAGCTGCACGCCGCGCTGGTCGAGACCACGCGCTCTTGCGGCGTCAAGGTCTGGCCCGGGGGCACCTACGTCTGCATCGAAGGGCCGACCTTCTCCACGCGGGCCGAGTCGGAGCTCTACCGGTCCTGGGGAGTGAGCGTGATCGGGATGACAAACCTGCCCGAGGCGAAGCTTGCCCGGGAGGCTGAGATGTGCTACGCTACCGTCGCCCTGGTGACGGATTACGACTGCTGGCACGAGACCGAGGAGGCCGTCACCGGGCAGATGGTGCTGGAGAACCTGAAGAAGAACGTTGACACTGCACAGGGCATCTTGAGCGCGCTCATGTCGGTTCTGCCGGTGGGGCGCTCGTGCGGGTGCGGCCAGGCGCTGCGGGAGGCGCTGGTCACGCAGCCATCGCAGATGCCGCAGGAGGCCAGAGACAGACTGGACATAATCATCGGCGGGCATGTAGAATAAAGAGCGCGGGATCACGCGCAGGTGCTCTGCGGGAGAGAACGGCAAATGGCAGGCGAAATCGTCATCAAGTGTCAGCACTGCGGGAAGAAGCTCGTCACGGACGCCAAGTTCATGGGGCGCAAGGGGCGTTGCCCCAGTTGCGGTGCTGTCATCCGCCTGCAGCGAGCCGACGAAGGCGGGCAGGACGGCAGCGAGCAGCAGGTCGTTGAGGTGGACGAGATACAGACGGACCAGGACGCGCTGCTCAGGATCGTCAAGCAGAACGACGTGGCCGTCGTCAAATTTGCCACCTCCCGCATCCTTGACCAGTCCAACGTCCAGCAGCTTGGGGACGAGTTCGACGACCTGGTCGAAAAGCACAACCTGAAGAAGATCGTCGTCAACTTCGAGAACGTCGGTTACATGAGCAGCGCCGTCATGGGTAAGCTGGTCAGCCTGCTGAAGAAAGTCCAGGGCAGCGGGGGCCAGCTCAGGCTGTGCAATATCGAAGAGAGCATCTACGAGATATTCGAGATCATGCGATTCGACAAGATGTTCAAGATCTCCAAGACCGAAGACGAAGCCGTCGTAGCGCTCATGGGCTGATCGCATGGGCTCAGACCACGCCGTGTCCGCAAGGCGAGCCCTGAAGACTTTCGGGTGGCACGGCATCACCGTGACGATTCCCGCCGACTGGGACCTTGCCTCCACCCGGGGCGACCACCGCGCCGGGTACGTGCGGCTGGCCGACAAAGAGAGGGCCCGCCTGGAACTGCGCTGGGAGACCGTTGACCGCCCCGCACCCCCGTTCCAGACGGTCAACGCCTACCTGAAGAAGGTGGGGAAAAGCGCCCGCAAGAAGGGCTTCGAGTTCTCCAGCCAGCGTCAACTCCACCTGGCGTCGCCGGCCGGCAAGGACGTCGAGTGCTACCGCTGGCTCGGAGAGCGCCAGGCCGTGGCCATGCTGAGCAACTGCGCCGAGTGCGGCCGCACCGTCCACGTCCACCTGCTGGGGGAGCGGGAGGAGCAACTGAAGGCCCTGGCCCGCACGGTCTTCGCCTCCCTGCGGGATCATTCCGACGACGGCACGGAGCTGTGGCAGTTCTTCGACGTGGAGTTCAGAGCGCCCGTCGGCCTCCCGCTGAAGCGGCGCATCCTTCGGGCCGGCTGCATCCGCATGATCTTCGCCGGACGGGGCGCACGGCTGGAGTTCGTGCGCGCCAGCCTTGCCCAGGTGCTCCTGGCGGACAAGGACGTCGGGAACTGGTTCAGGGGTTTCTACGACGCGCGCCTGCGCAAGTATGCCTTCCGGGCCGGCGGCGAGCGCATCAAAGGCCACCCGGGGGTCTCCGTCGAGGGCAGGGCGAAGATACTTGCCAGCCCGCTGCGCGTCCTCAGGCGCACCGGCCGGCTTCGGGCCGCCTGCTGGCACTGCGAGGAGACGAATCGGCTCATGATCTGTGCCCTCGAGGGACGCCGGCGCGAGGCGGAGGAGTTCCCGCGCGTCCTGGAGGGTTTTGTCTGCTGCGGGGGACGGTGAGGCATGTTCGGCATCGGCGAGAAAAGGCGTGGCAAGCCCGAGCTGAGCCGGGAGGAGTCCCTCTCGGCAAAGCCCGTGCTCAACAGCCTCGTCAGGGAAGAACGCGACGCCGACGGCCACGTCATTCTCCAGGTGCCGCGCCGCGACACGGTGATGACCCGCACGGTGGCGCGCGTCTTCAAGATGAGGCCGTACCGCCGGATTACACTTGACGAACTCGGCACGTTCGTAATACAACTGTGCGATGGCCGACACACGGTTGACGAGATAGTTGACAAGTTTGCCGAAGAGTTTAGACTGAGCCGGCGGGAAGCCGAGCTTGCCATGCTGGAGTTCATTCGGGGTCTGGCCCGGCGTTCCGTCATTGGCCTGGTGGTTGAGAAGAAGGGTGCGTAGGAGGCCGTGCTTCTCTGGGTTGCGGAGGCAGGTGTGGACGACCGCGTCGGAGTCCCCGCGCGCAGCAGGATCGGCAGGCAGATCGTCCTGCCGTCCAGCAAGGCATTCGAGATAGCGTGGAAGGGCATCAGGATCCGCATCTGGCGCTCGTTGATCACGATGAGCGGCATTATCCTGGCGATTGCCTTCCTGATGTCCGTCTGGACGGCGGGCGGCTTCACGGGCGCCATGCGGCGCGTGAAGCCCGAGGACGAACTCTATCCGCTGGTGCAGGGCGTTCTGGAATCCGAGGCGCTTGCCAGCGGGAGCGTCGGCCTGCACTTCGTCGTCGTGGAGGGGGGTTCGTCGGCGGACAGCGGCGCCATAACCGCAAGCGCGAGCATACGGGATTCGCTGAACAGCATGCCCGGGTTCCGCGCCGAACTCGCGCCGCCGGATGCTCAAGCCGTCATCGACCTGGTCGCCGCGGGCGAGGACGTCCGGCCGGACGTCATGATTACGGAAGGCGTGCCCGCGTCCCTGGCGGGCCAGGAAGTGGTTGCGGCCCTGCGACGCTTCGTTGAGGACGGAGGGTTCCTGCTGGTTTACGGGGCGGCGGGCCTGGACAAGGCGGGCACCGGGGAGGCGTTCGGGGGGCTTCTGCCGGGCGCTGTCGAGGGCGGGTCCTTCGCCGTCCGCGGGGCGGAGGTAGAGAGCTCGGGACAGCTCGGCGCCCTCTGGGGGAACTTTCCCGAGACGACGTTGCCCGTCACGTCGGGCGTGGCGGGCGCCGAGGCCCTGGCTTCGCAGGGCGGGCGGGCGGTGGTCTGGGGACTGCGGTTGGGCAAGGGGCGCGTGGCGTGGTATCCCGTGACGGCGGAGTCTGCGGCTGAGCCGGATCAGTTGTCCTGGTTCCTGCGCTCGCAGGGCATCGAGAGCACGGAGGGGGCCGACAAGCGCCGGAGCCTGCTGGTCAGGCTGGTGGCATACGGCTGCCGGGAGAGGTTCGCCGGGGAGCAGACGGACGTGCGGGGCACCTGGCTGGTCGGCCTGAGCCTGATGGTGTGTGTCGTCGGCATCACGAACGCCATGCTGATGAGCGTGACGGAGCGGTTCCGCGAGATCGGCACGATGAAGTGCCTGGGCGCGCTGGACAGGTTCATCGTGAAGTTATTCCTCATAGAATCCTCCCTTCAAGGTGTGGCCGGATCCTTGGTCGGGGCCGTGATAGGGTTCGCGCTGGCGTTCCTGCGCGCCCTGTTCACGTTCCACGTCAAGGACCCGGAGACGGGGAAGGGATACTGGCTGGCGATCAGGTTCTTCCCCGGGACGGCCTTGCTCGGGTGGTGGGGGATCGCGCTGGTTACGGGAGTTGCCCTCACGATCGTCGCGGCAATCTATCCGGCCATCCGCGCCGCCCGGATGGAACCGGTCCAGGCGATGCGCGCCGAAGCGTGACAATACAAGGAGGCCCCGCAATTGTCCGAAGCAGCAACGCAAACAGCTGAAGTCTCAGACTATGGTGAGCAGCCCGTCGTCGTGCGGACCAAGAACGTCCGTAAGATCTACAGGATGGGCAGCGTCGAAGTCCACGCCCTCAAGGGCATCTCCGTGGAGATCGCCTCCGGCGAGTACATCAGCATCATGGGCCCCAGCGGCAGCGGCAAGACCACGCTGTTCAACATGATCGGCGCGCTGGACAAGCCCAGCGAAGGCCAGGTTTACATCGACGAGGTGGACGTGGCGCAACTCGACGCGTACGAGCTGGCCTGGCTGCGCTGCCGCAAGGTCGGCTACATCTTCCAGACGTTCAACCTGATCCCCGTCATGTCCGCCCTGGAGAACGTCACCCTGCCCATGACCTTCGCCGGCATGACCACGGACGAGGCGCGCGACAAGGGGATGGGGCTTCTGGACGAGGTGGGCCTGGCGGAGCGCTACGATCACAAGCCGTTCGAGCTGTCCGGCGGCCAGCAGCAGCGCGTCGCCATCGCCCGCGCCATGGCCAACAGCCCCAGCATCATCCTGGCCGACGAACCCACCGGCAACCTGGACCTGGCCACGGGCAAGGAGATCATCCAGCTCCTGGGCGAGATGAACAGGCACGAGCACGTCACGATCATCACGGCCACCCACGACATCAAGATGCTGGCGGCGTCGGACCGGATTATATGGATCCGCGACGGCCAGCTGGCCAAGATCGAGCGCCGCGAAGACCTGGACATCGAGGTCGGCGCCATCGGGGGCGACACCGAGGGCGGCGTCGAGGCATCCCTGCGCGGGACGGACGAAGAGAAGTAGAGGTCGTCACTGCGCGGCCTGGCCCGTGATGCGCCCGTCTATCTGCCGGATCTCCACGCCCGGGTAGTAGTACTTCAGGATTCTCTGCCAGTCGTGCCCCTCCCGGGCCATGCCGCAGGCGCCCCATTGGCACAGCCCCACCCCGTGGCCGTAGCCCCGTCCCTCGAAGACGAAAGCGTCCCCCTGTTTCGCCACCGTGAACTGCGTGCTCTTCAGCTCGCCCGCGCCCAGCGCCAGGCGGAAGTCGTAGGCGTCCAGCTGGGAAGCCCCGTTGACGAGCACGAACCGGGCGTATCCTTCGGGACCGACGCCCGAGGGCGCGATGGAACGGACGGCGTCGATTCCCATCGCCTTCAGCGCCCGGGCCACCTGTTCGGCGCGCATCACCACGCGCCAGCTATAGGCGGAACTGCGCCGGCACCAGTCGCACGGCACGCCGCTCAGGGGCGGGATCGCCTCTTCGCCGAAGGCCCGCGCCGCCGCCACCGTGTGTCCTCCGCACGTGCTGTGGAAGTAGGCGCAGAACAGGTCGTCCCGGTAAGTGAGCACGAGGGCCCGGGTCAGTTCGACGGCCAGGCTCGGGTCCCGCGCCTCCCCCGACACGCCCTTGTAGGCCATGTCCCTGGGCGCCAGGTAGCCCTGCGCCCGGTACACGTAGAGCATGTAGGTGCGGGCGGTGACCGCCTGGGCCATCAGGGCGTCCATGGGCCAACTGGCGTACATCTCGCTGCCGACCACGCTCTTCAGGTACAGCTCGGGCTCGATGACGTTGACGGCCTTCACGACGTCGCCTGCGGCGCTGACCGCCAGGTAGCCCCGGTACGTGCGATCGCCCAGTCTGAACAGTCGGTTGTGAGGGTGCAGCTCGGCATCGGGGGCCGCGAGCGGGCGGCCGTCGAGCGTGAGGACCCCGTCCGCCGCCCCGACGTGCCAGGGCCCCTCGCCGGCGGCGAGTTCGGCCCCGCCCGGGCCGACTGCCCGCCACGTTCCCGCGCCCGGGGCTGCGGCCGTGACCTCGGCGGACTTGCGGAGCACAACGCGCACGACCGCCGGCTCGGCTATGGCCTTCGGGGCCTGCGGCATCGGGGGGACCGGCGGGATCCGGGTGCGGATCCGGCAGCACGAAACAATCAGTATCGCGGACCCGCAGACAAGGGCGAGCGCGGCCAGCCCGATGCACAATCGCTGCCTCAGCGTCCTGTGATGGCTCGGGCGCGCGTCCCGGTCCGTCTGCGCTTGCGGCGTGTCCATCGCTGCCTATCCTCCCTCGGCGCCGGGCTCGCGGTAGAGGTGGCGCGAGGTGTTCCGGAACCGCTCCCATTCGCTGAACATGCACCCGCAGTAGTTCTGCATGTAGAGGTTCATGGCTCTGGCCCGGCGGTAGCTCTCGTCGGCCCGCGGGCGCCAGTCCTCGTAAAGGAACTCGACGCCGCACTCGCGGCAGCACTCCTGCGCGACGGCCCGAACGAGGTCATGGTCCTGGTGCCGGCTGCTCAGCAGCGTGGTCGTCACGGCGTCGAAGCCCCGCCGGGCGGCTTCCCGGGCGGCGCGCGAGAGCCGGAGGCGGTAGCAGTCGCCGCATCGCTCGTCGCCGGACCAGCGGACGTTCTCCAGGAACTCGCGCAGGCCGTAGCGCTCCTCGTATTCCGTCGGGATGGCCATGCGCTCCGCGAGCACCTTCTGGGCCTTCATGCGCCGGCGGAACTCGATGAACGGGTGGATGTTGGGGTTGCAGAAGTAGCCCGTCACCTCGTGCCCCCGGCCCACGAGGTCCTCGTATGGCTCGATGGTGCACGGCCCGCAACAGACGTGAAGCAGCACTCTCATAGGCGTGTGGCTCGGCAGGAGGGAGTCTCGCTCCCTCAAAACAGGCCGTCCTGGGCGGCCCCGTCCCCGACGATACCGTCGCTCACGACGCCGAAGCCCTTCTCCGTCAGGACGCGGCCGCGTGCCGTCCGCTCCAACAAACCCTGTCGGATCAGGAACGGCTCATAGACGTCCTGGATGGTATCCTCTTCCTCGCCGACGATTGCGGCAATGGTCTTCAGCCCCACGGCGGCCGTTCGGTTGTGGGCGAGGGCGGAGAGGATCTTCCGGTCCAGGTCGCACAGGCCCATCTCGTCCACTCCGAGCCTCCGGAGTCCTTCGTGGGCGAGGGCCGTGCTGATCACGTCGCTGCCGTTGGCCTGTGCGACGTCCCGGATGCGTCGCAGCAGTCGGTTCGCCACGCGCGGCGTGCCCCTGGCTCGAGCGCCTATCAGCGCCGCCGCGTCGCTCTCGATGCCGATCTCCAGTATCCGCGCACTGTTCTGCACGATGGTGGTCAGTTCCTCCGGCGTGTAGAAGTCCAGGCGCTCCAGTATCTGGAACCGGCTCCGCAGCGGCGCGCTGAGCAGCCCCTCCCGCGTGGTCGCGCCGATGAGCGTGAACGGCTTCAGGTCCATCCTGATCGAGCGCCCGTGCGGGCCGGGGTCGATGATGATCGAGATGAAGAAGTCCTCCATCGCGCTGTAGAGGTACTCTTCGACGCTGACGTCCAGGCGGTGTATCTCGTCGATGAACAGGACGTCGCCCCGCTGCGGGTTCGTCAGCAGCCCCACCAGGTCGCGGGGGCGGCTCAGGGCGGGTCCGCTCGTGGACCTCAGGTTGACTTTGAGTTCATTGGCGATGATGTAGGCCAGGCTTGTCTTGCCCAGGCCCGGCGGCCCGCTGAACAGGACGTGATCGAGCGGCTCGTCGCGCAGTCTGGCCCCCTCGAGCCAGGTCTTCAGGTTGCCGACCGTATTGGGGCGCCCGACGAACTCGCCGAAGCTGCGTGGCCGCAGCACCGTCTCGAATCGGCGCTCGTCCGCCTGCGGCAACCCGCTGTAGATACTCTCTTCGCCCATCTCACCCGATTGCGTGAAACCCTTACTGCCAAACAGCAAACCCCTTCAGCGCAGAGACCGCAGAGCAGGCAACAGGGCTGTCAGGAACCTTGTCCGTTCAGCCGTCTCCGCGTTCCCGGCGTTTCATTCCGTTCCGCGCTCTCAGTGTTGGGAGAGCGCTTCCTGCACCACGTGCTGTTCGTCGGCGTCTGGGCCGAGCTTCTCGATGGCGGCCAGCACGGCGCGTTCGGCGGAGCCGCGCGTCTCGCCCAGTGAGACCAGCGCGCGGATGGCGTCCGCCGCCACACGGCTGGTTGCCGACGGCGCGGGCTCAACGGCCAATCCCTCGACGGCGCCGTGCAGCTCCACGATGAGCCGCTTCGCCGTCTTGGTGCCTATGCCCTTCACGAGGCTCTTGAGCGAATCGACGTCCTCGTCCAGTATGAATCGCTTGAACTGGGCGACCGAGCAACTGGCCAGCGCCCTGAGGGCGAGCGCCGGGCCGATCTGGCTGACTCCGAGCAGCATCTGGAAGAGCGACCGTTCCTGCTCCGTGGCGAAGCCGTACAGGGAAAGATCGTCCTCGCGCACGTGGAGGTGGGTCAACAGCCGGACTTCGGCGCCTTCTCTGGGCAGGGCGTCATAGGTGGACAGCGGCACGTGGATGCGGAAGGCGACACCGGCTACCTGCAATACGACGACGGCGGGGCTCTTGGCGACCAGCTCGCCCTGAAGGAATTCGATCATCCGGAATCATTCGCTCTTGAGCGAAAGCCCTAACTCGGCCAGCTTGGCGCTGACCTCGTTAAGGCTTGTCATGCCGAAGTTCGGGCAGGCCAGCAGTTGCCCTTCGGTAAGCGCCTGTAGTTCGCCGACGGTGTCCACTGCCAGCCGCTCGATGCACTTGCGGGCCCGCGTGGACAGGTCGAGTTCTTCAAGCGGCGTGTCCAGGAGTTCCTGGCGCTCACCGTCGTCCAACTCGGGCGTGTTGTCCTCGTACGCGCGGTTCTCTCCCACTTCGAGGTTGTAGCGCGCGAGCAGCTTCTCGATCTCGTCCAGGCTGGTGTCCCCGAAGTTCCTCTCCCCCAGGAGCTGGTCGCGCGTGACCTTCGTCAGGCCCCCCAGCGTCTTGATGTCCAGCCTGTCCAGGCAGTCCCGGCTGCGGGCGCTCAGTTCGAAGTCGCTCAGAGGCTGGCTGAACAGCTCGTCCATCAACTGCATGCGGCGTGACTTTCCCACGTCGATCAGCATGTTGAGCGAGGACTCCGCGTCTTTCAGGTAGAGTTGCGCCTGTCGGTGACGCGGGTCGATGGCGAGCACGCGCTTGTAGCAGTCTATGGCCCTCTCGTACTTGCCGTGATCTTCGTACAGCACGCCGAGGTTCACGAGGGCGCCCACGAACGTGGGCCGCAGGTTGACGCACCGCTCGTAGAACCTGACGGCGCGCACGTCTTCACCGTTCAGATCGCAGTTCAGTGCGAGCCGGAACAGGCCCCCGGCGTGCTCGGGGTCCTTGTCAATGGTGGCCTCATAGTGCTTCATGGCTTCGTCGTATGCGCCGAGGGCCTCCGCAACCCGCCCGCGCGCGTACTCCAGGTCGGCCGAGGGGGCCTCCACGTCGCGGTACTTCGACAGCAGCTTGCCGGCTTCCTCCTCCCGGCGCAGGCGACAGAGCGCCCCGATCATGAGGACGTCTGTGCCGAGGTCGTCCTCCGCCACGCGGCCGTTCTCCAGGCATTCCAGGGCCTCTTCCTCGTGTTCCTGGCCCAGGTACGCCCTGCCCAGGAAGTGCGAGGCCGTCTTGCGCGTGCGCACCCGCGTGAGCTTCTCGATCCCCTCGTCAAACTGCCCCATGGCCACGCACAGGATGCCCAGCTTCTCGGTGAGGTCGCGCTCTTCCTCGCCTGAGAGTTCCTGGAGCCGGCTCTCCATCTGTCGCATCCGGTTGGACGTAAGATCCACGCTGGTGTAGCTCTCGTAGATGAGGGCCGCCACCTGGTCATAAGTGTCACGGTCCACCGGCCCGGCCAGGGCCTCGTCGAGGGTCTGCTTCGATGAGGTCATTGCCATAATGTGTCCTGCCAAAACAAGTTAGGACTATCAGAGCGACAGTGGGAAGCCGACAACGCGCAGGATTACGACCCCGGTACGGTAACAAAAAGTTTGACCGCTGTCAAGGTATTTGGTATCCTGCGGCTCTGTGGACTGTGCTAAGGGCTTCCGGGAGCGATTGCATGGGCGAGGTTCGCATAGGTGAGAGCGTGCTGGTCGGGGACGGCCAGCCGCTCGTGGTCGTTGCCGGTCCGTGCGTGATCGAGGGCAAGCGCCTCTGCGTGGGGATCGCCCGGCGCCTCCTCGAGATCTGCTCGGGACTGGGCCTGCCTTACGTGTTCAAGGCGTCTTTCGACAAGGCCAACCGCACCAGCATCGGTTCGTTTCGGGGGCCGGGCCTGCGCGCGGGGCTCGACGTCCTGGCCCACGTCCGGCGGGAGGTGGGCGTGCCGGTCCTGACGGATATCCACTGGCCCGACCAGGCCGAGCCCGCCGCGGAGGTGGTGGACGTCCTTCAGATCCCCGCGTTCCTGTGCCGCCAGACGGACCTGTTGGTCGCCGCCGCGCGGACGGGCCTGCCCGTCAACATCAAGAAGGGCCAGTTCATGGCGCCGGAGGACATGGGGCGCGCCGCCGAGAAGGTCAGCTCCATGGGTAATAACCAGATAATGTTCTGCGAGCGCGGGACGTCCTTCGGCTACCACGACCTGGTCGTGGACATGCGTTCGATTGTCCGCATGAAGGACCTGGGCTATCCGGTGCTGTTTGACGCCACGCACGCCGTGCAGCGCCCGAGCCAGGGCGGCAGCGTGAGCGGGGGAGACCGGCAACTGGGCCCCATACTGGCAGCCGCCGCCGTGGCTGTCGGGGCGGACGGCGTCTTTGTGGAGACGCATCCCGACCCGGCGTCGGCCCTCTCCGACGCCGCGACCATGGTGCCGCTGGACGACATGCCGGAGGTGCTGGAAAGGCTCAAGAAGCTTGCTGAGCTCTCCGGGAGAGGGTCATGTCCAGGATAGGCATCTTCGGCGGCACCTTCAATCCGGTGCACGTCGCGCACCTTCTCGTGGCGGAAGCCGTGTGCGAGGAACGCGCGCTCGACACCGTGCTCTTCGTCCCCGCCGGTTGGCCCCCCCACAAGACCGACGAGCCGCTGGCGCCCGCCGCCGACAGGGCGCGCATGGTTGAACTCGCCGTCGGCGATGCCCCCCGGTTCGCCGTCGAGCGGCTGGAACTGGCGCGGGAGGGACCGTCCTACACGCTGCTGACCGTGCGCGAGTTGCGCGACCGGCGGGGCGCGGGGAACGAGATGTTCCTGCTGCTGGGAGGGGACAGCCTTCTGGACCTGCCCAACTGGTGGCGTGCTGACGAACTCGTTGCAGAGGTGCGCATCATCGCCTTCGCCCGGCCCGGGTGGGCGTTGCGGGAGGCGTGGGACGGCCTGGCGGCGCGGTTCGGGCGGGACTGGGTTGACGGCGTGCGCGAGTCGCTCGTCCAGGTGCCCCTGGTGGACGTGTCCGCCACCGACATCCGCCAGCGCCTGCGTTCCGGCCGGTCCGTCCGTTACATGGTGCCGGAGGCGGTCAGGCGGTACATCGTTGAGCGCGGATTGTACGCCCCCGGCAGGTGAGCGACCTCTCAGGGCTGCTCGTCCAGTTCGGACTGCTCGTCCATCTCGGACTCGACGCGCTCACGCAGGTTCTGCTTGCGCGTGCGGCGGCTTGCCGTGCGCTTGCTCTTGGATATCTGGCGGCGCGGGCGGTCCACGTCGGTGTCCCGCGGCACGTCCGGGAGTTCGAGCGTCTCGACGATCCTCACGTAGCTATCGTACCTGTCCGCCGGGAGGCTGCCGTCGTCGAGGGCCTCCTTCACCGCGCAGCCCGGCTCGTGGATGTGGATGCAGTCCGGCATGTGGCAGTCGGCGGACAGCTCCCATATCTGCGGGAAGAACTGCGCCACCTCCGCCTTCTCGATCTCCCATACCGTGAACTCGCGTATCCCCGGCGTGTCCACCACGTAGCCGCCGATGTCCAGCTTCAGCAGGGACACGCTCGTGGTCGTGTGTCGCCCCCTGCTCTCCACCGGCCCGGTGCGCAGCCGCAGTCCGGGCTGGACGGCGTTGAGGAGGGCCGACTTGCCTACGCCGCTGTGCCCGGCCAGCACCGTGCTCTTGCCGCGCAGGACGTCGCGCAGCCGGTCGATCCCTTCCCCCGTTCGGGCGCTGGTCAGGAGCACGGCGTAGTCCATCCGCTCGTAGGTCCCTGCGGCGTCGAGGTGCTCCGTCCTCTCGCCGGCCAGGTCCACCTTGTTGATGCAGATGACCGGCTCGATCCCGCCGGCCTCTCCGGCGATGACGTAGCGGTCGATAAGGCCGAGCCTCAGCGGCGGCCTACGGACCGATGCCACGATCAGCAACTGATCCACGTTGGCCGCGATGATCTGCTCGATGCGGGGGTCGCGGGGCGACCGGCGGGACAGCTTCGTGCGGCGGGGCAATACGTCCTCGATCACGCCTTTGCCCTCGCCGGTCAGCGTGAACGTCACGCGGTCCCCGACGGCCAGCGGCTTCGACTCGCCCGTGTCGCTGTCAACCAGCCGCCGGCGGGCCTGGCATTCATAGGTCCTCTCGCCCGCGTCCACCTCGCACAGCACGGACTGGATGCGGGTGACCGTCCCTTCGACGGGCGTCGTCATGTTCGGGTCTTCTGCCGTCTGCCGAGCTCCGTGAACAGGTGGTCGAGCGCGAGCGTCCGGTTCGCGTTCGCCCCCACTCTTTCGATGGTCTCCAGGACGAGGTCGGCCCGGTCCAGGTCGGCGTCGGGGTCGCCGTCGCCCGCGCTCAGAGCCCGGTCGCAGTAATAGACGACCAGGCAATCCAGCAGGTCCTGAAGGGCCTTCCTGGCCTCAGAGGCCGACCCGGCGCCCTCGCCCGCCATCGAGTTCAGCCAGTCGGACAGCTCGAAGTTGTCCCGCAACGACAGCCGGCCCATTCTCTCCTGGAGCTCCTCACTGAACTGCCTGAGGCCCATCTCGGCGAAGCGCCGTGCGGCTCCGGGGCTGCCCCTGGTCCGGCGGGCGAGCCAGAGCGCCTCCGCTTCCTCCAGGCCCTCCCGGCGGAGTCGCTCCGCCAGCGCCTCCGGCGACGTGTTCCGGAAGCGGACGAGCTGGCAGCGGCTCACGATCGTCTGCGGGATGTCGTGCAGCGTGGAGGCGACCAGCACGAACACGCAGCCGCCCGGCGGCTCTTCGAGCGTCTTGAGGAAGCAGTTGGCCGCTTCCTGCGTCAGCCGATCTGCCTCGCGGATGACGAAGAAGCGCCTCGCCGAGAGGCGCGGCTTCAGGTTGGCTAGGTGCTGCACGTGGCGCACGGACTCGATGGGCAGGAGTTGCTTGCCGTCCGGCACGCCGACCTCGCAGTAATCCGGGTGGGTCCCTGCGGCCATTCGGCGGCAGCTTTCGCAGGCGCCGCAGGCGTCGTCCGCCGGCCGGTCGCCGAGGCACAGCACGACGCGCGCCAGCTCGCGCGCCGCCCGGCAGCGCCCGATGCCCTCGGCGCCCAGGAACATGCAGGCGTGCGGCATCCTGTCGCTTCGCAGGGCCGCGCGAAGCACGCGGGCGACCTGGGGCTGCTCTGAGAGTTCTTCGAATGCCATTCCCGCTCTTTCAGCCCTCCAGAATGGCCATGGTCTGTCCGACCTGCACCTTGTCTCCCTCCGAGGCCAGGATGTTCTTCACCTTGCCGCCGGCGGGGGCCGGGACCGTGAACGCGGCCTTGTCGGTGACCATCTCAACCATGTCCTGGCCTTCCTCGATCGTCTCCCCGGCCTCGACGTACCAGAAGGATACCTCGGCCTCGTCGGGGGCGTCGTCGCCCAGGTCCGGCAGTGTCACTTCAATGTCCATTGTCAGCCTCCGGTCTGCGGGCGGTCCTGTCTGCCCGCCCTCTCTAGCAATGCCGCCGCCGTGTCGGCGGCCCTGTAGCTGCTGCGCACGAAGGGCCCGGCCAGTGCGGACTCGAACCCCATGGCCAGGGCCTGTTCCTCCAGTTCCTGGAACCGCTCCGGCGGGACGAACTCGACGACGGGATGGTGCCTCTCCGACGGCGCCAGGTACTGCCCGATCGTGACCGCCAGGACGCCGGCGGCCAGCAGGTCGGCCAGCGTCCGGCGCACCTCCTCCGCACGTTCGCCCAGGCCCAGCATCAGCCCGCTCTTGGCGATCGGCACGGCCGGGTGTCCGGCAGCGTGCGTCAGGACACCGAGCGACCTGGCATAGTCGGCGCCGGGCCGCACCTCGGGATAGAGCCGGGGCACCGTCTCGACGTTGTGGTTGAGGACCTCCGGGCCGCATTCGAGCACGCGGAGCAGGTCCTCCGTGCGGCCCTGGAAGTCGGGCGTCAGCACCTCCACGGTGGCGGCGGTGTCCTCGTGCAGGGCCCGTATTGTCTCCGCGAACTGCCTGCTTCCTCCGTCGGGCAGGTCGTCGCGGGTGACGCTTGTCACGACCACGTGCCGAAGCCCCAGCCTGCGCGCGGCCTCGGCCACGCGGCGGGGCTCTTCGGGGTCCACGGGCTCGGGCTTGCCGCTCGACACGGCGCAGAACGAGCAGTTCCTGGTGCACTCCCGGCCCAGTATCATGAAGGTCGCTGTGCCGGCCGCGTAGCACTCCCCGCGGTTCGGGCAGTGCGCCTCGCGGCACACGGTGTTCAGGTTCAGCTCCGCCAGCACGGCGCGGACGCGGTCCGTCTGCGCGGCCGGCGGCAGGCGCCGCTTCAGCCAGGGCGGCAATCGCCGTGTCGCTCTCATCGGCCTGCCACCTCCACGCTCGCGTCCGAGACTGCGCGCATCCCGAAGTCCTCGGCGAATAGCTCCGCCGCTCGCGCCGCCACCTCGCCCATGGGCGGCGCCGACCCAAGCTCCTGAGCAAGCGAAGTGATCTCCGCCTGCGGCATGCCGCACGGGACGATCAGACGGAAGTGATCCAGGTCAACGTCCACGTTCAGCGCGACGCCGTGGTAGGCGACCCACCGGCGCACGGCGATGCCGATGGACGCGATCTTTCTCGGGCCGACCCAGACGCCCGTCTGGGGGTCCCTGCCGCGGGCCTCCAGGCCATAGCCGTGACACAATCGCACCAGCCAGGCCTCCAGGCTCCGCAGGTAACGGTGCAGGTCGCGGCCGTGCCGTCCGAGGTGAATGATGGGATAGGCCACAAGCTGGCCGGGCCCGTGGAAGGTCACCTCGCCGCCGCGGTTCGTCTCGGCGACGTGGACCCCCATCTCGGCGAGAGCTTCCCCGGACACCAGGACGTCCGAGCGGCTGCCCGAACGGCCGATCGAGATGGTCGGCGGATGCTCGACGAGCATGAGGAAGTTGAGCGCTCCGCCCGATTCGATGCAGCGGTCCCGCAGCTCCAGTTGCAGCCGGAACGCTTCCTCGAAGCCCATCCGGCGCAGCGGTAGGACGACCAGCTCCGGGCGACTTTCCTGCGACATGGCCGCTCACCCCCTCCAGTTCACGGGGAACCCCGCGACCCCCTGGGCTGCCTCGCAGAGCGACTCCGGCAGCGTGGGATGGGCGTGGATCGTGTCGGCCAGTTCCTCGGCCGTGCACTCCAGTTGCAGCGCGACACATGCCTCGCCCAGCAGCGAACTGGCCTCCGGGCCGCAGATGTGGACGCCCAGCAGCTCCCCCGTGCGCCCGTCCGCGACGGCCTTGACGAGCCCGTCCGTCTCGCCCAGGATGTGCGCCTTGCCCAGGGCGCGGAACGGGAACTTCTTGACGACCACCTGGTCCGTCGCGTCGCCGGCCTCCTGCTCGGTCATGCCGACCGTGGCGACCTCCGGGAACGCGAACACGCACGCGGGCACCAGGCGGTAGTCCATCGCCGCCGTGATCGTCCCCGTGGCGTGGGCGGCGGCCACCAGCCCCTCGTGGCTCGCCATGTGCGCCAGCATGGCCCGCCCGGTCACGTCGCCGATGGCGTAAACGTGCGGCAGGTTCGTCTGCATGTGCTCGTTGACGGTTATCGCGCCGCGCTCGGCCGCCTCGATGCCGGCGTTCCCGATGGCCAGCCCAGAGTGGTCCGGGCGCCTTCCCACGCAGACCAGCATCCGCTCCGCCGTCGCCTCCTTGCCGTTGGAGAGCCGGGCGAGCACGCTCGCATCGCCGACGGCGGCGTCCTCGACGGTCGTCCCGGTGTGGACGGTGACGCCGAGCTTCTTCAAGCCCTTCGTGACCTCACGGGTGCAGTCATTGTCCAGGCCGGGCAGGAGCGTGTCCATCATCTCCACGATCGTGACTTTCGCGCCCAACGCGCCATAGATGGCGGCGAACTCGCAGCCTATGTATCCGCCCCCGACGATGACGACGGACTCCGGCAGCTCATCCGCGCGCAGCGCGTCCGCGCTGTCGATGACGCGCTCGTGGTCGAAAGGCAGGTCCGGCACTTCGACGGGGCTGGAGCCGGTGGCGATGATGATGACGCCGGCGCTCAGGCTCTCGCGACCTTCGGCGCCGTCCAGCGCGACCGTGTGCGGGTCCCGAAACGCCGCCGAGGCGCGTATGAGTTCCACGCCGTTGCCTGACAGGAGCGCCTCGACGCCTTTGCGCAGCTTCCCCACGACGGCGTCGCGGCGGGCGGCGAGGCCGACGTAATCGAGTTCGGCAGCCCCGACTTCGAGCCCGAAGTCGCCCGCGGACTTCAGTTGCAGCGCCAGCCGCGCCGTCTGCCAGAGGGCCTTCGTCGGGATGCAGCCCGCGTTCGTGCAGACGCCGCCCAGCGCGTCCCTCTCGACGACGCACGTCCTGGCGCCGAGCTGCGACGCCCTGATGGCCGCCACGTAGCCGCCGGGTCCGGCGCCTATCACCGCCACGTCATAGTCGTAATCCTGGCTCATCTGCCTCTCGTCGATGCACTGAGTATAGCGTGATGACAGTCGGGGGCTGCGCAGGCACCTGCGGCTACATTCTAATGGATGGGGTCGGGCAGTCCAAGCGCCCGCGGGCGGACGGACTCACCACGACGAACAGCAACAGGCGAACAGGTACAACGGCGCGAACCACACAATCTGCCCGACCTTGCCGTTCAGCCCGCTCACAGGCCGGTGGTACGTATTCCGTGTGTTGTCCTTCGCGCTCTTCGTGCCCTTCGTGGTTCAAGCCGTTGCCGTCCTATCCGTTTTGCCGTTGTCGTTCGTTGTGTTCGTCGTGGTTAAGCTTCGGTCTTGCGCCAGGGCACGGGCTGCTGACTCCCCTTGAGCCGGCTGTAGGCGGCCTCGGGGTCGAAGGTGTTCCGCAGGGGGCTCGGGTCGCCCATGGTGCCCTTGACCAGTTCGCCGAACTCGTCGCCGCGCCAGGGCGTCAGGCAGAAGTCGTAGTGTTTCAGGTAGATAGGCTTGCTGCGCAGCGCCTCGTCGATGTCGCGCTTGACGGCGTCGTAGAGTTCGCCGACCGTGCGGACGCCAGCCAGCGCCTCCAGGTTCGGCCGGATGACCATGCCTATCCCTTCCTGACCGTCTTCGTCGGCGATGGGCCGGATGGCGAACTCCTCGATGGTCCGACAGCTGGACACCTCCTCTTCCAGCTCCTCCTCGGGGAAGACCTTCTTGCCGCTGGGCAGCACGATTACGTGCTTCGCGCGGCCGACGATGTAGAGGTCGCCGTCCTGGTCGCGGCGTGCGATGTCGCCGGTGCGCAGGGCGTCGCCTGTCATCTGCCCCGCCGTGCGGGCCGGGTCCTTGTGGTAGCCGCGCATGACGTGCGGGCCGCTGACGAGCATCTCGCCCGTGTGCTCCAGGTCGAAAGCGAGTTCCGCGACGGAGCTCTGCCCGAACGTCACCCGCGTGCCGTCCAGGGGCGCCCCGATGGAGCCGGCCTTGCGCTCGTAGTGCCGGGTGGCGTAGAAACGGACCGGCCGGAACGCCTGCACCGCGCCCACGGGCGACAGTTCGCTCATCCCCCATCCCTGCAGCAGCGGGATACCCAGGAGGAAGTAGTCCCGCAGCAATCGCGGCGAGACGCGCGCTCCCCCGCTGGCCGCGAGCCGCAGTTGCAGCCCCCCGAACAGCTCGGCGTGCAGTTTGCGGAACAGCAGCCTGCCGACGTTGACGCCGGACAGCCGCTTCACCCGCGCGCTGAGCCGCATTGCGCGCTCCAACCGGTCCAGCTTGCCCGCCCGGTCCGCGGCGTGCCTTATCGAGTCGAGCATGGCCTCGTACATGCGCGGCACGCCGATCATGACGGTGGGACGTGCCTGCTGCAGCAGCGCCCGCGAGCGGCGATCCCGTATGTCGCCTATCGCCATCCGCGCCCCGGCGTAAAGGGGCAGGACGAGCGTGGTCGTCAGGGGGTAGGCATGATGCAGGGGCAGCACGGCGCAGAGCGCGTCGCTAGCCCGCACGCCGAAACGGTCGCAGCACGCGCGCACGTCGAAGATGATGTTCCCGTGCGTCAGCACGACCCCCTTCTTGGGACCGGTGGTGCCGGAGGTGTAGAGTATCTGGGCCGTGTCGTCCGGCGAGAGGGCGGGCTGAGGCGGCGGCTGCCGGCCGGTCCCGCCAGGGGAGATGATCTGCGCCGGCGAGAGCTGCCGCACGGCGTCCGCTTCGCCCGGCTCGCAGAGCACGATCTCCGCCTCGGAGTGTTCCAGCGCGTATCGGATACGCTCCGGCTCGGTCCCGAGCATTCCGTACTCGAGGGGCACGGCGACCGCCCCGACGCGGAAGATGCTCAGGTAGGACGTGACCCACCGGCTGGAGTTCGGCTGGAGGATGGCGACGGCCCGGCCCGGGCCCGCCCCCCGTTCGTGGAGGCACGCGGCCAGCGCGTCGCACCGGCGCATCAACTCGCCGTAGGAGCAGCCCGTCAGCTTCCCGTCCGGGCCCAACTCCTGCAACGCCGTACGGCCGGGCGCGGCCCGAGCCCAGAACGGTGCGATGTCCGCCAGCGTGCGTATCTGGTCCGGCGTCCCCATGTTCTGCGGTGTCAGAACGAGTACAGGTGGTCCACCAGCGGCAGCGCGACGTGCTGGCCGGTCAGCACCGACAGTCGGGCGGCCTCCATGATTTCCTGGGCGTCGTGGGAGTTCTCCGGGCTGCACACGCCCTCGATGGGTTCGCCCGTTCGGATGCAGTGGACGAAGTACTCGGGCCCGTTCCGGCGCGGCGCCTCCAGTGCCGGTGGCTCGTGAACTTCGCCTTCCTTGTTGTCCGGCCTGTAGATGGTCACCTGCCTGCCGCCGGCCACCATCGTGCCTTCCGTCCCGCAGATGATCGGGTCGTGGGTGGGGCAGTGCATGACCGGCTCCGACCAGGTGCACTCGATGACGGCGTTGGCGTCCTGGTACTGGAGGGCGACCACGGCGTTGTCGTCCACGGGGATGTACTGCTTGACGAGCCTGCCCGCGATGGCGGTGACCTGGGTGGGCATTCCGATGAACATGCGGGCCAGGCTGGCGCCGTAGCCGAGGTAATCGAACATGGCCCCCCCGCCGTTCTCTTCCGCGTCGTAGAGCCAGCCGTAGAAGTACGGGCTGCAACCCAGCTCCTTCGGCCCGCGGTGGCCTCCGCGCCACTTGAGCTGCCAGACGCGCCCGATGGCCCCCTGCCGGACCAGGTCGTGAGCGTGGAGTATCCCGGGCGACCACGCGATCGGCCAGTTGATCATCAGCAGGACGCCGGCCTTCCGCGCGGCGACCAGCATCCGGTCGGCCACGTCGAGGCCGCTGGCCATCGGCTTCTCGCACATGATGTGCAGGCCCTTCGCCGCCGCCATCTCGACCAGGTCGCCCGTGCTGCGGTTCGTGCCGTAGGCCAGCACGGCGTCCATCTCCACGTTGTCGAGCAGCTCGGCGTAGTCGGTATAGGTCGTCTCGCAGCCGGTCTTCGAGCGGAACTCCTCCAGCAGCGGCTCGTTGAGGTCCGCCGCGCCGACCAGCTCGACGTCTTGCAGGTCGGGGAAGTGCTTCAGGTTGCCCCAGATGTGGTCGTGCACGAGCCCCAGAACGCCGATGCGTACCTTCTGCACTGTCTCGCCCTCCGAAACCAAGCCGTCAGTCGGGGATGCCGCCGCTCTCGGCGGCCCGTTGCGCGGCATACTATCGCCCGCCTCCGCTCCTGTCAACCGGCGTGGCCTGGTGGGACAGCGCCTGTGGTCTGCCGCCCTCCGGGTTACTCGTAGGCGATCTCGTAGTAGGGGGTCTTGTGGGCGGCGCCGTCTATCCTGAAGGCGCCGTTGCTCGCCGGAACGGTTCTGCCGCTGCGGTGGCCGTCGTGGTCCAGCACGTGCACCGTGGGGCTTCCCCGGCGGGCAAGGGTGATGTCCGCCACGACGGGCTCCATGAGGATGGGCGCCTTGCCCGCCGCAACCATGCGGCTGCTGCCCACCCACTTCATGCCCGTGTTGCGGGCGCGGGCGATGGCCACGACCAGCAGGCTCTT
>CAZQEQ010000030.1:3108-34164 GCA_964592385.1 uncultured candidatus Brocadiaceae bacterium | reverse complement strand
CCCCGCTGAACCCACGACAGGACGAGCCCCAGGGCAAAGAACGAGACCCCCCAGCCAAGCGTTGACGTGTAAGACGCCACCACCGGCAGAATGGCGTAGTGGTAGGCGCTGCTATAGTAGTAGCCCTGGCCCACCAGGAAGAACATCGCCGTGCAGAGGGCGACCGGCATCGCCCACGAAGAACTCAGCGCGCGCGCAAGGAACCACACGCCGCAGATGAAGACAGCCAGGTTGACGACCCCCGCCACGGCCATTGTGGTCGAGACCGACATGCCCGTCCTGCGCATCACCCTCGCCCACAGCACGTGGTGCGGGTCGCGGTGCCGGTGTATCTCGACCATGTGCTTCTCGGCCAGGGGGACGGTCTCCAGCTCCTGGCCCTCGGCCAGCGCGCGGATCACGGCCACGTGGACCCAGTAGTCGGTGTCAGGTTGCAAGGTGGGCTTGGTCAGCACGGCCAGGGCCGCCGGCAGGAAAAAGGCGAGCAGCAGGACGGGGGCGTAGAGGCCGCTGTTCACTCCTGCCAGGCGGGATCGGACGGCGCGGAGCGCCCGAACCAGGTTCGCCCTCTTGCGCACCCCCATCTCGACCGCCGCCAGGATTACGAGGAACACCACGGGCGCGAGTATCGGCGCACGAAAGCCGGTCAGAATGCCTGGAACCATGACTCCCTCGCCCGTCGGGCGCCGTCCGGCCGTGCCCACGCGACGCCGGCGGCGACGGGGAGTGTAAGCGCGCCGGCCGGCGTTGTCAACGCCGTGGCCTTGTCCCCTGCAGGCGCGGCAGGTAGAATGACCTGCCCGGCTGACGCCCGGAGAAGGCTTCCTTCCCACGCACGGGGGCGGGTGCTCGCTGGCATGAGGATCGCTCTGGTCAACAAGTACCTGCGCCCCAAGGGCGGGGCGGACATCGTGGTCCTGAAGACCGCCGCCCTTCTGAGGGACCACGGGCACCAGGTCGTCCTGCTGGGCATGGCTCCCGCCGAGGGCATCGCGCGGGAGCTGCCCGCCTACCTGGTCTCCCCCGTTGACTACGACGCCCCGCTCACGTTCAGGCAGAGAGCCGGCGCCGCCCTCCGTCTGCTGTACTCGCTGGAAGCCAAACGGAAGATGCGGGAGCTCATCGGGGCCGAGCGCCCGGACGTCGTCCACTTTAACAACATATACCACCAGCTCAGCCCGTCGGTTATCGCCGCCGCCGCGGCGGCCGGGCTGCCGACCGCGATGACGCTGCACGACTACAAGCTGAGCTGCCCGGTTTACTCCCACCGGCGCGCGGGGGCGCCCTGCGAGCAGTGCGCCGGCCGCAGGTTCCTGAACGCCTTCCGGTTCCGGTGCACCGACGGATCGGCGGCGAAGAGCCTGCTGAACACGGTGGAGATGTACCTCCACCACCAGGTGATGGGCGTTTACCGCAAGGTCGATGTGTTCCTCTCTCCCAGCAGGTTCCTGAGGCGCAAGGTGCTGGACATGGGGTTCCGCGGCCGCATCCTGCACCTGCCCAACTTCGTGCAGGCCGACCGGTTCCGCCCCCGTTACGACTGGGACGGCCGGCGCATCGCGTACCTCGGGCGGCTCTCCCCCGAGAAGGGGCTGACGACCCTCCTGGCCGCCGTCAAGGGCCTGGACGTCGAGCTGCTCATCATCGGCACCGGGCCCCAGGCGGACGAACTGAAGGCGAAGGCGGCGGCGGAGAACATCGGCAACGTGAGCTTCGTCGGCTATCGCGCCGGCGCCGAGTTGCATCGGCTCCTGGCCGGCTGCATGTTCACGCTGATGCCCTCGGAGTGCTACGAGAACAACCCGCTGTCGGTGCTCGAATCCTTCGCCCTGGGCAAGCCGGTGGTGGGCGCCGACGTCGGCGGCATCCCCGAACTGGTCACCGAGGACAGGGGGGCGCTCTTCCCGCCGGGAGACCGTGAGGCGCTTCGGGAACGGATCACGCGCCTGCTCGGCGATCCCGGGGCCGTGCGCGCCATGGGACGGGCCGCCCGGCTGCACGTCGAGAGACACCTGAATGCAGACGTCTTCTACGAGCGACTCATGACCGTTTACCGGGGTCTCAGCGGGTGAAGCGCGCGGAACAGATGCGGGTGTGCGTCGTTGGAACACGGGGCTTCCCCGGCGTGCAGGGCGGCGTGGAGACGCACTGCGAGCGGCTCTACCCGCGCCTCGCGCGGTTGGGCTGCGAGGTGACCGTGTTCCGCCGGACGCCCTACGTCGCGCCGGTGCGCGGCCGCCGCTGGCGGGGGGTGGAGCTGCGGGATATCTGGTGCCCCGGACTCCCGTACCTGGAGCCCGCCGTGCACACGCTGATGGGCGTGCTGGCGGCGGCTCGGCGGAGGGCGGACATACTGCACGTGCACTGCGGCGGCCCCGCCCTTTGGGTCCCGCTGGCGCGATTGCTCGGCCTGAAGGTGGTCTTCACGACGCACGGCCCGGACTACGAGCGGGCGAAGTGGGGGCCGCTTGCCCGGCTCATGCTCCGGTTGGGCGAGCTGGCGGGCGTGCGCTGCGCGCACAGGACCATCGCCATCGCCGACCACATCAGGCGGTTGATCTTGAGCCGTTACGGCGTCGAGGCCGAGTTGATTCCCAACGGCGTCGAGCTTCCCCGCGGTCCGGTCGCGGACGACGGCTTGCAGCGCTGGGGCGTGGAGAGGGGGAAGTACGTCCTCGCCCTCGGGCGATTCGAGCCGGGGAAGGGCTTCCGCGACCTGCTGGACGCCTTCGCGGGGCTGGGGGCGGACTTCAAGCTGGTCATAGCCGGGGGAGCGGACCATCCCACGCGCTACTCTCGTTCGCTCCAGGAAAGCGCCAGCAAGACGGAGGGCGTCGTCCTGACCGGCGTGGTCAAGGGCGAGGCCCTGCGGCAGCTCTACGCGCACAGCGGCCTTTTCGTCCTGCCCTCCCACCAGGAGGGCCTGCCGCTGGCGCTGCTCGAGGCCCTGAGCCACGGCTGTTCGGTGCTGGTGAGCGACATCCCCGCCAACAGGTCTGTGCCGCTCCCGCCGGACAGGTTTTTCCCGCCGCGGGACGTGCCGGCCCTGCGGGCCGGCATCGACCGCTGGCTCGGACGCGGCATCTCCGATGCCGAGCGGGTGGAGAACCTGCAAATGCTTCGGGAGCGTTTCGACTGGGACAGGGCCGCGCTGCGGACGCTCGGAGTGTACCGGGAGGTGCTGGGTGAAGGGCCCGCAGTCTGAGCCCCCGCCGGGCGAGGGGGCGGGCCAGGGCCTACCGGCCTTTCGCAGCGGCGAGGAAGGTCCGCGCCAGGATCTTCACGTCCAGCCACAGGGACCACTCGTCGATGTACTGCAGGTCCAGCCGCACGACGTCGCGGAAGCCGGTGATGCTGCTCCGCCCGGACACCTGCCAGAGGCCGGTCATCCCGGGGCGGATGCTGACGCGCCGGTAGTGCCACAGCTCGTATTGCTCCACCTCCTCGGGCGTGGGCGGGCGCGTGCCGACGAGGCTCATGTCCCCTTTGAGCACGTTCCAGAACTGCGGCAGCTCGTCGAGGCTGAGGCGGCGCAGCAGCCTTCCCACGCGGGTCACGCGCGGGTCGTCGCTGACCTTGAAGACCGGGCCCTCCATCTCGTTGAGGTCGGCCAGTCCGGCCTTCTGCTCCTCGGCGCCCCGGCGCATCGTGCGGAACTTGTGGAGCCGGAACCGGCGCCCGTTCATGCCCACCCGTTCCTGGCTGAACAGGACGGGGCCGGCCGAATCCAGGCGAATGGCCAGGGCGATGAAGGGCGCGGCCAGTGCCGTCACGAACAGCCCCCCGCAGGCGCCCGCCAGGTCCATCGCCCGCTTCACGAGCGCACGGTCCGGATCGACGGCGGGCGGGTGGAAAACGATGGCGGGCGTCTGGTCGAGCTGCGCCAGCGAGGCGGCGAAGTAGCGCAGGGCGCCGTCAACGTTCGGCACCACGGTCGCCGGCACTCCCAGCTCCTCGCAGCAGAGCAGGAAACGGGCGACGTCGAACTCCCCCGCGCCCCAGGCGTCGGGCAGCACGAAATAGACGGCATCCACCGGGTGCTCCAGCAGGTAGCCCTGGAACGCCTCGTAGCCGACCGACAGGTCGAACGCGCCGCCCGGGCTCATGCTCTGTGCCGGGTCGCGCTCCAGGTATTGCCTGATCCGCTCCGCCTCGGCCGGCCGGCCGACGAGCACGACCCGCCGCACGGGCGCGAAAGAAAGGATGTCCCTGCGGGCGGCATACTGAAGCGCGAGCTTCACCAGGAGCACCAGGGCGTACGCGAACAGCCAGTGGGACGCCAGCAGGAACCGGCTGTAGTACTTCGCCTTGGCCAGGAAGATGACGCCGCTCAGCACGACGCCGGCGAGCAGGAACGCCTTGCTGACCCGGACGAGGACCGCCTTGAAGCCCCTGGACCTGTCGGCGACCAGCAGCCCGTAGTGGTTCAGGAGCACCAGGATTACGGGGATGAAGACAAGCAGTATCCACGCGAACCTTGCCGCAGGCGGGGCGGGCGAGCCGTAGAGCACCCGGGATTCCACGCCGAAGGCCGCGTGGGCCAGGTAGAACGCGCCCACTACCAGGAGCGCGTCCGCCAGCGCCGCCGCCGCCCGACCGATGCTGGAGTGCTCCTTGAGCAGCCTCAACGCCCCGCGCGCCCCCTCGGGTCAAAGGTACACGGCTCCGCTTCAGGCGCACCATTATAGCGCAAGAGGCGCCCGTGCGGGAAGGCTCCGGCCGGCCCGGGCCGGCGCGGGGGCGTTGGACGCTGACCTGCGGCGGACTGTAGAATGGCGCTCCCTGAACTCCGGCCATGGGGCGGCTGATGCAGCGCGTGAACGCGGGACCCGGTCTTGAGCCAACGGCGGCGCGCTGTGCAGGCGCGGCCCTGTGCCTGCTCGGGCTCGTGGTGTTGTGTCGGCCCATCGCCTCGGCGGCGCAGCCGGACCTGGGCAACAGCGCGCTCTACGGGCTGGTCCTCCTGACGGCCGTCCTGCTGTGGCTGGCGGCCAACTTGCTGCGGGGCAGGCTCCTCGTCGCCCTGGGGTGGCCGGAGGCGCTCTTCGGCGCGTTCCTGGCGTGGTGTCTCGTCGTTTCCCTGGTGTCGGCCGACCGGTTCACGGGCGTGCGCAGGACGTACGAGCTGGCCAGCTACGGCCTGACAGCGCTGGTTGCCATCCACCTGGGGCGAACGGCCCGGGCGCGCCGGTTCCTGCTGAGCTGCCTGCTGGCCACGTGCGTGGCGCTGGCGTTCTTCGCGCTGTGGGACTACTTCCTCTACTGGCCGGCGCTGCGTGCCTGGATGGATGAGTCGCCGGACGTCTTCCAGGCCGTCGTCGGGGGCCTGGAGGACTCGATCCCCCAACTGGCCGACCGCCGCGCGTACGGCAACTTCATGACGCCGAACCAGTTGGCCGATTTCCTGCTCATCGGCCTCTTCCCCCTGGCGGGCCTGCTCGTCGGACGCTGGCGCCGGCGCAGGTCGGAGGGCGGCGGGAGTCCCGTTCCACTCGTAGGCGCGGCGCTCTGCCTCCTCACGGTGGCCGCCGCCGTCGTGCTGTCCAGGTCGAGGGGCGGCTGGGTAGCGACCGTCTTCGGCGGCGCAGTCTTCGTCGTTATCGGTTGGGGCGGCATCCTGCGGCGCCATCCCTGGAAGCTGATAGGGGGCATCGTGCTCGTCGGCGTGGTCCTGCAGGGGCTGGTCATCCTGGGCCGCCTGCCGGGCCAGCAGTTGCTGGGCGCCTCGTTCGCCGGCAGGGCGCAGCACTGGCGCACGACGCTGCGCACGGTGCGGGAGCATCCGGTCCGCGGGGTCGGGCCCGGTGCCTGGGAGGACTGGTACCTGCAGTTCAAGGAGCCGGAATACGGTGAGACTCAGTTCGCGCACAGCACCTATCTGCACGCGTGGGCCGAGACGGGGTCGGTTGGCCTCCTGCTGTTCATCGCGTTCTGGGTCGCGCTGTTGCACCGAATGCTGAGAGGCGGCCCGCCCGCGCCGGACCGGGACGAGGAAGGGGCCGAGGCCGGACAGCGGGCGCTGCTGATCGCCGGGCTGTCCATGGCGGCACTGGTGTTTGCCGCCGACTATCTGCTCAGCCGCAGGTTCTGCCCGTCGCCCTTCTACGCCCCGGCGTGGCTCGCCGCCGTCCGTCCGTTGCCTTACGTCGCCGTGTACGCCGTGTGGTGCGTGAGCTTTGTCCTGCTGTTCGGGGCGCCGGGGGGCGCGGAGAGGCGGATGGCCTTGGCCGGCCTGGGCGCGGCGCTGGGCGCGTTCCTGCTGCACAGCAGCGCCGAGATAACGCTCTGGATACCGGCCATCGGCGGGAGCGTCGGGGTTCTGGTGGCGCTGCTGGCCCTGGAGACGGGCGGGGTGCGGTTCAGGCGCGTGGCCGTCTCGCCGGTGAAGGGCCTGGTGCTTGCGGCGGTGGGATGCGGAGTGCTGCTGTTCTGGTCGCTGCTGCCCACGGCGCGCGCCCTGACCTACGGGACGGCGATGCGCAGGGCGGGGGCCCTGCAGATTGATTCGCTGCTGGGCGGGGCCTCAGGGGCGCAGGACTCTGGAACAGGGCTCCGTGGGCCGCTGGCGATTCTGATGCAGTTCCGCGTGGCCTGCCGCGCGGTCCCGTGGGAGGACGAGGCGTGGCGGGAGCGCGGCGCCTTCCTGCTGGACATCGCCTCGCCTCCGTCGGAGCAGGCGTGGATGGAGGCCGCCGGGTCGGCGGCGCGTGCCATCCAGCTCAACGGCCTCGACAGCGCGAACCAGGCATTGATGGGCCGCGTCTGGATGGTGGCCGGCCAGCGCGGGCGGGCGGCGGACGCCTACCGGACGGCCGCAGAGCTGTGCCCGTCGTATCCGGGCCACTGGTACAGGCTGGCCCTGGCCGCCGAGGGCGTCGAGGGCCGCTCCGCCGAGGCAGAAGCCGCCTACGAGCGCGCCTTCTCGCTGATCCAGCGTCAGTGGGCCCGGAACCGGGTGCTCGGCGCGCCCCTGGATCTGGTCCAGGTCTGGGCCGACCTGACCGGCGCCGGCCTCCAGCCGGCCCTGCTGGGCATGTTCCGCGCCCGATGGCGCGAGGCGGACACGGGCCGCCCGTGGAGCGACCTCGAAGAGCGGGAGCGGCTGGAGTTCGCCGTGGAGGCCGCCGGGCTGGACCTGGAGGGCGTGACGCTGCCCGACAGCCCGCCGCCCGGATTCCTCTGGGAGATAGCGGGGCCGGAGGCGCGCTGTGCGCTGCTGCTGGATGTCGCAACGGGCCTGTCCGCCCTGGCCGGGGGGCCGGAGGTGCCGGAGTCCCTGGACGACCAGGAGCGCGTGCGGCGCGTGACCGACGGTCTCAAGGGGGCAGAGGCGCTGGCGGAGCGCTGGCGCGAGCTGGCGCCGGACGCGCGGGAAGACACGTTCTGGCGCGTGGCGGCCGGGCGCCTGTGGACCTGGGCGCTGAAGGCGAAGACCGCCCGGTTCGAGCAACCGGCGCCGGGACCGTCCTGAGTGCGCCGTTGCGCGGCCTTGCGCGGCGGGCTACAATCCAATCGTCCGTTGGCGTTCGTTGGGAACGTTGAATTCCACTACCTGTCGAGGGGTTCTGCCATGCGTGCGTCTCTGTCGAAGTCCGCGGTGCTGCTCTTGTGTCTGGCCGGCCTGGCGGCGAACGGCCTGGCCGTTGAGGGTTATAGCTGGCAGGAGGTTCCGGCGGTGGTGAAGCCGACGGGCGACCTGGCGTGGAAGCCGGAGCCCTTCCGCTTCGAGGCCGCCGATTCCGTGCGCTACATCGACTTCGAGGGCGGCAGCGACTCCGCTGCCGGCACCGGTAAGGACTCCGCGTGGAAGCACCATCCGTGGGACCCCGCCGCGACGGGCAAGGCGGCCACATGCAGCGGCGTTCACACTTACGTGTTCAAGCGCGGCGTGACCTATCGCGGCGCCCTGGTGGCCATGGACTCCGGCCGGCCGGGCAACCCCATCCGGCTCACCTCCGACCCCTCCTGGGGGCAGGGCGAGGCGGTGATCTCCGGTTCCCAACTTGTGACGGGCTGGCAGAAGGGAGCCGACCGCCAGGACATCCCCGAGGCCGGCCAGGTGTGGGTCGCCGCACTCGATTTCGCCCCGCGCCGTCTCTGGATGGTCGAGGGGGACGGCTCGATCACGCGCATCCCCATCGCCCGCACGCCCAACTGGACGGTCTCCGACCCCGAGGACGTCCTGAGCGAGTGGTGGGAGTGGGAGAACCCCGAATGGTGGGTGGCGGACAAGCGGACGACCACCGTGAACGATAAGAAGATGCACCTCGGCATCGACACCAAGCACCTGACGCGCGAGGCGGACTACTACAAGGACGCCCTGGTCTGGACCGAGTGGGCCATCGTCATGGGGACGCCCTTCCCGACGCAGGTGGAGGCGGTCGACGCGCAGAAGAAGTCGCTGTCCTTTCAGGGCAGGTGGTGGGGCGAGAGCGGCCAGATCAACACGGGCAACCGCTACTTCCTCGAAGATAAGCCGCAGTACCTCGACGCGGCGGGCGAGTTCTGGTTCGACAAGCAGGGCGAGGGCGGGCGGCTCTACGTCAGGCTGCCCGGCGACCGCGACCCCGGCACCGTCTCGGTCGAGGCGGCGCGGCACTACAACCTGGTCCAGGACCAGGCCTCCTTAATGTCGCCGCTTCGCATGGACGTCATCGGCGAGGAGGGGCGCGCCAGGGTGAACATCACGGGCGTGAGCCACGTCGCCGTCAGCGGGCTCCAGTTCCGCTTCAACAACGTCTGGTGGGACCTCTACTTCCCGCCCTGGATGCACAAGGAGGTGGACGCCGCCTGCATCCGCCTGCTCGGCTCCAGCGACGACGTGTGCGTCTCGAACTGCCGCTTCCTGCACGTCACCAAGGCCGTCCGCATGGACCCGCTCAATGACAAGGCCCGGATCGGGTCGGTGGTCGTCCGCGACAACGACATCCAGTACACGGACTCCAGCGCGATCAACATCTCCGCCGGCCCCGGCAGCCTGCGTGACGTCCGCGTCCTGCGCAACAACCTGTTCATGATCGGGATGCGGCCCTACCGCCAGTCGGACGGACACGCCCTGCGCGTGAGCTTCCCTGAGACGATGGAGATCGCCGGCAACATGCTCAGGCGCACCTACGGGTCGGGCATCTTCGTCTTCGGCGGCAAGGGCAGCGGCAGAGGCGGGGACGTGCCCCTGGCCCGCAACCTGGTCCATCACAACCGGGCGGAGCAGACGCTGCTGGCGGCCAACGACTGGGGCGGCATCGAGACCTGGCAGGGCGGGCCATTCTACGTTTACAGCAACATATCGGCCAACCCCAACGGCCTCTGGAACTGGGCGTGGCGCAACCAGCCGTATAACGCGCGGCTCGGATTCGCCTATTACCTGGACGGGAGCTTCAAGAACTACCTGTTCAACAACATCGCCTGGGGTCTGAGCAGCGACCCGGCCAGCAAGCTGTGCAACAGGGCGGCGTTCCAGCAGGCTACCCCCACCATCCATAACGCGTTCTTCAATAACACGGCCTATCGCTTTGCCAACGGCTCCAACTGGTCGCCCGCTGGCGGGCATCACCGCTTCCTGGGGAACGTGTACAGCGACATGAGCAGCATCGTCTTCAACCACGGCCGGTTGAAGGAAGACCCTGAGGACATAGTTGCGGAGGAATGGCCCTATCACCTGGTAGCCTATGCGCACAACGTATTCTACGGAGTGAAGAAGATGTTCGGCGTCTTCGAGGCAAGCGGCAGGGGGTACGAGGACTTTCATTCCTTCCGACAGGCGCTCAAGGAGCGTCAGTCCCTCAATGCCGGCCTCGGCGTCACGACCGACAGCCAGCCACTGCGCGATCCGGCGAACCGCGACGTGCGCCCGGCCCGCGGATCGGCGGCCATTGACGCCGGCGTGAAGTTCTTCGTCCCCTGGGGCCTGGCCCGCATGGTCGGCGAGTGGGGCTTCTATCCCGTCGGCAACGACGTCACGCAGATACCCGACGAGCACTGGTACATGCAGGGCTACTTCGGCCAGCGCACCGAGTACCGCAACATGCCCCAGTACCCCCTGACGGCCGTCAACTGCACCGCCGACAGCTACGTGCAGGGCGACCTGGAGGACTGGATCGCCGGTGCGCTCAAGCTCAACGGCAGGGACCAGTACGCCACCGTCTCGCAGGCCGACCTGCCCGACCCCGGCGCAGCCGGCCCGGACGCGGACCTGCAGACAGTGGACGTGCGTGACTCCAGCTTCATCCTCGAGATTTACCTCAAGACCGAGCCGGGCGCCGGCAAAGCCGTCCTCATCCGGAAGATGGACGCGCAGGCCGGCTACGCGCTGACGCTCGACGGTGCGGTCACCTTCGCCGCCAGGGCCGGCGGCAAGGAGACCGCGGTCTCCGGGAAGGCCGCCGTGAACGACGGCAAGTGGCACCACGTGCTGGCCGAGGCCGACCGTGCCGCCGGACGCATGACGATCTACGTGGACGGCCGGCAGGACGCCGAGGGCGCCGGCCCGGGCGACGCCTCGCTCTCGAACGGGGCGGACTTCTACGTCGGCGGCACGCCGGACGGGGCCTGCCTGGCCGGGACGGTGGACTTCGCGCGCGTGAGCCTGGGGTCGTTCGCCGAGGCGCGGACGACGATTGAGGAGCTCTACGAATGGCAGTTCAACGGGCCGTTCCTGCGTGACTTCTGCGGCAACGCGCCGACGGGCAAGGCCCGCGACGCCGGCGCAATAGAGTTGAGGGAATGAGACTTACCTTATCCGGGCGGAAGGACTGAGAGATGCGCGCGAGGACAGGGGTTTGTGTCTTGCTGGTGATTGGCAGTCTGCTGGCTGTTGGCGCGCCGGGCGCCCTTGGGCAGGAGTACTCCTGGCAGCGGCCGCAGGCGAAGGTCCTGGCCCGGGGCGACCTCGAATGGACGCCCGAGTCGTTCGCCTTCGAGAAGGGCGATTCGGTCCGCTACATCGACTTCGAGAACGGGGGCGATGACAACTCGGGCGAGACAAAGGGCTCCCCGTGGGAACATCACCCCTGGGATGAGAACGCCGAGGGCAGGGCGGCGGCCGCCGAGGGTGTCCACACCTACGTATTCAAGCGGGGCTCCGTGTACCGCGGAGTCCTGAAGGGCAGCGCGTCCGGCCGGCCCGGAGACCCGATCCGGCTGACCAGCGATCCGAGCTGGGGCGAAGGCGAGGCCGTTCTCGCCGGCTCCATCGCGTTGACGTCCGGTTGGAGGAAGGCCGACGCTGCCAGCGTACCCCGAGGTATGCCCGAGCCCGAGAAGGTCTGGTACGTCGACCTCGGCGGGGACTGGACGCCGCGTAAGCTCTGGGAGATGCGCGACGGAAAGATCGAGCCGCTCGCTCTCGCCCGCACGCCGAACTGGACGGCGAGCGATCCCGACGACCTCAAGAGCGAGTGGTGGCAGTGGGAAAAGGGCGAAAGCGTCCGGAGCGGCGGAGTCGGCATCGACACGACGCACCTGACCGAGTCGCCCGATTACTATGAGAGCGCGCTGGTGTACACCGAGTGGGGGATCGTCATGTCCACCCCCGTGGCCCTGCCCGTCACGGGCTTCGATGCCGAGAAGAAAGCCCTGAGCTTCGAAGGCTTCTTCACGCCCGCCTACGGCATGCGAATAGACTCGGGGATGCGGTACTATCTGGAGAACAAACCTCAGTACCTGGACGACGACGGGGAGTGGTGTTTCGAGGAGAAAGGGCAGTACAAGGGCCGCCTCTACCTTCGCCTCGGCGAGGGCCGCGACCCGAATCGGGCTCATCTGGAGGTTGGCCGGCACAGAAACCTGATCGACCTGCGAGACGTCAAGCACCTGGCGATAAGCGGCCTGACCTTCCGCTTCACGAACGTCTGGAAACTGGGCGCGCCCGGATTCAAGATCTACGAGGACGAGCACGAAGTCAGCGCCATTCGCTTGCAGGGCAACGTCATCGACGCGGCGGTCACCAACTGCCTGTTCGAGCACGTCAACAACGCCGTGCTGGTGGACGTGGATAAGGAGGGCAACGTCGGGCGGGACATCGTGATCGCGGACAACGACATCCGCTACACCGACCACGCGGCCGTCAAAGTTGAGAACAGCTACTCCGAGTATGAGCGGCCCGAGACACCCACATCCATCAACGACCTGAGTATCCTTCGGAACAACATCTACATGACCGGCATGCGGCCGCACCGCGGCTCGCACGGGCACACGGTCGCCGTAAGTTTCCCGGAGACCGCTGAAATCGCCGGCAATATCCTCGACCGGACCTACGGGGCGGGGCTGTTCATCTTCGGCGGCAAGCCCAGCGGCGAGGGCACGGACGACCGCCCCTTCACCCGCATCCTCATCCACCACAACAAGGCGACGAACACGCTGCTGAGCACGAACGACTGGGGCGGCATCGAGACCTGGCAGGGCGGCCCGTTCTACGTCTACGACAACGTCTCCGGCAACCCCGGCGGCTACCGCCACTGGCGCTGGCTGCGGCAGAAGGATGCGCCGGAGGACCGCATCGGCCACGTCGGGACGCGCTTCGGGCACGCCTATTACCTCGACGGCTCGTTCAAGAACTACTATTTCAACAACATCGCCTGGGGCAGGGAGAACGACCTGCGCAGCCCGTTGATGAACACGGCCGCGTTCCAGGAGATACACAGCTATCAAAACAGTTTCTGCAACAATACCGTCTATCGGTTCGGCGCGGGCTCGCGGCGCCAGGCGCCGGCCGCCGGGCGGAACGTGTATCTGGGCAACATCTGGTCTGATATCTCGGACGTGGTCTTCTTCCATTCCCAGGGGCGCCCGGAGGATCGCCAGCCGAACCAGGCGGACGCAGGCGAACAGGGGAAGACCTTCCCCTACGAGACCATCGGCTACGCACGGAACGTCTTCAGCCAGGTGAAGCGGCACATGGCCGTCTTCGAGGCCACGGGCGAGCGGCGGGAAACGGTGGAAGAGATGCGCGACGCCCTGCAAAGCGTTGGGGCCCTGGCATCTCAGGCGGGCGTGACGGCACAGAATTCGCCCCTCCGGGACGCCCCCGGCCACGACTTTCGCCCCTCCGCGGGCTCTCCGGCCGTGGACGGCGGCGTCAGGCCGTTCGTGCCCTGGGGCCTTTACGGGACCGTCGGCGAGTGGCATTTCCGCCGCAACAACGATGACCCAACTACGGTGACCGATGACCACTGGTACATGACGCCGCTCCACAACGACCGTGAGACCTACTACCAGTTGCCGACGTGGCCGTTGCACGCGCACAACGTCGAGGCGAGCGACTACGTCCGTGGGCCGCTTGAAGACTGGACGGCCGGCGCCCTGCGTTTGGACGGACGCGGGCATTACCTGCGGGCTGAGCTGCCGGACTTTTCCGCAGCCGCTGCGGTCATCGCCGAGGCCGATAGGCCCGCCACCAGCACCTTCGAGGACTGGCTGACGGTCACCCATCCCTCGGGCATCATTCCGGGCCACCCGTTCTCGATCACGGTGAAGACCGAGGGCATCCCGCCCGAGCACCTGGTTTCGGCCGAGCTCGATTGCCGCAAGCACGGCGCCTGGGGCGGCTACGTGACGGGCGGCGGCCCCAACCAGCCCGCCGGCAAGCAGCCGCTGACTTTCAACTTCGCCCCGCTGAAGAAGGCCGGCCTCAAGGAATACGTGCTGCTGATCTACCACAGCGAGACGGGCGACTGGGACCAGCGAGAAGGAAACGCCGCGCGCATCACGGTCCCTTACGTGTCGGAGATGGGGGCCGCCTCTCTTGACCGGTTCCGCACGCCGGACATTGATACCTCCAGCGTGCTCGTGGAGGCATACGTCCGGGTCGAGCCGGACGCAGAAGGCGTGCTGGTCGAGAAGATGGCCAGCACCGGCTATTGCCTGACCGTCGGCGACGACGGCCGGCTGACGTTCGCCGTCAAGGGCGAAGGAGAGTCGGCTTCGTTGAGGTCCAATGCGCGGATCGCCGACGGCGCGTGGCATCAAGTGCTCGCCGAGGCGGACCGCGACGCAGGGACGCTGACCATCTGTGTCGACGGCAAGCCGGGCGCGACAGGCCAGGGCCTGGACGGCAGCGTATCGTTGTCCAACGACGCTCCTTTCTATGTGGGCGGCACCCCCGAAGGGCGGAACCTGGCAGTGACAATCGACTTCCTGCGCGTCTCTCGCGGCACGCTCGCCGACGCCCGGACGACCATCGAGGAACTCTACGAATGGCAGTTCAACGGGCCGTTCCTGCGTGACTTCTGCGGCAACGCGCCGACGGGCAAGGCCCGCGACGCCGGCGCCATCGAGTACGTGACGCCGTGATTCCTCGATAGGGCCGGAAACGGGACGCATTCTCCTTTTGCCGGGCTCTCTGCCCGGCTGGGAAGCTGCGCTATGATGACGGTCGCCGAGTGTTACCGCCGCATTGCCCTCTTCCAGAAGGCGGACTTCGTCCCGCACTTCGACGGGCTGCCCGGCCGGGTCACGCGGGAGCGGTGGCACGCCGAAGGCCTGCCGAAGGGGGTCTCGCCGGCGGAGTTCTTCGGCTTCGACAGCCGCTGGCTGATGCGCGGCATCGACTTCGGCCCCATCCCCGGCCTGCCGCCGCCGAGGGAAGAAGACATGCCCATGACGAGGTACGGGCTTGCCTGGCGCGACCGCTGGGGGCGCATCGCCGTCTGGCACCAGGAGACGGACCCCGAGTACGCCGAGAGCGGCCACGTAGTCCTCGAAGGCGCCCTGCAGGAGCGCGCCGACTGGGAGCGGATCAGGAACGACTTCCAGCCGGACCTCGATGCGCGTTACCCCGACGACTGGGACGAGATCGTGGCGAAGTACCGGCGCGACGACGTCGTCAAGGTGCTCGAAGCGCCGAGCATGGTCGGCGGACTGCGCATGGAATTGGGCTTCGAGAACTACTGCGTCAAGCTCCACGAGGACCGCGCCGTGATCGAAGAGATCATGGACGCGCGCGTGGACCTGGCCCTCCAGCTTCTGGACAAGGCGGCCGACGAAATCGAGTTCGACATGCTCTGGTTCTGGGAGGACTGCGCCTACCGCGCAGGCCCCATCATCACGCCCTCCATCTTCGAAGAGATATGCGTCCCCCGGTACAGACGCCTGGCCGACTGGTGGCGCGGGCGCGGGGGCGAGATCGTCGCCGTGGACTCCGACGGCGATGTCCGCACGCTCATCCCCGGCTGGCTCGAGGGAGGCATCAACCACATCTGGCCGCTGGAAGTCTTCGCCGGCATGGACGTGGTCGCCCTGCGCGAGCAGTACGGCCGCGCCTTCAGCATGTGGGGCGGCGTGGACAAGCACGTCATCCCCAGGGGCCGCGACGCCATCGTGCGCGAACTGGAGCGCGTGGCGCCGGTCGTCGAGGACGGCGGCTACATCCCGGCCCTCGACCACCAGGTCCCCGATTGCCACTTCGAGGATTACTGCTTTTACCAGGAGAAGAAGAAGGAGATTCTCGGAATCCCGAACCGCCACGAGCGCGAGGGCGGCAGATGCCCCTCGCCCGCGCCGCCGACGTGATCCGGGCGCACGCGCACGAACCCAGAACACCCGAGGTAACGCTGATGCATCGCACTGCGGTACAGAGTGTCGGAATCCTGCTATTGTGCGCAGCACTTGCAGCCACGGCCTGCGCGGCGGACTACGTCTGGTGGGAGGCGGAGGATTTCACCGAATCCAACTGGCCAGGCGGCAAGAGCGGCGAGGGCACGTTCGCGCCGAAAGACGAGCAGCAGAGGGCGAGCTTCTCTGGAGACGTCTGGCTCAACGCGCAGAGCCGAGACGAGACGCTGTACATGGCGTATGCCCTGGATCTGCCCGAGCCCGGGGAGTACACCTTCTACGCCCGCGTCTTCGGCGACTGGCAAAGTGGCACGCGGACACAGTTCCGCATCCGTTTTGGCGACGACACGGAGTGGCGCACCTTCAGGAACCGCGAGGGCGTCACACTCCACAAGGCCAAGCCCCTGCCATACGTCACGCTTGCGTGGGTGCGTCTGGCCAAGGTCAATCTGCCGGCTGGAAAGCTGGACGTACGCGTCGAGACGATCGACAACGAGGACGTGGTCGCGTTCGACTGCTTCGTGCTCGCCAGCGGCGGATTCCATCCCGACGGCATTCTCAAGCCGGGCGAGAAGCTGGGCCTGGCGATGGACGGCTGGTGGGCGTTCGAACCCGATGCAGACCCCTTCAAGGACGGCTCGTACATTGACCTGAGCCACCTCAACGAGGACATCGCCGGGCAGAACGGTTACATGCGGCTCAGCGACGACGGGGAGCGGTTCGTCCTGGGTGACGACACGCCCGTGCGCCTGTGGTCCGTGGAGGTCTCCGCCGGGCAGCTTGCGCTGGAGGACCTGCGTGCCTATGCGAAGTTCCTGGCCAAGCGCGGCGTGAACGCTATCCGCATCTTCAACATGGCGCCCGATCCGTCCAGGGAGAACGACGATCCGAACAGCATCGACGAGCAGGCGCGCGATGAACTCTGGAAAGCGGTGGCCGCATTCCGGGACGAAGGCATATACGTCTTCTGGACGCCGTTTTGGACGTACTCCTTTGACGTGCACAAGACCTGGAACTGGCCGTATTTCGATAAGTGGAACTGGCACAAGAAGCCGGACGGTGCCATCTTCTTCCACGAGGAGTTCCAGGAAGCCTACAAGGAGTGGGTGCGTCAGTTCCTCCTGCCGGAAAACCCGTACACGGGAGTCCCGCTCGCCAGGGACCCGGCCCTATACTGCATCCAGTTCCAGAACGAGCAGAGCGTCCTGTTCTGGACGGGACTGAGCGGCTGCCCGGAGGGGCTGCGCCGGGAGGCCAACAGGCAGTTCGAAGACTGGCTCGCAAACAAGTACGGCTCGATCGAGAAGGCGTTCGGCGCGTGGGGACAGGGCGCGCCGATCGAGGGCTACGACGTCGCCGCCGGCCAGGTGAGCATCCCGGGCCCCTGGCCGATGTCCGGCAGATGGGAGGAAGCGGCCGCCGCGAAGGAACCCGCGATGGCGAAACGAAGCTACGACGCCATCCAGTTCATCGCCGAGCACGTCCGCGCGTTCCACCACGAGCTGACCGACTTCTATCGCGACGAGATCGGCTACGCCGGCCTGCTGTCGGCCAACAACTGGAAGAGCGCCGACCCGATCACGCTCGACGACGTCGAGCGATACACGTACACCACCAACGAGGTCATCGACGCGCACCATTACTACGGCGCCCTGCACGTCAACCCGAACCAGAAGGAGCGCGCGAGCTACGCCGTTGACGCGGGCGACTACTTTGTCGACACGTCCTGCCTGCTGGAGCCGCGCAAACTGCCGACCGTTTACAAGATGATCGCCGGCCACCCCCACGTCATGTCCGAGAGCACGTGGGTCTCGCCGCGCAGCTACCAGTCAGAGGGCCCGCTGCTGATCGCCTGCTATGGGGCCCTGACCGGGCTGGACATGTACAACTGGTTCGCCTCCGGCGGCTGGCAGTGGGACACGGGAGTCGCGAAGTTCCAGATGGCCAACCCCTGCATTCAGGGCCAGTTCCCGGCCGCGGCGCTGCTCTACCGCAAGGGCTACGTGCGCGAATCAGAGCCGGTCGTGTATGAGGCCCGCCGTCTGGAAGACATGTGGCGCAAACGCAACCCCCTGCTGGCCGAGCACCCGCAGTACGATCCGACCGTCAACAAGGCTTACATCGGTGAGGACGTGGATGTCGAGGGCGGCCTCGACCCACTGGCGTTCCTGGCCGGGGCGGTCCGCGTGGAGTACGACGCCGACCCCGCCGGCACGAAGGTCGCCGACCTCGGCCGCTGCATTGACGGCGCTGAACACGTCGTCAACGCCGTGACGGGGGAGATGGGCCTGGATTACGGGACGGGCGTCTTTACGGTCGATGCACCCAGGGCCCAGGGCGTTGCGGGGTTCCTGGGCAGGATCGGTCGCTTCGAGTTGTCGGACGTGGTGATCGAGTCGCGGAACGAGTACGCGACGGTCGTAGTCGTGCCGCTTGACGACAGGCCGATCCGGGAGTCGGCCAGACTGCTGGTGCAGGTGGGCACGACCTGTCGCCCCTACGGCTGGCAGGAGAAGGAAGCCGAGTTCGACGCGAACCTGCACGGGGGCGGCAAACCGGACATGAGGACCGGCAGTCAGATCGTCTCGCTCGGCGGACCGCCCTGGAACGTGGTTGCCACGCGTGCCAGCATCACGGTCGCTAACAGCGGGCTCTCCAGGGCCACGCTCCTGGATGCCAACGGGTATCCCGTGCGGGGGATCGAGGCGTCCGCGGCCGAGGGACGCATTACGGTCGAACTCCCGCCCGACGCGCTCTACGTCGCGCTGGAGTGACCGCCGGCCGGAATGTCCGGTGCGCTCGCGGGGGACCTTCGGATACTGTGGGAAAACATCCAGTGGTTGACGGAAGGCCAGCGGGCCGGTATCAAGACCTTCGGCGCCGGGAAGGCAAGTCGGTGAGCCGCCTGCCTGTGAAGCCGGCTCCATCCGCCTCGTCGGCGTCACCACAGCGCCGGTCGGCGTGGACGACCTGAAGCAGCGCGAGCGGAACGTGCGCGCCGCCCGCGAGGGCCTGCCAGAAAGGGCGCGCCCCGTGTACGCCAAGCGCCCCGACAAGGCATGGTTCATCTACAAGTGACCGAGACAGCGCGCACGTGCAAGGAAGAGCCATGAATCACGTCGAGCGCTTCCGTGCGCTGATGGACTTCAAGCCCGTCGATCGCCTGCCCATGATCGAGTGGGCCGACTACTGGGACAAGACCATCGACCGATGGCACGCCGAGGGCCTGCCCGCCGACCTGAAGGATCGCTTCGACATCCGCGCGTACTTCGGCCTCGACCCCTACCGGCAGTACTGGATCCGCCCGAAGCACTGGGAGGCGCCCAATCCTGCGCATTACGGCGCAGGGCTGATAGCCAACGAGGCCGACTACGAGGCCATCCACAAGTACCTCTACCGCAAGGACGTTTTCAACTACGACCTGGTGCGCCGCTGCGCCGAGCCGCACCAGCGCAACGAACTGGTTGTCTGGCTCACCATCGAGGGCTTCTTCTGGTACCCGCGCACGCTCTTCGGCATCGAGCGGCACCTCTACGCGTTCTACGATCGCCCTGCCCTGATGCACCGCATGAACGAGGAGCTGGTGGAGTTCCACCTGTGGGTGGTCGACGAGATGTGCAAGATCTGCAAGCCTGACTTCGTAACGTTCGCCGAGGATATGTCCTACAACCACGGGCCGATGCTCTCGAAGGACTGCTTTGACGAGTTTATGGCGCCCTACTACCGCCGGATCACCCCGGTGCTGCGCGAGCAAGGGATCGTCAGCATCGTCGACAGCGACGGCGACGTGACGAAGGTGGTCCCGTGGTTCGAGGAGGTGGGCGTGGATGGCGTGCTGCCGCTGGAGCGGCAGGCAGGGGTCGACCTGGCCGACATTCGCACGCGCCACCCGCGCTTCCGCTTCATCGGACACTTCGACAAGATGGTGATGAAGCATGGGGAGGAGGCAATGGGTGCGGAGTTCGAGCGGCTGCTGCCCGTGATGCGGCAGGGCGGCTTCATCCCCTCGGTGGACCACCAGACGCCGCCGGACGTGTGCCTGGAGCACTATCGCGTCTACCTGGGCCTGCTGCGCGAGTACTGCCAGCGGGCGGCGAAGGAACGCACGCCGTGAACAAGCTGGCGGTCGTCACCGGTTTCCCGGGCGGCGCGAAAAACCGCTAGATGACCTACCAGCACGACCGCACGCAGGCCTCGAGTACGCTCTGGCGCAAGCGGAACTGGCCGCCAGATTCATGGGGCAGGTGATCGGATCAATTACCTGATCGAGCGCAGACGAACCACGGCGCCGGCATCCGCCCGTTGACTTCGCGGCGGGCAGCGCCTAACATCAAGGATTGCGCCTCAGCGGATTCGGGGAGGCAGCGCACGCCTCCCGTTCGCTGATGTGCTGACTTACATGCAAGAACACTCTCGGAGGTTTGGCTCCATGAAGAACGCAGGTTTTGCGGGACGCGGTACGGCGTTGCTGTTCAGCGTGACACTGGCCTTGATGGTCTTTCTCTGCGGTTGTGGCGGGGAGGCGGGCGAGGCGGAGGCCGGGACGGCTGCGGCACGATCCGCCCCGGCTGCTTCCATGCCCAGCGCGCTCCCGTACGTCTGGCTCGAGGCGGAGCAGCCCACCAGCGAGAACTTCGAGACGAACAGGAACGGTTGGGGCAACGCGCAGTACCTCTCCGAGGACAACTGGCTGCACTTCGCCATCCAGGCCAACGAGGCCGAGCAGAAGGTGCCCGAGGGCGGCCTGCTGATCGGCTATGACTTCCAGGTGGACTCCGCCGGCCAATACGAGGTCTGGGGCCGGCTCGGGCACGAGATGGTCCGCGCGCCCTTCGAGTGGCGCATCGACCAGGGCGAGTGGGACACCATCGACCCGCGCGAGGACCTGTCCGTGGACCTGATGGAAATCGCCCGGTGGGTCGAGGTCGCCTGGGTGGAGATGGGCAAGCTGGACCTGGCGGCCGGCAAGCACACGCTACAGACCCGCCACACCGTCCGATACCAGGGGGAGGGGGACAACAAGAAGGCGCAGCGGATCATCTACGAGGCCGATGTCTTTTGCCTCTACAAGGGCGAGTTCCGGCCCAACAGCAGGCACAAGCCGGACGCCGACTGGCAGACCGACCGTGACCGGGCCGCCGCGGAGCACGTCTTCCGGATGCCGGCGAAGGCGGCCGCGGGCGGGCGCACCGAGCTGGACCTGGCCGGCGACTGGCAGATCGCCCGCTATGACGAGGAGGGCCTGGTCGAGGACCGCACCGGCCCGATCAAGAGCGTGCCGGGCGCGGATAAGCTCTACTGGTCGGCCATCTCCGTGCCCGGCGACCGCGACGCGCAGCGCCACGACCTGGTCTTCGCGCACCGCTGCCTCTACCGGGCGCGCGTCAACGTCCCGGCCGAGTTCGAGGGGCAGTCGTTCTTCCTGGACTTCACCGAGATCAACATGCTCGCCACCGTGTTCGTCAACGGCAAGCAGTGCGCCTTCCACGACGCGCCGCTGACGGGCTTCATCGCCGACGTGACGGACGCGGTCCGGCCCGGCGAGGTGAACGAGATATGGGTCGGCATCAAGGACGCCTACTACGCCATATCGCCCATTCGCAACGTTTCGAACGCGCGGTTCGGGTTCAACTATCCGCTGGGCGACATGAGCACGAGCCAGGGCATGACGATGGACTACGACTACCCCATGAAGGGGCACACGCGCAACGGCATCACGGACGGGGTGAAGCTCGTCGCGACGGGCCAGGCGTACACGGAGGACGTGTTCGCGATCCCGTCGGTGAAGAAGAAGGAACTCGCCCTGGAGGTGACCGTCAAGAACCCGACGGGCCAGGACATTGCGCTCACGGTCGAGAACGAGGTCGTCCCGCTGGACGGCGGGCCGGCCGAGAAGACGTTCGCCGTGAAGCAACTGACGGTTCCGGCAGGCAGGACAGCGCAGGTTGACCTGGCCGAGGCGTGGGCGGAGCCGCACCTTTGGTGGCCCGACGACCCGTTCCAGTACAACGTGGTGACCCGCCTGCGCGCCGGCGGACAGGTGCTCGACACGACGGCGACGAAGTTCGGCTTCCGCGAGTGGGGCATCGACGGGACGCGCTTCGTGCTGAACGGCGTGCCCTGGCAGTTGCGGGCGAACCTGGACTACTACAGCGCGCGGGAAGGCCAGGCCGAGGAGGCTGCCGAGTGGTGGCGCCAGAGCGGGCAGAACATGTTCCGGCTGCGCTTCCAGGCCGAGTGGGCCGGGATGTCGCAGAACGGCGCGCTCGACTTCTTCGACGCACACGGCGTCCCCGTGCGGCGCACGTGCAGCACCTTCGACGGCCAGCACGCCAGCTACACTCTGGCCACCACGGTCGAGAAGGACGGCGAGAGGGTCAGGGTGCCCCACACGGCGCTCTTCGAGCACTGGCGCAAGCAGGTGGCCGCCCGCGTCAGGCAGCAGCGCAACCATCCGTCCGTCTTCCTGTGGGAGCTGGACAACGAGATCATTTACATCAACACGCGCAACTTCGGGAACCTGGGGCCGGTCGAGCCGGAGTTCAAGAAGGCCGCCGAGATGATCCTGGCGATGGACCCCTCGGGCCGGGGCGTCTCGGTTGCCGGCGGCCGGGCGCTTATGGACCAGTCGCTGCCCGTCAACGGCTGCCATTACGAGGCGTCGGCCACGCGCGACTACCCCGACATGGCCTACGGCCTGGGGTCGTGGACGGACCAGGACCGCGGCCAGGTCTGGCCCATGGCCCTGGACAGGCCGATCTTCCTGAGCGAGGAGTACTACGCCAACGGCTGGCAGCCGGGCAAGTTCTCGATCGTCGGCGGGGAGAAGTGCTTCCTGGGCCGCGCGGAGACGAACGACGCCTGTGGCCTGGTCGCGAAGATGTACTCCGAGGGATACCGCTGGCAGGCGCTCGGCGGGTTCCACTACTGGTTCGGCCGTTACGGGACGGCGCACTACAGCTCGTGGCAGCCGGTCCTGGCGCTCTGCCGCGAGTGGAACTGGACGTTCGGCGGCGGCGAGACGGTCCGACGCACGCTGATGGTGCGCAACGACACGCGCTACGACGACCCAATCGAGATGCAGTGGGAGCTCCAGGTCGGCGGGAAGCGGGTCGCCGGAGAGCGCAAGACCTACAGCATCCCCCCCGGCGAGGGCGAGGTGGTCGAGGTCTCGTTCGGGGTGCCGCGCGTGGGCGAGCGCACGGCGGCGCAGTTCATTCTCACCTGCTATCGCGGCGGCAAGGAGATCTGGAGCGAGGCGAAGGAGGCGTGGGTCATTGATGCCGACGCCGCGCCGAAGCCCCGCGTGGGCGCCGGCGACGTCGTCGTGTGGGACCCCCAGGGGTCGGCCGCGGCGCGGCTGAAGCAGCGCGGCATCGCCTTCAAGGCCGTCGCCGGGCCGGAGGAGCTGCCGGAGGACTTCCGGCTGCTCGTGATCGGCAGAGACGCCCTCAGCGCCCGGGAGGCGACGGAGCAGCGCTGGTACGCGCTGGCCGCGCAGGGCAAGCGCGTGCTCGTGCTCGACCAGGCGAACCCGCTCCATTACCAGGCGGTACCGGCGAACTTCACCGTGACCGACTACGTCGGCCGCGTGGCCTTCTCGGAGAACCTGAAGCATCCCGTCTTCGACGGGCTGGACCAGGCCGACTTCTTCTGCTGGTCGGGCGACCACGTCGTTTACCGAAACGCCTACGAGAAGGCGACCAGCGGCGCGCGGTCGCTGGCGCAGTGCGACGAGTTCCTCTCCTGCTCGGCCGTCGCCGAGTGCACGGTCAACGAGGGGCTGATGTTGCTGTGCCAGATGGTCGTCGGCGAGAAGCTGGCGGACGAGCCGACGGCGAAGCGCCTCTTCGACAACATGGTCAACTACGCGCTGGACTATCGGCTGGTGCGCAACACGACTGCGGCGGTGATGCCGGCGGGCGACCCGCGGGGCAAGCTGCTGGCCGATTCGGGTCTCCAGTACACCGAGGCCGACGACGCCCTGGCGGCTGTCAGGGGGGGTGATGAACGGTTGATAATCGTGGACGGACGGAAGGAGACCCTGGACAAGCTGTCCGCAAATCTGGACGACGTCCAGCAGTTCACCGAGGGCGGCGGGTGGCTGATGCTCTGGGGCGTGACGCCGGACGGGTTGGCCTCCTTTAACAGAATTGTGGGGTACGATCACGTCATGCGTCCGTTCCGCCAGGAAAAGGTCACTCTGGCCGCCGTGCGCGACCCGCTGATCAGCGGCATGTCGCAGCGCGACGTGGTGCTCTACTCCGGCGAGCGCATCTTCGGCTGGATGAGCGACGAGTACGCCGCCGACGACGTCTTCACCCACGTCGTGGACCTGGACGACATCGCGCCCTTCGCGACGGGGCCGGGCGTCGGCGGCACGGCGAGCGTTACCAACGGCTTCACGTCCACCGACGCGTGGAAATACATCCTGTACACGCCGATGCACGAGGACGGCTCGGTGCCCGTGCTCAACTACGAGCTGCCCAGGCGCGAGACGGTCATCGGCTTCTCCATCATCCCGAACAACCACTACTGGCTCGTCACCAAGATCAAGCTCGTCTTCGACGGCGACGAGTCCAAGGCGCAGGTGATCGAGCTGGCCGACTACGACAAGGAGAACAACCCCCGGCAGGACTTCGAGCTGGCACCCGTCGAGGCCGGGACGATCACGTGCGTTCCCCTGGAATGGAAGGAGATGAGCGAGCGCGCCATCCTCGGCGTGGACAACCTGTGGATACGGGTCGAGCGCCCCGATGACTTCCACGAGCGGGTCGTCCCGCTTCTGAACATCGGCGCACTGGTCAAGTACCCGCGCGGCGAGGGCGGCATCATCCTGAACCAGCTCAAGGTCCAGGAGCGGGAGACCGTCCCCGTCAACGCCGACAAGAAGGCGGCGGTCTTCTCGACCGTCATGCGCAACCTGAACGCCGTCTTCGCGGGCCGCAAAGTGCTGCTGCCCGGCGCCGGGCTCACGTACCATCCGATCTCCCTGGAGGGCAGGTGCAACCTCTACCTGACCGCCGAGCGCGGCTGGCCCGACAAGGAGCGCGACTTCTCCCACCTGCCGCTGGACCGCCAGAGGTTCAGCGGCGTGCTCTACGAGATCCGCGACTTCAAGACGTCGCCCCTCGAGAACGCCATCGCCCTGAAGGGCATGTGGGGCCTCCCCACCGCGCCGGAGGAAGTGACCGGGCTCGCCGTGGGCCGCACTGCCGACGCGCTGTTCTTCCTGCACACGTTCCACCGCAAGGCCGTGTGGAACCCCCGCAGGGAGACTGACGAGCCGCCGACCATCTTCCAGTACGTCGTCCACTACGCCGACGGCAAGACGGAGACCGTTGACGTGAAGTATGGGCGGGGTGCGGAGTACTGGCGCAGCGAGAGCCCCACCGGCCTGGCCGACGCGACCATTGCCTGGACGGCGCCGTTCCCCGGCGACCCGGCCAACTACGCCGTGCTCTACCAGTTCCAGTGGAACAACCCGCACCCGGAGACGACGATCGAGTCCATTGACCTCAGGTACGACGACGAGGTGGGCGGCCGCTACGGCGCGCCGATCCTGCTCGGCGTCACGGCGGCCGAGGTGATCGAATAGGGAACCGCGACTGGCTGACGCACGAAAGGAGCGAAATGAAAGTACTCTTCATCGGCGGCACGGGCGTCATCAGCACCGCCTGCACCAGGCTGGCGCTGGAGCGCGGCATTGACCTCCACCTGCTCAACCGCGGCAGGACGGAGGCCCGCATTCCCGAGGGCGCGAAGGTCATCACCGCCAACATACGCGACCCCGAGCAGGCGGCCGCGGCCCTCGAAGGGCACACCTGGGACAGCGTGGTCAACTGGATCAACTTCGCCCCGCCCGACGTCGAGCGCGACATCGAGCTGTTCGCCGGGAAGACCGCGCAGTACGTCTTCATCAGCACGGCGTCGGCCTACCAGAAGCCGGTCTCGCACTACCTGATAACCGAGTCCACGCCCCTGGCAAATCCCTACTGGGAGTATTCGCGCAACAAGATCGCCTGCGAGGAGCGGCTGGCCCGGGAATACCGGGAGAACGGCTTCCCGTACACGGTCGTGCGCCCCTCGCTGACCTACGGCGACACGCTCATCCCGCTGGCGGTCAACAGTTGGGGCAAGCCGTGGACCGTCGTGGACCGGATGCTCAGGGGCGAAAAGGTCATCGTCCCCGGCGACGGGACGAGCCTCTGGGTGACGACGCACAACAGCGACTTCGCCAAGGGGCTGGTGGGCCTGCTGGGCCACGCGCAGGCCGTCGGGCACGCCTTCCACATCACCAGCGACGAGGTGCTGACCTGGGACCAGCACTACCGGATCGTGGCTCGCGCCGTCGGCGTCGAGCCGGAGATCGTCCACGTTCCCACCGAGTTCCTCATGCGCTTCGACCCCGAGGCGGAGGGCAATCTGCTCGGCGACAAGGCGCAGAGCGTTGTCTTCGATAATACGAAGCTCAAGACGTTCGTGCCGGACTATGTGGCCACGACCTCGTTCGCGCAGGGGGTCGCCAGGACCGTCGAGTGGTTCCGGGCCGACCCGGCGCGCCAGGTCATCGACGAGGAATTCAATGCGTGGAGTGACCGGGTGATCGCGGCATATGAATCGGCCTTCCGCGCCGAGTAGCGGCGTCCGGAAGGCGAGCACGCGAGGCCTGGCCTGAGGGGGATGTATCCATGAAGAAGGTCTATAACCTGGGAATTCTCGGCTGCGGGGACTTCCTGCGTTGGGAGCAGGGGGCCATCCAGAACAGCGAACGTGTCCGCGTCGCCGCGCTGCACGACCCGTTCACCGAGCGGGCGGAGCAGTACGCCGGCATACTCGGCGGGCAGGCCGTGGACAGCGGCGACGCCATCCTGGAGGACGACGAGATAGACATCGTCTGTCTCTTCGTGCCGCCGTGGGTGCGCCGCGAGCTTGTGCTGCTGGCCGCGGAGGCCGGCAAGCACGTCATCACCACCAAGCCGCTGGCCGTGACGCTGGGGGACGCCAACGATATGCTGGCGGCGGTCAACCGTTCCCCCGTGCAGTGCGGCGTGCTCTACCGGCGGCTCGGCATGGCGGAGATCGGCACGCTCAAGGCCGTCTTCACCGCCGGCGAGATCGGCGGCCTCGGCCTTTACAAGCACGATTGGTTCCACCACTACCCGACCTGGAACGAGTGGGCCACGGACCCGGACCGCAACGGCGGGCCGTTCATGGACGCCATGATCCACAACCTGAACATAGCACGCTACCTGGCCGCCGGCGAGGCGTGCGCCGTGACGTTCTTCTCCGACACCCACTCGCACCGCGACCTGCGGTGCAGCGACACCGAGGCGATGAAGGTGGACTTCACGTGCGGCGCGGCGGCATACCTGTTCATCACGTGGGCCGCCGACCTGGAGGTCTTCTCGAACCAGGGCAACGACCGCGAGCACCTGGACTTCCTCCAGATCATCTCGGACCGTGGGTGGTGGATCACCTTCGAGCGCGCCGAGGGGAAGCCCGTCGTCAAAGCGGTCAGGGACGGCGTGCCCAGGACGTGGCCCGTCCAGCCCGGCGGCAGCTACTACGACGCCTTCGTCGAGGCGCTGGAGCGCGGCGAACCGGTCTCATGGGACATCGAGGATGCGTGGAAAGACCTCAAAATCATTCACGAGGCGGCGAACCACGTCGGCGTCCGCTGCGAGCTGGACCTGACGCCGCCGGGCCGGTGAGGCAAAGAGAGCGTGGGAGGCAAGGCATGGAAAACGTGCGTGGACGCGTGACGGCCGTCGTCTTTCTGTTTGCGCTTCTCCTGGCGGCACGGACGGGCCCGCAGGTCAACGGGCAGACGGACGGTTCGTGGCCCTTCGAGCCGCCCGAGCGCGAGACCGAGGACGAGTTCGAGGACGAGTTCGAGGCCGAGCCGCTGCTGGACCTGCGCCACCTCAATGAGGAGGTGGCCGGGGAGTCGGGCTTCGTCGGCCTGTCCGAGGACGGGATGAGCTTCGTCAGGGGCGACGGGGAGCCGATCCGTTTCTGGGCGGTCAACTCGTCGGGCAGGGGCTGGTCCGATGAGCAGATGGCCGAGCACGCGAGGTTCCTGGCGAAGCTCGGCGTGAACATGGCGCGAATCGGTGCCTCCCTGCCCTCGAAAAGCGAGCACTCGAGCGTCACCGACGTTGAGCAGGCGGAGGTGGACCGCATCTGGCGCTTCGTCGCCGCTCTCAAAAAAGAGGGCATCTACTCGACCATCTGCCCCTACTGGGCGCACGGGTACAACCTGCGGCAGATTCCCGAGGAGTGGGGGATCGAGGGTTACTCCGGCAAGGGCGTGGCCCTGTGGGGACTGCTGTTCTTCAACGAGCGCCTCCAGGAGGGCTACCGGGCCTGGGTGAAGGCCCTCTACGAGCCGCCCAACCCGTACACGGGCATCCCCCTGAAGGACGAGCCGGCCGTGGCCATCATCGAGATAAAGAACGAGGACAGCCTGCTGTTCTACACCTTCCAGGGCATAGAGGAGCCGCAGCGCGGGCTGCTTCGCCGCAAGTTCGGCGACTGGCTGAAGGAACGCCGCGGCTCGCTCGAAAAGGCCGTCGCCGCCTGGGACGGGGCCGCGCACGAGAAGGACGACCTCGCCGGGGGCTCCGTCGGCCTTTACCAGACGTGGGACTTCACGTCGGGAGCGCCCCGGCCCGACGCCGCGAAGGCCCGGCGGATGCGAGACCAATTGGAGTTCCTGGCCTGGGTCCAGCGCAAGTTCTACTCCGACATGGAGGACTACTACCGCAGCGAGCTCGGCTGCAGGCAGCTCGTCAACGCGATGAACTGGAAGAGCGCCGACCCCGTCCTGCTGGACGACGCCGAGCGCTGGACCTATGCCGCCAACGAGGTGCTCGCCGTCAACCGCTACACGGGCGGCGTCCACGTCGGCGAGAACCGGGGTTACCGCATCGACCCCGGCCACTACCTGGTCAACGAGTCCGTGCTCCGCAACCCCGACAAGCTGCCTGTCGCCCTCAAGCAGGTCGCCGGCTATCCGTTCATCGTGACCGAGAGCGCGTGGGTCCATCCCAACCTCTACCAGACCGAAGGACCGATGCTGGTGGCGGCCTATATGTCGCTGACTGGCGTGGACTCGCTCTGCTGGTGCTCGGTCACCAGCCCGACGTGGCTGCTCGACCCGCGCCGGATGTTCTGGCCGGTGGGCGACTCCTACGCGGTGGACAAATGGTCCGGCTCCGTGCCGCAGCAGATGGGCCAGTTCCCCGCCCACGCGCTGGCCTTTCGCAGGGGCTACGTCGAGGCGGCGGCCGAGCCGGTGGTTTACGAGGAGCGGAGCCTGGAGGACCTGTGGACTCGCAGGGCGCCCATCATCTCCGAGAGCGGCAAGTTCGACCCCAATCGCGACGAGGGCGACTACGCTCCCGACTCGCCGGTCAAGCAGGACGTTGACCGCCTCGCCTTCCTGGTCGGGCCGGTGCACGTGAAATACGGCGGCGACGCCTCTCGCAGCGAAGTGGCGAACCTGGACCGCTACATCGACAGGACCGACAGCACGGTCCGAAGCGTCACGGGCCAGATAGAGTTCGACTACGACGTCGGCCTCTGCACCGTCAACGCGCCGCGGTACCAGGGCGTCACGGGCTTCCTCGAACGGGCCGGCGGCCGGTTCGCGCTGGACGACGTGACCATCGAGTCCGAGAACGAGTACGCGACGATCGTCGCCGTGTCCCTGGACGGCAAGGACCTGGCGGAGTCGGACGAGGTCCTGATCCAGGTCGGCACGGTCGCGCGCCTGACGGGCTGGCAGAGCGAGGAGGCGACCTTCCAGAGCGGCGACCAGGAGCTGCAGGGCGAGCGGATCGTCAACACCGGCGAGCCGCCCTGGCAGATCGAGAACACCCGGGCGACCGTCACCGTCCGGAACGGCCGGCTGACCAGGGCGCTGCTGCTGGACGTGGACGGCTACCGGGCAAGGGGGGTGGAGGTCCGCCTGACCGGCGAGTCCATCGGGATCGAGCTGCCCCCCGAGACCATGTACCTCCTGCTGCAATAGGGATGGCAGGATAGCCCGGCGCGGGGAAGCGTGTGCAGGATATCGAATGCCTTTTGCAGTATCCGTTTAGCAGCCGGTGGTATAATCCCGCGGCGCGAGCGACCGATGCAGGATAACGTATCCACAGGGGCAGGTGAAAAGAAAACCGCGTCTGGACGGCCCCGCCCCGCCAGAACAACTTGAGGACAGCTCCGAAGTGCGGTAGCATTCCCGTCCGCAGTGCGCTTGCCTGCCAGTTTCTGATACCAACCATGTGGCTGAGGGAAGGTGAACACATGAACGTGCGCCGGGTCTTGACGGTCGGTCTGATGGGAATGCTCTCGGTCTGCTGCGCCTCCGGGGCCGAGTTCGTCTGGATGGAGGGCGAGAACCCCACGAGCACCAACATGGAGATCGCCCCCTCCGAATGGGTGAACGCGGATTCTTTCTCCGAGGCAACGTGGCTCGAGGTGGGGCTGAAGGCGGAGGACACGCAGAAGGTCCTGCCGGAGGGCGGCGCCATCGTGACCTACGAGTTCCAGGCCCCCTCGGCGGGGAAGTACCAGGTCTGGAACCGCATCGGCATGGAGTTCGCGCGCTCACCGTTCGACTGGCGCATGGACGACGGCCAGTGGGCGACCATCCAGCCCACCGACCTGACCACGGACGTGTGCAGGCTCGGCTACTGGGCCGAGGTGGCCTGGATGCACATGGGCGACGCGGACCTGGCCGCCGGGCGGCACTCCCTCCAGATCCGCCTGGTGCCGTGGTTCACGGAGCAGGACGGCAAGCAGGTCGCGCAGCGCATTATCTACGACTCCGACGCCCTCTGCGTCTTCAAGGGCGAGTTCCATCCGAACGGCAGGTTCAAGCCCGGCGAGGACTGGCGGGCCGACGAGGACCGGCAGGCCGCCGGGCAGGTCTTCGAGTTCCCGGCTGAGACGGACCTGAGCGGGCCGGCCCGGTTTGAGTTCCCCCTGGGCGGCCAGTGGGAGATATGCCGCTACGACGAGCAGACGGTCGAGAACCGCACCGGCCCGACCGAGGCCCTGCCCGAAGCCGATACCTGCTTCTGGAAGGCGATCACCGTCCCGAGCAACCAGCTGAACAGGGACGACCTGGCCTTCGCGCACCGGTCCGTTTATCGCACGCGCGTGGACGTGCCGGCCGGGCTGAAAGGGCGCTCCTTCTTCCTGCGGATGCCTTCGATCTCGCTCATCGCCAGCGTGCACGTCAACGGGCGGTTCTGCGGCTGGACTAAGGCGCCGCACGCGCTCTTCGAATGCGACGTGACGCCCGCGATCAAGCCCGGGCAGGTCAACGAGATATGCGTGGTCATCAAGGACGTTTACTACGCTTTCTCGGAGCAGAAGTCGGGCCAGAACGCCCGCAACCACTTCAACATCCCCCGGGAGGTACTGCGGAACAACTGGGTCATACAGTACTGGGATTTCCCGGTCGGCGGCGGACTCTACACCCAGTCTTACCCC
>CAZQEQ010000030.1:0-3098 GCA_964592385.1 uncultured candidatus Brocadiaceae bacterium | reverse complement strand
CCCCGGGAGAACCTGGGACAGAGCTGGGTCACGCAGTTCTGGGATTTCCCGATCGGCGGATGGTCGGGCCGTATCCAGTCCCAGCGTGCCGGCCTCCTGGAGGAGCCCTCGCTGGTCGTGGCCGGCGGGCCGGTCTACACCACGGACGTCTTCGCCAGGCCCTCGGTGAAGGACAAGAAGCTGACGCTGGACGTCACCGTGCTGAACCCCACGTCCGCCGACCAGACCGTCCGGGTCGCCCAGGAGATCGTGCCCCTCGACGGCGGCAAGGCCGAGAAGACCTTCGCCCCGCGTGAGATCACCGTCCCGGCGGGCAAGGAGATGGCCTTCGAGATGGCCGAGGCCTGGGATAACCCCCGGCTCTGGTGGCCGGACGACACGAACCAGTACTGCGCCGTGACGCGGGTGACGCGCGACGGGCGGGTGCTGGACGAGACGCGCACGAAGTTCGGCTTCCGCGAGTGGACCTGGGACGGGCCGGACTTCACTCTCAACGGCGTGCCCTGGTACGGGTGGGCCGACACGACGGAGGGCAAGACGCTCGATGAGTGCCTGGCCATCTGGCGCGCCAGCGGCCAGAACATGTGGCGCTTCCACGGCGAGGGCTTCGGCGGCAAGAGCGAGGACGAGGTGCTGGACTTCATGGATGAGAACGGCATCGTCATCCGCCGCAGCGGCATCTTCGACGGGATGGGCGCCAACTACCTGCACAAGCTCGCCTCCGGCCCCGAGTTGTTCGACAACTGGCTCGTCCAGCTCAAGGCCCAGGTCAAGCAGGAGCGCAACCACCCCTCCATCCTCATCTGGTCCATCGAGAACGAGATCACCTTCATCAACTCCCGCAACCTCGGCCTGACCGACAGGGTCGAGCCCCACATCTCCCGCGTCGGCAAGGCCGTCATGGAGTTCGACCCCACCCGTCCCGTGATGGTGGACGGCGGCAACTGCCTCAAAGACAACTCGCTGCCCGTCAACGGCGTGCACTACGTCGAGACAGATTGGCGTTACTACCCCGACGAGGCATACACGCTCGAGCGCGCCTACCGGTCGCACCTGGAGCCGACGCTGGGGCACTGGGGCACGGCGCCCTGGCAGCTCGTGCCCGACCGGCCCATCTTCATGGGCGAAGCCTACTTCGTCGGTGGCAACCAGCCGTCGGAATTCGCGCAGTTCAGCGGAGAGGGCGCCTTCGTCGGATGGGGTCCCGCCGCCTACCGCGGCGCCGGCCTGCTGGGCAAGATGATTTACGAGGGCTACCGCTGGCACGGCGTGGACGCCACGCACATCTGGGGCTACTCCTTCCAGATGGCGGACCTGCACCACAACTCCTTCAAGCCCGTCTGCGTCTTCTGCCGCCAGTGGAACTGGACCTTCGGCGGCGGCAGCGAGGTCGGCCGCACGCTGAAGATCTTCAACGACACCCACCACGCCGACCCCATCGAGGCCGGCTGGGAGCTGACCCTCGGCGGACGCAAGGTCGCCGGCCAGCAGCAGACCTTCCGCCTCGCCCCGGGCGAGCACAAGGAATACTCCATCACCTTCAAGGTGCCCGAGGTCAAGGAGCGCACGGCCGGCCAGTTCATCCTCACCTGCCGGCGGGGCGGCAAGGAGGTCTTCCGCGAGGTAAAGGACGTGGCCGTGCTGAACCCCGACGCCGGCCCGAAGCCCGGCCTGCCCGCGGCGGCGCTCGCCGTGATGGACCCGCACGGCACGGCCGTCGCCCGCCTGAAGGCGCGCGGCATCCCGTTCACGCAGGTCGCTTCACTGGACGAGATTCCCGAGAAGGCCCAGGTCATCCTGGTCGGCAAGGATGCTCTAGACGCCCGCACGTGCACCGACCCGCGCTGGATGTCCCTGGCCGGCGAGGGCAGGGTCGTGGTCGTGCTCGACCAGTCTGAGCCGCTGCACTACCAGGCCGTGCCGGCCGACCTCGGCGTGACCGACTTCGCCGGGCGCATCGCCTTCATGGAGGACCCGCTGCACCCGATCTTCGCGGGCCTGGAGCAGCAGGACTTCTTCACCTGGTCGGGCGACCACGTCGTTTACCGCAACGCCTACGCCAAGGCGACCACCGGCGCCACGTCGCTCGCCCACTGCGACGAGCGGCTCGGCTACTCGGCCATCGCCGCCTGCCCGGTCAACGAGGGCCTGCTCCTGCTCTGCCAGATGGTCGTCGGGGAGAAGCTCGCCACCGACCCGGTGGCCGGGCGCCTCTTCGACAACATGCTCGCCCACGCGGCCACCTACCGTCCGATCCATCGCGACGCGGCCGTGATCATGGACGGCGCGGACGAGCGGGCGAAGCTGCTGGTGCACTGTGGGCTCAAGTTCGACCCCGCCGACAACCTGCTCGGCACGATCCGCGCCGGCAAGCACCAGGTCATCGTCTTCGACGCCACGCCGGCCAACCTTAAGGCGCTCGCCGACAACGCGGGCAGCGTCAAGGCGTTCACCGACGGCGGCGGGTGGCTCATGGCCTGGGGCCTGACGCCGGACGGCCTGGCCGACTTCAACCGCGTCGTCGGCGTCGAGCACGTGATCCGTCCCTTCGAGCGGGAGCGCGTCACCGTCGCCGCCGTGCGCGACCCGCTGGCGGCCGGCATCACCGTCCGGGACGTCGCGATGGAGACCGGGGAGAGGATATTCACCTTCATGGGCACCAAGTACATGGTGGACGACGAGTTCACCTATGTCGTGGACCTGGATGAGATCGAGCGTTTCGCCATGTTCGGAGACGCGACGGCCGGCGGGGAGGAGCGGGCGGATGATCCCGCCGCCTACCAGTGGAACGCGATCAACGGCTTCGTCAGCGACGACGCCTGGAAGCTCATCCTCTACGTGGCGTGCGAGGAACCCCGTATCACCTTCAGGCTTCCCCGGCCGGAGACGATCACCGACTTCGCCATCTGTCTGAACACCCACTACTGCATCGCGCAGAAGGTCAACCTCTACCTCGACGACGCCGAAGAGCCCCTGTCCCTGGCGGTCGAGCCGCAGGCCGAGAGGCAGGACTTCCACCTGGACGAACCGCCCACGGCCAGCAAGATCACCATCGAGCTGGCGGACTTCCACAAGCTCGGCAAGACGACGGGCATCGA
>CAZQEQ010000029.1:0-35212 GCA_964592385.1 uncultured candidatus Brocadiaceae bacterium | reverse complement strand
AAAGGCCAGAATCGCCGATGCAGGCCGACACAGCCCTTCGGCGCGCGCAGCCGGCAGAAGCCAGGATGGGGTTTTGCAGTAGCGCCTGAGCCTCGGTGAAACACAATGTCCGCACTGCACGCCGGGAAGAGCGATCGGGGGACATCCGGGCCAGTCTTTCCCTCCCTTGGTGCCGCAATGAAGGTGGGCGTGACGCTGGGCGCCCTGGTGGGGCTCCTTTTCGCCGTGGTGGACGCGCTCTGGTCGTCCCGCAGCGGGGGCCCTTCGGGAGAGGCCGTTGCCGTGCTTCCCCTGCTTGTTCGGTCGGTGGCGCTGCTGGTGCCCGTCTTCTCGGTTGCCGGTCTCTTCGGCGCGCTGGCGCTCGGCGCGCTGGGCCGTATTTCTCGCCGTGTCCATGGGCTTATTCTCGCTCTCATGCCCCTGGCGTGGGCGGTCGGCGTCTTTGCCTACCGCCCCATACAGCAGCTCAGGCTGGGCTACTTCGAGGCCGCCTGGTGGGTGCCGGTTTCCCTGATTGCGGCGATACTCAGCTATATCGCCCTGCGCGGGCTGGCGAGGTCGGCCGCGAGCGGCCGCAGGCGCCCCGCCCTTGCCGTGGGGGTCGTGGCCGGCTGCGCATGGGCGCTCTCTCTCGTCCTGGTGCCTGTCGCAGGCAGGCTCAAGCCGGTAGTCGAGTTGCCTCCGCAGGCGCCACCGTCCACGGCAGAGCGCCCCAACGTGCTCCTGATCGTCCTGGACACGGTCCGGGCCGACCACATGTCGTGTTACGGCTACGGACAGGAGACGACGCCGAACATCGACCGGTTCGCGGCCGAGGCGCAGGTGTTCACGAACTGCCTCTCGCCGGCGTGCTGGACGCTGCCCAGCCACGCCTCGTTCTTCACGGGGCTTCCGGGGAGGGCGCACGGCGTGGACTGCCTGCACCAGTCCCTCGACGAACGTTTCGAGACGCTGGCCGAGCAACTCCGCGACGCCGGCTACCAGACCGTGGGCATGTCCTCGAACGTGAGCGTCTCGTCAAGCCGGTCCTTCGACCAGGGGTTTGACGTGTTCTGGACGCCCTTGTACTGGGGCGAGCCGAAGGAGGCCAAGCCCGGCGCGTTCGTGGACCGCGTGCTGCGCCGCCTCGGGCGCAAGAGCCCGCCGCCCCGGTCGAAGGCGTCCCTGATGCACGAGGAACTCGGCCGGTGGTTTGCCGAGCAGTACAGGCCCGACGAGCCGTTCTTCATCTTCCTCAACTACATCGAGCCCCACCTGCCCTACGTGCCGCCGTCCCACCTGTTGGAGTGGGCCACTGAGCAGGCCCGGCAGAAATGGAAGAGCCGCGACCAGTGGCAGGAAGCGCTCACACACATGCTCAGCAGGCAGGACACCCTGAGTTCCGCCGAGATCGCGGAACTGGAGAATCTCTATGATGATGAGATAACCTACGTGGACGGCAAGGTGGGGGAGTTGCTCGACTTCCTCCGCGCCAACGGCCTTGACGAGGACATGTTGATCATCATCTTATCCGATCACGGGGAGCATTTCGGCGAACATCACATGATGGGCCACGAGTTCTCCCTCTATGAGCCGCTGGTTCGCGTGCCGCTCATCGTCCGGTACAGGGACCGGTTTGCGCCCGGCATGCAGGATGGTCTCGTGCAGAGCCACGACGTGTACCCGACCATCCTGGAACTGGCCGGCATCGAGTGGACGAGGCTGCCGGAGCAGAATTGCCTCAGCCTGCTGGACGGCGACGCGCCCGCCGAGGCGCCGAGGAGGGGAATTGCGGAGTACAATGCGCCGTCCGTCTCAACGGTCTCGCGGTTTGCCCAGAAGCTGACCCGGTTCGACAGCTCGTCCTGGCTGCGATGCCTGAAGGCTGTGCAGGTGAGCGACTCGAAACTGATCCGCTGGTCGGACGGGCAGGCCGAGCTCTACGACCTGGAGAAGGACCCGCTGGAGATAAAGGACCTGTCCGGCGCCGAGCCGGCCGAGGTCGAACGCCTCGCAGGGCTCCTGGACGACTGGACCGGGTCCGTGAGTGCCTATGAGTACACCCCGCCGGAGGAGGGTGCGGCGCTGGGCGAAATCACGCCGGAGGAAATCGACGCGCTCCGAGGGCTGGGCTACGTGAAATGAACGCGTGAACGCGCCGGCTCGGGGTGTCGGGGCGCTCTCCTCCGGCGCGGCCACGGGTGTCTTGACAGGCTCTGTGCCGGCCAGTAGTATCGCTCACAAAGGTGCCGGCCGGAGGTGGCAGTCGTTTTGCCGTATGGGTCCGGGATTCTTGAACCTGTTCTGCGGAGTCTGATATGACGAGCGCGGGTTCGCCTGACCAACCGCGAAAGCCCGGAGTTCTGTCCGTAGCGACGGCGGGGCTGCTGTTGGGTTCCCTGGTGGGAGTGGTCTTCGGTGTCGTTGACTGCTTGCTGGCCGTCCGGGCTGGTGGGCAGCCCGACGGTGCCGTGATCATCGGCTTGATCACCAAGTCGCTGGCTGTATCCGTGCCCGTTTTCGGCGTTTTCGGGGTGGCCTGCGCAGTGGGCCTGCTCGTCGTGCGCTCGGTGTGGCACAGGGCGTACAAGTGGCTCCTGGTGCTCCTGCCGTTGCTGTGGACCATTGCCGTGTTCGCGTACCGGCCGGCGCAGCAACGCAGGCTGGGCTATCTCGAGACGGCGTGGTGGGGGCCTACGGCCCTGGTGTTGGGGCTGGTGAGCTACGCTGCGCTGAAGGCGCTGGCCGCACGAGCGGCAAGGAGCAGGAGGCCCTTGAGCTTGTTGGAGATCGTTGTGGGGCTTGTCTGGCTGGCGTCGGTGGGGGTTGCACTGGTCGTCGGGAGGCCGACACCGGTGGTCGAACTGCCCGAAAGCGTGCCGGCGTCGACCGCCGACCAACCGAATGTGATCCTGATCGTGCTGGACACGGTACGCATGGACCACATGTCCTGCTACGGTTACTCGCGCAACACGACGCCGAAGATCGACGCGTTCGCTCAGGACGCGCGCGTCTACACCAACTGCCTGTCGCCCGGTTGTTGGACGTTGCCCAGTCACGCTTCGCTCTTCACGGGCCTGCCCGGCCGGGCACACGGCGTCAGCTGGGTTCACCAGTCGCTGGACGAGGAGTTCGAGACTTTGGCGGAGCAGCTTCTGGCCGCCGGGTATCAGACGGCGGGGCTCTCGTCGAACGCAATCGTCTCGGCAAGTCGCTCCTTTGACCAGGGCTTTGACATGTTCTGGGCTGCCCTCAGCTGGGACGAGGAGGAGGCGCCGACGCCCGTGGTCTTTGCGGACCGTGTGCTGAGCCGCCTCGGGCGCAAGGCCCCCCAGCCCCGGTCGAATGCGTCTCTGATGCACGAGGAACTCGGCCGGTGGTTTGCCGAGCAGTACAGGCCCGAGAAGCCGTTCTTCATCTTTCTCAACTACATCGAGCCGCATGGTCCCTACGTGCCGCCGTCCCACCTGCTGGAGTGGGCCACTGAGCAGGTCCGGCAGAAGTGGACGAACCGCGACCAGCGCGATGAGCTGTTGACCTATATGCTCACCGGACTGGACACGCTGAACTCGATGGAGATCTCCGAGTTGGAGACCCTTTACGACGAAGAGATCAGGTACGTGGACGGCAAGGTGGGCGAGCTGCTGGAGTTCCTCGATTCCAACGGGCTGATGGACAACACGCTGGTGGTCATTACCTCGGACCACGGCGAGCACTTCGGCGAGCATCACATGATGCTGCACCGTTTCTCGCTGTATGAACCGTTGGTTCGCGTTCCGCTCATTGTCCGGTACAGGGACCGGTTTGCGCCCGGCATGCAGGATGGTCTCGTGCAGACCCACGACGTGTACCCAACCATCCTGGAACTGGCCGGCGTCGATTGGCCCAGGCTGCCGGACCAGAATTGTCTCAACCTGCTGGACGGTGGCGCGCCCGGCGAGGTGCCGAGGAGGGGAATTGCGGAGTACAACGCGCCGACCATACACGACTTCCCAAGGTTCATCCCCCGGATGCCGCGCTTTGACTTCAGTCGCTGGTTGCTGCGGATGAAGGCCGTGCGGCTGGGCGATTCCAAGTTGATCCGGTGGTCGGACGGTCATACGGAGCTCTACGACGTGGCCAGGGACCCGATGGAGCTGAGGGATCTGACGGAGGACCAGCCGGACGTTGTGGGGCGCCTGGCCGAGGAACTGGACGGCTGGGTGGAGTCCGTTGCCGAGTACGTGGCGAAGCCCCCCGATCCCGACACGGCCCTGGAGAAGGTTTCAGAGAAGGAAATCGAGGCCCTGCGGGGACTGGGCTACGCGAGGTGACCGTCCAAGTTCAGTGATGTCCTTGCCGAGACACAACAGGTCTTGCGGCCGGTTCGCCGCCGCTGTAGCAGCCGCCCTGGCATCCGGCGCCGTCGCTCACGCCTACGTCGGGCCGGGTGCGGGATTCGCGCTGGCGTCGTCGTTCCTGGTCTTTCTGGCGGCCTTCGCGCTGGCCGCCCTCGTCTTCATCACCTCGCCGGTGCGGCTGATCATCCGCCTGGTCAGGCGCCTGAGGCGCCGCGGCAGGAGTCGCTGCAGCCGCGTCGTCATCGTCGGCCTGGACGGCATGTCGCCCGTGGTCGCCCGCAGGCTGATGGACAAGGGGCGGCTGCCCAACTTCTCCAAGATGGCGCGCGAGGGGGCCTTCCTGCCGTTGCGCTCCACCGTGCCGTCCGCCTCGCCGGTCGCCTGGTCCACGTTCCAGACTGGTGTGAACCCGGGCAAGCACGGGATCTTCGACTTCCTCGCCTCCAACCGGCGCACATACATGCCGGACCTGTCTTCGGCCCAGGTGCGGGGCCCCGGCAGGTCGCTCAGGCTCGGTAAGTACCGCATCCCTCTGGGCGGAGCCTCCGTCTCCCTGAAGCGCAAGAGCCAGCCCTTCTGGAAGGTGCTCGGAGAGCACGGCGTCTTCTCGATCGTGCTCAGGGTGCCGATCACGTTCCCGCCGGAGAAGTTCCACGGCGTGATGCTCTCCGGCATGTGCGTGCCGGACCTGCGCGGCACGCAGGGCAGCTTCACGCATTTCACGACCGACGCGACGGGCGACGGGGAGCCGACGGGCGGCCTCGGCATCGTCGTGACGCGCAGCGGCGACACCGTTCGCTGCGAGATCCCCGGTCCGCCCGATCCGCTCGACGCGGAGGGGCGGACCCTCACGATGCCCCTCACCGTCCGGCTGAACGGCGACGGGACGGGCGCCGTGCTCGATCTGCCGGGCCAGAGGGTGGACCTGCCGCTCGGCCGGTTCTCCCCCTGGGTCAGACTGACGTTCCGCGGCAGGCTGCGCTCCCGCGTGCAGGGCATATGCCGGTTCTATCTGAGCCGGCTGACGCCGGAGTTCGGGCTCTACGTGACGCCGATCAACATTGACCCCGCCAGCCCGGCCCTGCCGCTCTCGCACCCGTTCGTTTACGCGCCTTACCTGGCGAAGGTCTTCGGGCCGTTCGCAACGCTCGGCTTGGCCGAGGACACGTGGGCCCTCAACGAGGGCGTGATCGACGAGGCGGCGTTCCTGGAGTATGCGTACGCAATCCACGGGGAGCGCGAGACGATGTTCTTCGACGCGCTCGCCAAGGTCGATGACGGGGTGGTGGCCTGTGTCTTCGACATCACCGATCGGGTCCAGCACATGTTCTGGCGCTACACGCCGGAAGGCGGCGGCGGGGACGGCGCCGACGCGCCGGAGGCCGCCGGGACGGTGGAGCGGCTCTACGAGCGGATGGACGACATGGTCGGCCGCGTGCTCTCCCGGCTCGGCGAGGACGACGTCCTGATCGTGATGTCGGACCACGGGTTCGGCACGTTCGCCCGGTGCGTCAGCCTGAACGCGTGGCTCCTCGAGAACGGCTTCCTGGCGCTCGAGGGCGACGCCGACCGCTGCGAAGGCTACTTCAAGGGCGTGGACTGGAAGCGCACCCGGGCCTACGCCCTCGGGCTCGGCGGCATCTTCATCAACCAGGCCGGCCGCGAGGCGCAGGGCACCGTGTCCGCCGGCGCCGAGAAGGCCGAAGTGAAACAGGCCATCATCGCCGGCCTGACGGGAATCAAGGACCCCGAGAGCGGCGCCAACGCAGTGAGCCGGGTCTTCGACGCCGACGACGTGTACTCCGGCCCGTACTGCGACGCGGGACCGGACCTGATCGCCGGCTTCGCAGACGGCTACCGCGTCTCCTGGGACTCGGTGACGGGCAAGTTCGATTCGACGGTCTTCGAGGATAATGAGAAGGCGTGGGGCGGCGACCACTGCGTGGACCCGGACCTCGTCCCCGGGGTCCTGTTCTGCAACAGGGGCATCGGGCGGCGCGATCCGGGCATAGTTGACCTCGCGCCGACCGTGCTCGACCTGTTCGGCGTGCCGAAGCCGCGTTACATGGACGGGGAGTCGCTCCTGCCGGCGGGGGAGGGCGGTGATTAGCATGTCGCGCATAAGCCGTAGGGGATTCATGCGAAGCGCTGCGGGCGGCGCGCTGGCCGCGCTTGCGGGCCTGCCCGCGTGCGGGCGCGTCGCCGACGCCGGCGGCGCGGGGCGTGGGCGCGTGATCGTGCTCGGCATCGACGGCATGTCGCCCGTCCTGCTGGAGAAGTACGTCGCCGCCGGGCGGATGCCGAACTTCGCCGGCCTCATCCGCCACGGCGACTTCAAGCCCCTGCGCAGCAGCATCCCGCCGCAAAGCCCGGTCGCGTGGTCGAACTTCATCACCGGCATGAACCCCGGCGTCCACGGCATCTTCGACTTCATCCACCGTGACCCGGCCACGCTGACCCCTTACCTGTCCACGTCGCGCGCCTTCCCGCCCACGAGCGAGATGTCGCTCGGGGACTGGCGCATCCCCTTGAGCGGCGGCGGGATGAGGCTGCTCAGGCGCGGCCCGGCCTTCTGGAAGCTGCTCTCCGAGCGGGACGTCCCCTGCGTGCTCTACCGCCTGCCGGCGAACTTCCCGCCCGTCGAGTGCAGCGCCCGCACCATATCCGGCCTGGGCACGCCCGACATGCTCGGCGCCTACGGCGTCTCGTCCTACGTCACCGACGTCGAGCCGCCGAACCGCGAGAAAATAACGGACTCCCACGTCACGGTCGTGGACATGTCGGGCCACCGCTGCGAGGCCGCGCTGGTCGGGCCCGGCAACGTCTTCCGCGCGGAGAGCCCGTCCGTGCGCGTGGGCTTCACCGTCGTCAGGGACCCCGTCAACTCCGTATTGCGGATCACGGTCCAGGGCAAGCAGATCCTGCTCAAGCAGGGGGAGTGGAGCGATTGGGTCACCGTGGAGTTCAGCCTGGTGCCGCACCTGAAGGGCGTCACGGGGACGTGCCGGTTCTTCGCCAAGGAGGTCCACCCGCACTTCAAGCTCTACGCTTCGCCCGTCAACATTGACCCCGCGAGTCCGGCGCTGCCGATCTCCACGCCGCCCGACTTCTCCGCCGAGCTTGCCCGTCGGATCGGACCCTATTACACGCAGGGGATCGCCGAGGACACCAAGGCCCTCTCCTCGGGCATCTTTAGCGAGGAAGACTACCTCCGGCAGGCCATGCACGTGCTGGACGAGGACATGGCGGCGTACGACTACCTGCTGGGCAGCTACGAGGGCGGCCTGCTGTTTTTCTACTTCTCGACCATTGACCTGAACAGCCACGTGCACTGGCGCTCGATGGACCCGCGCCATCCGCTCTACACGCCCGAGCTGGGCGAGCAGTTCGGCAAGACCATCGAGGACCTCTACGTGCGCATGGACGGCGTGCTGGGCAAGGCCCTGGAGCGCGTGGACGACGACACGACGCTCATCGTGCTCTCGGACCACGGGTTCAATCCGTTCTACAGGACCTTCAGCCTGAACGGCTGGCTGCTGGAGAACGACTACGCGCGGCTGCGCGATCCCGGCCGCCGCGGGGAACTGAAGCTGTTCGCCAACACGGACTGGAACGGAACGTACGCCTACGGCCTGGGCATCAACGGGCTATATCTGAACGTGCGCGGCCGCGAGAAGGCCGGCGTGGTCGGCCGGGGCCGCCAGTCGGACGCCCTGCTGGACGAGATTGCCCGGGGGCTGGAGGACGTCAGCGACCCCGCGACGGGGGAGCGGGTCATCGCCCGGGCCTACAGGAAGGAGGAGGTTTATCGCGGTGAGGCCGCCGAGGACGCGCCCGACATTATCGTTGGCTTCAACCGCGGTTACCGGGCCTCCTGGGGAACGATACTCGGGACGTACGAGGCGGACGTCATCGCGGACAACGACGACAAGTGGAGCGGCGACCACTGCATGGACGTCGCCGGCCTGTCGGGCGTGCTGCTCTCGAACAGGAAGATCACCGCCGACGCCCCGGCACTGGTTGACATGGCCCCCACCATACTGGCGCGCTACGGCGTCGAGGCGCCGCCCGGGACCGAGGGCAGGAACGTCCTGGGCTGAAACACGCATCGGAGGGAACGGACTTATGTTTGCCCCCAAGATCAAGGTCGCAAGGGAACTCTACGACCGGCTGAAGGAGTGCGCGGAGATGGCGGGCTACTCCTCGGTGGAGGAGTTCGTCACACACGTGCTCGAGAAAGAGGTGGCCCGCCTGACCGACGATGAGGCCGACGAGGAAGAGATAAAGCGCCGCCTCAAGGGCCTCGGTTACATGTCCTGAGCCATGGACGCATTCAACCACACGCTGACGAGACTGTTCGATTGGGCCCTCTGGCCGTTCCGTGGCCTGGACCCCATGTGGGCCGTGGCGGCGACGGCGGCCGTGCTCGGCGTCGTGCTGGTCTGGGCGTTCGGCAAGGTCTCGAACCAGCAGAGAATCGCCCGCCTGAAGGACCGGATCAAGGGCCACATGCTGGAGATGTGGATCTTCCGGCACAACGCCGCCGTCGTCCTGAAGGCCCAGGGCCGGACGCTCGGCTACGCAGTCCTTTACACGCTGGACGCGCTGCGCGGCATGGCCATTGTGATGGTGCCCGTCCTGCTGGTGCTCGTGCAACTTCAGGCACGATACGGCTACGCGCCGCTCCGGCCCGGGGAGAGCGCGGTTCTCCGCGTGCTCTACGCGGCTCCGTTGTCGCTGGAAGAAATGGACGTTGCGCTGGACCTGCCGTCGGGCGTGGTGGCGGAGACACCGGCGCTGCGCGTGCCCGACGAGGGGGAGGTGGACTTCAGGATAAGCGCGGCCGAAGCCGGCGTCTACGACGTGGGCGTCACGTGTTCCGGTGAGCGCGTGACGAAAAGCCTGTGCGTCGGCACCGTTGGCGCCGCCGTCTCGCCCCGTCGCGCCAGCGGATGGTTCGGCAGGATGCTGTATCCGACCGAGCCGGGACTGGGCTCGGGCAGGCTGCGCGCCGTGGAGCTGCGCTACCCACAGGCGACCCTGTCGCTCTGGGGCATGGAGTTCCACTGGATGTGGGCGTTTCTCATCATCTCGCTCGTCGTGGGCATGTTGGCCCGGGGACCGCTCAAGGTGGCTCTCTGAGCTCTGGCCCGGGGGGCCGCGGGCTACGTGCCGCCCTCGATCAGCCGGATGGCCTGCGTGAGCTTGCCGACGGAGTGGACGGTCAGGCCCATCGGGGAGGCGGCCGCGGCGTTCCCTGAAGGCACGATCGCCCGCGTGAAGCCGAGCTTGCGCGCCTCCTTCAGGCGGTCCACGACGTGGCCGACGGCGCGGACCTCGCCCCCGAGCCCCACCTCGCCTACCGCGACGGCGTCGGCCGGGAAGGGCGCGTTCCGGAAGCTGGAGGCGAGCGCCAGGACGAGCGGCAGGTCGGCGGCCGGCTCGAAGACCCTGATCCCGCCGGCCACGTTCACGAACGCGTCGCAGCCCCCCAGTTGGAGGCCGGCTCGGCGCTCCAGCACCGAGAGCATCATGCTGAACCGCCGGTAGTCCACGCCGCTGACCTTGCGCTCCGGCGTCCCGTAGCTGCCGGGGCCGACCAGGGCCTGTATCTCGACCAGGAGCGCCCGGCTGCCCTCCATGGCGGCGGTGACCACGGAGCCGCTCGTGGAGGGATCGCGCTCCGCCAGGAATAGCTCGCTCGGGTTGGCGACCTCGCGCAGTCCGTCCGGCAGCATTTCGAAGACGCCTATCTCATCGATCGCCCCGAACCGGTTCTTCACGGCTCTCAGCACGCGGAGCGCCTGGAAGCGCTCGCTCTCGAAGTAGAGCACCGTGTCCACCAGGTGCTCGAGCGAGCGCGGCCCGGCCGCCATGCCCTGCTTCGTGACGTGCCCGACCAGGAAGAGCGCGCAGCCTTCCCGCTTGCACGCCTCCGTCAGCACAGTCGCGCAGGTGGACACCTGGCGCAGGCTGCCCGGCGCGGAGTCAAGCTCGCCGGCGGCTATGCGCTGGATCGAGTCGATGGCGAGCACCTGCGGCGCGTCGGCCGCCAGCAGGGCCAGGACGCCCTCCAGCGATGTGTCGGCCGACACGGCCAGGGGGGACTCGTCCAGCCCGAGCCGCTCGGCGCGCATCTTGATCTGCCCCAGCGACTCCTCGCAGGAGACGTAGAGGCACTTCACCTCCGCTGCCGCCATCCGCGCGAGTGCCTGGAGCAGCAGCGTGGACTTGCCGACGCCCGGGTCCCCGGCCAGCAGCACGGTGCTCCCGCCCAGCACGCCCCCGCCCAGGACGCGGTCGAACTCGGGCATCCCGGAGCAGAGCCGCACCTGCCGCTCGACGCTTATGTCAGTCAGCGCGACCGGAGGGCTGATCGGTTCGGCGGCGGCCTGCTTTCCCGGCGCCGACTGCGCCTCCTCCAGGCTGTCCCACTCCTGGCACTTCGGGCAGCGCCCACTCCACCGGTGGAACGTGGCGCCGCATTCCCTGCAGAGGTATAGGGCTCGCTTCTGGGCCACTCGGTCCCCTTTCCGGCGGCGGCCGGCTACAGGATCGGCTCGGCGGTTCGCAGGAACTCCTCCACCTCGCCGGCGTCCGGTATGCCTCGCCTGCCGCCCAGCTCCCTGCACTTGAGCGCGGCCGTCGCCGCGGCCACGCGCATCGTCCTGTCCAGCTCCCAGCCCCTGGCGACACCCAGCGCAAACGCCCCGTGGTAAACGTCCCCGCAGCCGGTCGTGTCAACCACCTCGACCCTGTAGGCGGGCTGGCGAATGGAGCCGCCGCCGTGCGCGGCGAAGGAGCCGCGCGTCCCGTCCGTGACCACCCCTGCTCTCCCGCCGTGCGCCGCCAGTTCCTCGTAGAGGGCGCGCGCGCCGACCTCCACGTCGTCGGCGCCGTAGCGCTGCTGGGCGAACTCAAGCGGCACGATGACGTAGTCGCCGAGGGTGAGGAACTCCTCCGCCCCCTCGTCCTGAAGCTCCAGGTCCATCGTGACCGGCACGCCAAGAGCACGGGCCTTCCGTGCGCCCTCCAGGGCGGGTGCGGGGTAGTAGTTGTCCACGTGAACGACGCGGGCCTGGCGGATGACCTCCTCGGAGACGTCGGCGGGAGAGATGCGCGGCGCCCGGTCGCTGGTCCAGACGATCATGCGCGTGCCGGCGGACCGGTCGGCGACGATGAGCGCCACCAGCACGGAAGCGTTGCCGACGCGCCGGATGAGGCGCGTGTCCACGCCATCCGCTTCGAACTCGGCGACGGAGAAGTCGGCGAAGGAGTCGTCCCCGAGGGCGCCCAGGTACGCGCATCTGCCACCGAGCCGGGCCGCCGCGACCAGCGCCGTGCCGACGACGCCCCCGCCCTGGGTCTCGATCCTGGCGGCCTCCATCTTCTCGTCCGCGCCGGGGTAGCGGTCCACCTCGATGAGGATGTCGAAGGCGCAGACGCCGATCCCGATAACGTCGTATTCCTGGTCCATGCTCTTCCTCGGTCCCTGTCGGCAGGCCGGGGCGTATGATAACCGGGTGTGCCGGCGCTGCCAAGCGCGCCGCCGCTTTCTATCGGCCCGCCGGTTCTGTTAGAATTGCCGTGCTCGTGACCAGGGGAGGAATGGCGTGGCCGGACCGATCAAGACCGTCGTGTTTGATTTGGACGATACGCTCTACGACTGCACGGGGAAGCTGCTGGAGGCGTCCAGGCGTCGGGCCGCCCGCGTGCTCATCGAGGCCGGGCTGTCGATGAGCGAAGAAGAGGCCCTGCACGTGCAGGAGGAACTGACTTCACGGCACGGCCCGAACTTCCTGGTCTTCGACGAGATCGCCCGCCAACACGGGCTCAGCGAAGACGCGGTGGACGGTGCGTTCCGGGCGTATAACAGCGACGAGGTTGGCGACATCGAGACGTTCCCGGACGTGCTGCCCACGATCTCATTCCTGCGCAGCCAGGGCGTCATTTGCTGCCTGCTGACCAGCGGGCTCCACAGGCGCCAGTCCACCAAGATCGAGAAGCTGGGTCTGGTCGATGCCTTTGACGAGATCGTCATAAACGACATCGAGCGCGGCGGGCTGATGAGTGAATGCCTGCGCTACCTGCTGGGCAGGCACGCCCTCCGGCCGGACGAGATGCTCGTCGTCGGCGACCGGCCGCAGGAGGAGATACGGGTCGGCAACGACCTGGGCGCGCTGACGGCCCAGATGCTCCATGGCAGGTTCAGCGCGTTCGAGCCGCGCGATGCCGGCGAGGAGCCCGATTACCGCATCACACGCATCTTCCAGGTGCCGACGCTGGTCCGGCTGCTGAACATCAACAAGTCGCCGACCGCCCTGCGCATAGTGGCGCTGGGCGGCGGCACGGGCCTGCCCATCGTCCTGGAAGGCTGCAAGACCTACTGCCAGGAGCCCACGGGCATCGTCACCGTGACCGACTGCGGGCGTTCCTCGGGGCGGCTCAGGGACGAACTGGGCATCCTGCCCCCGGGCGACGCCAGGAACTGCCTGGTCGCGCTGAGCCCGCCCGGCCAGAGGGAAAGGCTCCTCAACCAGCTCTTCCAGTACCGCTTCCGACAGGGCTCCTTCAACGGGATGAGCCTGGGGAACCTGGCCATCGCCGCGATGACGGATCTCCAAGGGAGCTTCGAGAAGGGCATCGGCGTTCTGAGCCACCTGCTCAACATCCGCGGCAAGGTCCTGCCCCCCACCACGGAGGACTGCCACGTCTGCGCCGAACTCGAGGACGGCTCGCACCGCGAAGGCGAGGTCAGCGTCCGCGAACCCAACAAGCCGCGCATCAAGCGCCTCTACCTGAAGCCCGAGTCGCCCGCAGCCTGCGAGCAGACCGTCCGCGAGATACTGGGCGCGGACATCGTTGTCATCGGCCCCGGAAGCCTCTTCACCAGCGTCATTGCCAACCTGCTCGTGCCCGGCGTCCGGGACGCCCTCGCGCGGACAGGCGCCATGAAGATCTACGTCTGCAACATCGTCACGCAGCCGGGCCAGACCGACGGATTCAGCGCCGCCGACCATCTGCGCGCGGTCCTTGAGCACGCCGGGCCGGGCGTGATCGACTGCGCCCTGTTCAACGCCAAGTTCCCCGGTGACGGCGTGCTGGAGCGGTACCGCCGGGAGGGGGCTGAGACAGTCGCGCCGGACGACTCCCTGGGCGAGCTCGGCGTCGGGGTCCTGGAGGCGAACCTGATCGAGGACTTCACCGAGCAACGCGTGCTGTGGGAGAAGCAGGACCTGCTGCGCCACCACCCGGACAAGCTGGCCGACGCCGTCTGCCGCACCTACGCGGGGCTCCCGCTCGATACAGCCTGAGGCGCCGCCCGTCAGTGCGTTGCTTCCCAGAGGTCCCGGCGCATGTCTGCCGCCGCCGCGGCGACGGCCTCGCGCCACCGCCCCCCGCCGTAATGCTCCCGGTAAGGCGGCTGCTGCCAGGCGTAGATGATCCCGCGCGATGAGTTCACCACGGCGCCCAGGCCGTCGGCGTCGAACGCGCCCCTCACCTCCTCCGCGCCCGCCCCCTGCGCGCCGAACCCGGGGACCAGGAAAGGCGTGTGCGGCATCAGCCGCCGCAGCGCGGCAAGCTCCTCGGGGAAGGTCGCCCCCACGACCGCCCCCAGCAGGCTGTAGCCGCTCTCGCCGCGGTACGGTTCGCCCCACTGCTCGACCAGGCTCCCGACGCGTTCGTAGAGCGGCCGCCCGTCGCACACGGCATCCTGCACGTCCACCGACGAGGGGTTGCTGGTCTTGACCAGGGCGAAGACGCCCCCGCCGGCCGCGGCCGCGGCCTCGACGAAGGGCCGCACGCCGTCCGCTCCCAGATACGGGTTGACGGTCACGGCGTCGGCGACGAAGTCGGGCGCCCCCGGCGCGCCGCCCAGGTGTGCGGCGGCGTAAGCCTCCGCCGTGCTGGCGATGTCGCTGCGTTTCACGTCCCCGACGACTAGCAGCCCGGCCTCGCGGGCATCGCAAATGGCCGCCGCATAGGCCCGCATCCCCTCGCACCCGTAGCGCTCGTAGAAGGCTACCTGGCACTTGACGGCCACGGCGTGCTCGGCGACGGCCTCGATCACGGCGCGGTTGAAGCGGATCATCGCTTCGGCCGCGCCCCTGGGCGTCTCTGCCCGCGCCGCGCCGACGACGTCCGCCGGCAGGCGCTCCAGACGCGGGTCCAGGCCCACCACGACCTGGCTGCGCTTGCGCGCGACCTCGGCCATCAGGCGGTCTGCGAAGTTGCCCTCTGCCATCTGCAATTTCCACCGGCCGTTGCGAAGTTGACAGGTCCGGTCCCGTCGCTTTACCATAGAACGAGAAGCAGAAATCGCCACGGGCCCATCATCATGCCGCTCTACGAATACAACTGCCAGAGCTGCGGGCAGACGACCGAGTTCCTGGAAAAGTCCGACTCCAGGGCCAACCACTCGTGCGAGCACTGCGGCGGCAAGCGGATGCGCAAGGTCTTCTCACCCTTCGCCGCGCGGACCGCGAGCCCATCCCACTCCCACTCCGCCGGCGGCCCGTCCGCCTGCTCGGCGTGCTCCTCGGCCGCCTGCGCCACCTGCCGCCGGTAGGGCCGAGCCTATCCCAGCCCGAGCGAACTCTGGTCGCCCACGATCAGCGCCCCCTCTTGCCAGAGGAACCACTGCCCGTTGCTGTTCAGGTACTCCAGCGTGTTCTCCAGCATCTCGTAATGCTGGTTCTCCTCGCTCGCCAGCCGCTCGAACAGCGCCTGCGTGTCGTCGTCCTCGGCCCGGCCGGCGGCATCCTCGTATAGCCTGAAGCTCTTCGTTTCCATCTCCATCGCGGCCTGGACGGCTTCCTTCTCGTCCGTGCCGACGACGGGCGTCTCGTCCAGCCTCTCGGCCGCCTCGCTGAAGAGCGTCCGCATCGTCTCGCGCGGCATGGCGAAGCACGATTCGTCGATCCCCAGGCCCTTCGTCACGTCCTCGATGATCCTCAGGTGCCGGCGCTCGTCGTCGGCGAACGACTCGAACATCCGCTTGCCGGACGGCACGCTGCACATCTGCGCCAGCTTCGTGTAGTATGCCGTCCCGTCGATCTCCAGCTTCCGCGCCTTCTCGATGGCTTCCTGAAGCTCCTCGTTCATCGCCTTCGCCCCCCTTGCAGAACGTGCGTGAACACTTCCCCACGGTTTCGAGCTTACCCGCCGGGGCCGATTCTGTCAAAAGCACGGACAGAACGGACAGTCCATGTCCTCCTGCGCTCCCCGGCCTGTGCTCATACGCCCTGAGGAGCGGCAAAATGGCGGTTTTGTTTTGTCGAGAAGCTTTTTGTGCGGACACCGTGGCGGACATTGCCGCCGCCGCACTGCTGTTCTCCCGGCGGACGCGGAGTCTCGGGCGCAGGGCATTGTACTCGTTCGTCGTCGGCGGTGTGTCCGATTTGGGCGTTAGTGACCGATAATCTCTGGCAACCCGTTCGCGGCACCGCGGCTTGACGCGCCGCAGCCGGGCGCTATCATTGGCGCTGGCAGGATGCGATCATGGCAACAGCGTCGAGGAGCACTTCCTGTGAAACCGAACGGACAGGTCGCCTATCACAGATCGTGCCTGGACGGCACCCTCCAGCCGATCCCCCTTTGCGCCTCCGACGCAGAGGCCCAACCCGCGCCGCTCATCGTCGAACTCAGCCCGGGGAGCATCGCGAACCTGCCGCGATCGGTCCAAACGTGCGAGAAGTTCGTCGGTTGGGCGGCGCAGGGAGGCGAACGCTGCGTCGTCATCAAGCCGGGCCAGCGCGGCCCCGGCTCGGTCGCTCAAGGGCCGGCCGAAGTGGACGTGCTGGAAGCCATCGAGTGGACCTGCGAACACTTCCCCATAGACCGTAGTCGCATCAGCGTGACGGGCTCCTCGATGGGCGGGGCGGCCACCTGGTACCTGGCATCCCACTATCCCGACCTGTTTGCCGCAGCAGCGCCGTTCTGCGGCTACTGCGACTACCGGTTGTGGACCAAGCCCGGCGGGCTCATCATGCGGGCCCACGAGTGGGAGCATCCGTCGTGGCTCGGCCGCGGCGCGGCGTATCGCGCCGAGAACCTGGCCAACATGGCCGTCTGGATCATCCATGGTGGATGGGACACGTCCATCGGCGGCGGCGTGCCCGTCGCGCATTCCCGGCGGATGCACGAGCGGCTCGGCGCTCTCGGCGCGGACTGCACCTACACCGAGGTGCCCGAGTGCGGCCACGGCTGCTGCAACGAGCAGATCGGCCCGCAGGTCATCCAGTGGCTCTGCCGCCAGCGCCGCCCCGACTGCCCCGGGCGCGTCAGGCTCGTTGCGCACACGCTGCGTCACAACCGCTCGTTCTGGCTCTCCGTAGACCAGTTTGAGGATTACGGCCGGCCGGCCCGTGTGGACGCCCGCCACGAGGGGCGGGAACTGAGGGCGCAGACGGATAACGTGCGACGGCTCAGCCTGGGCCCGATCCGCGCGCTGCCCGAAGCCGGCGTCAGGCTCGATGACACGTCCATCAACGGGCTCGACCTGTCGGCGGGAGCGCTGGGATTCGAGAAAGTAGACGGGCGATGGCGCCCTGCGCAACTGCAGCAACCTGGGTGTAAGCACCACGGGGCGTCCGGCCCCGTCGGTGACGTTCTCTTCGCGCCACAACGCTTCGTCTTCGGCACAGGCGGGAGCATCCAGGAGAACTTCGTCCTGCGCTGGCTCGAACGCGACGTGCCGGCCTTCTTCCGTAAGTTCAACGGCGGCGTTCATCGCGGCGTCTTCGCGGGCGAGAGCTGGTACGATCTGCCCGCCATTGCGGACAGCGAGGTCACCGAGGACGAGGTCCTCGGAAGCAACCTCGTGCTCTACGGATCGGCCGCGTCCAACGCCGTCTGGCGGCGGCTTGCCCCGGGCCTGCCGGTCGAGGTCGGGCAGCGGGGGGTCCAGCTTGCCGGGCGCACGTTCGAGGCCACGGACGTCGGCTTCGCGGCCGTCTTCCCCCATCCGGAGAACGACGAACGCTCCGTGGTGCTGATCGGAGGCACCAGCCCCGAGGCACTCGCGGGCTCCAGCCACCTGAACCTCCAGCTGCTGCCCGACTACCTCGTCTGGCAGGGCGAGAAGACCTGGTGGGGTTTCTTCGACAACCACTGGCGATAGCGTGCCGCGGCTTCAGGCCTTGTCTTCATGCGTGCTGGGACGCATTGGCGGGATCATCCGGCCCGTGCGGCGCATGTATTCGCGGTACTCGTCCCCGAACTGCTCGATCATCATCCGCTCCTCGCGCGGCACGCGCACCAGGTAGAACGGGATGAACACGACGAGGAAGGCCGGTCCAACCAGCCAGTTGTGCAGCATCAGCGCCTGCGCCAGCGCCCAGAGGCCGTGCGCCGCGTACATGGGATGCCGCACCAGGTTGTAGACGCCGCCCGTGACCAGCGTGTGACCCTCCCGGACGGTCAGGGAAGGAAACCAGTTGCGCCCCAGGTCGGTGTGCGAGCGCCAGAACAGCCAGAGCGCCGACGCGAAGATCGCCGTGCCGGCCAGACCGGCGGCCAGCTCCGCCCATCGGGGCGCGTCGTAGTCGGCGAAGTCCAGCCAGGACGTGGGGAGGTACACGACCGGCAGCATCAGCCCCACGCCCGCCAGCAGCACGAGCGCCGTGTCGAGAGGGCCGCCGAAGTGGGGCCGCGAGCGCTCGCGCCGGTGCCCGCGGCTGTACCGCCACCGGATCGAGGACCCGATGACAAACCCCACCGCGAACAGCAGTCTGAGTACCCAGTCAAACTCATTCATCGTATGCCCTTCGCTCTTGGTCCGCCGGCGGCGGGCCGGCTTCCGCGTCCAGTGTAAAGCGTTCAGGGTTCAGGGTGCTCTGTAGAAACGCCCCCTTGGGTAGCCCCCGGCGTCTCGCCGGGGGGCTTGACGCGCCCGCACCCCGGGCGAGACGCCCGGCTCTACCCAGTGAGGGGGCCGAGACCGCATGCTTTCCACAAAGCTGGTTCAGGGTTCAGAGTGCAGCGTTCAGGGTCCAGGCGTTGTTGCCGTTGCCGTGGCCGTTGCCGTTGTCTGATACTTCATACTTCTGCCCCGCCGTACGGCGGGCAAGCTTCATACTTCATACTTGCTCCGGCGCTTGCCGGAGCTCCAGCATCTTCCCCGGTCCTTCGGCGAACTTCTCGAACATGTGTGCTATCCGCCAGCAGTCCAGCAGCGTCCCGCGCGTCGGCTGGCGCTTCTCCAGGACCGACCTGGCGAACTCCAGCACCTCGTCGTAGTAGCCCAGCAGGAACAGGCCCTTCCCGCAGAGCCGCCCGAGTTGGAACTCCGGCTCCCACAGCGCCGTCGTCGAGCCCACCGGCCCGGTGAAGTAGCTCGTTTTGTCCCCGTATCCCTCCTTCACGCCTGGGTCGCTGGCCGGCCCCTGGAACCAGTACACGCGGCAGTTCTCGATAACCACCGTGCGCTGCTTCGTCCCGACGATCGTGACGCGCTCCACCCCGCCGGCCACGCCCGAGCCGCCCTTGGTGAAGGACATGCTCGCCACGCGGCCGTTGTCGTACTCGTACGTGACGACGCCGGCCCCGCTCGCGGCCCGGTGGTAGATCATGCGCTGCGGCATCCCGGCCAGGTAGAGCATCCTTGAGGCCGGGTGGCAGAAGTGGTCCAGGAACGCCACCGCCGGGCGGACCGGCTCCCCGCCCCAGTAGGCGCCGAACTCCTCCATGGTCGGGATGAACTCCTCCCGCTGGAGCATCGTGAGCATCGGCTCGCCGAAGTCGGGACCGTCGATGAGCTGCTTCGCCTTCGTGGTCATCTGGAAGAACATGCGCTTCAGGCCGCAGAGGCCGATCTTGCCGGTTTCTTTCGAGGCGGCCATCATCGTCTCCATCTCGGCGGCGGTGGCGGCCGGCGGCTTCTCGAAGAAGACGTGGACGCCGCGCCTCATGCAGTCCGAGCCGATCTGCGGATACAGCGGCCTGCCGCGCCCGTCGAAGCCGACGCAGATCGCCACCGCGTCCAGCTCCTCGCGGTCGATCATCTCGCGGTAATCGGTGTAGTGCGCCCGCGCGCCGAACTTGCGGGCGTAGGCGCGCGCCTTCGCCTCGTCCAGGTCGCAGGTGGCGACAAGCTCGACGGGGGTGAACTGGTATGCCGCGAACAGGTTCCGGAACGAATGGCTCCCGCAGCCGATGTGCCCGAGGCGCACCATCGGCTCATCAACGACGTTGCCCAGAAACGTGATCCTCTCCATGGTTCGGACATCCCTTCGCTTGAGGCCCGGCCAATGCTACGACAGGGGGCGGGGGTCGTCCAGTGCCGGCGCACGGATCAACCACGAAGGACACGGAGAACACGGAGGAAAGAGGAGATATCAGCGCAGAGCACGTGGAGTCGTTCGACGTTGCTCAGGGCCGTGAGTCCTTCGACGTTGCTCAGGACCATGAGTCTGTCGAATGGCCTGTCGAATGGCCTGTTGAACGGGACGCAGAGACGGCGGGACCATTAGTACGGAAGGGGCTTGCAGCGCACTTGTGCCACGGGGGGCAGTCCAGCATAATCGCTGGAGTTCAGAGCCCGGGGGTAACACGTGCCAGACCGCCGGAGCAAACATGATCCTTCCTCTGGGTGGGCCGCTGCGGCCTGGGGGTATCGCAGGGTACTGTCTGTTGCCTTGGTGTTGCTGTGGGCCGGCGCCTGGCTACGCTTTTTCGGGCTACGTGGCATCCTCGTTCACGTGGGCCCGGTCGCGTACTGTCTGCTGTGCATCTGGTGGTCACGTGGCATCATTACTCTGGCCCTGATAAGCCCCGCTATTCCTGCACCGCGCAAGGGAGCGCGCAGGCCCCCCGGTTGTGCAGCGGAAGCGTTGGGCTGGGTCTTGTTGGCAGTCTACCTGGTGGCGACCTTCGTGTATGCGTGGCGTGCCCCCGCAGTCGCTTAGCCTTGACCTCCGCGTTCGCCGCGTGCTCAGCGTTGAGATGAGGTCTGTTGCCGTGGGCGGACGCGGGCGGCGTTCTCGAGCAGGCGGCGATAGCAGGCGTAGCGCGGGAACGGGACGTTGGGGCGGACGCGGCCGTCGGCCAGCGGGACGTAGCCACCGTCGGCCAGCAGCGGCGCGACGTTCTCCTCCATCTCGCGGCGGATCGCCTCCTCGCCCTCCAGGACGGTGTCCAGGTCAATGCCACCGATCAGCCGCAGGTCGCGTCCGAACTCGGCCCGCACGTTCCGGTAGTCCATCGCCTCGACGTTCACCTCGCAGGCCCAGAGGCAGTTGAACCCCGCCCTCAGCACGGCCGGCAGCAGCGCCCGCGCGTTCGCGTAGGTGATGAAGACTATCGTCTCGACGCCGCGCCGCCTCAGCACGTCGAGCGCCGGCCGGTAGGTGGGAAGCACGAACTCCTCGTAGAGCGCTGGCGAGAGCAGCGGGCCGGCGTTGCCGCCGATGGGCTCGGAGAAGGAGGCGAAGTCCACCTCGACCTCCTCGAGGACGCGGTCGGCGAGCCGGGCGGCGAACTCGCCCCGCATCTCCATGATCTCCCGCAGGAGCGGCCGGGCGTCGTGGAGCTGATAGACGACCTGCCCGAAACGCGCCCAGGTGTCCACGCCCAGGGAAAGGAAGAAGCCGTTGTGCACCTGGAGTTCGAGGACGTGATCGCGGCCACGCCAGGCGGCCACGCGCGCGGGCCACTCGTCTGGGAGCCGGGCGGGGTCGTCGGGGTCAAGGCGGCGGCGCAGGGCCCGCAGGCCCCGCCGCGAGGTCGGCCACGTCTTGACGGCCGGGCGGTAGTCGAAGTTGACCGGGACCCGCTCCCGCCGGTCGTAATCGAAGACGTCCGCGACGTCCGCGCCCTCGGGCAGGCCCTCCGTGTGCCAGCGCTCCAGGACGCCGTCGCGCAGGCCCTCCTCGAAGCAGGGCACGCGGTCCGGCCTGCCGTATCGCATCGTCTCGCGGAATCGCTGCCGGCTGTTCATGATGCCCTCCCTCGGCCAGGGCACGATTATGGGTCCGGGCCGGCCGCAGGTCAAGGAAGGGCGCCGCGCGCTCCCGCGCTCGACAGGGCAGAGGCGGCGCGGTATTCTGGCGTTTTCGCACGGACAACACGGCAAGACCTGGGATTCGAGGGACGCAACATGAGGCGGATGATGGCAATGATGGCGCTCGTGATGCTTGCGGCTGCACCCACGGGCGCCACGGCGCGGGAATGGACAGGGCCGGCTGCCGCGACGACCGAGCGCGGCCTGTCGCTGACGGTTCGGGCGGCCAAGGGCGAGTTCGGCTACAAGGAGCCGCTGGCCTTTGAGCTGACCTTCAAGAACGTCTCGGAGGGGCCGCTGGCGCTCTGTGTGGAGAAGCCTGCGCACTTCGAGTACTGCATAAAGCTGGACGCCGTGGCGCCGGGCGTGCGCCGCGACAAGTGGACGACCTACGGAGCGGCGTGGGACCCGAAGGTGCCCAGCGTCGGCGAGCCGCCGCGGACGGTCGCAGTGGAACTCGCCCCCGGCGAATCCGCATCCTTCACGGCGCTCATCACGGCGAGCCACATGTACCTGAAGGACCGCTGGACCGACGTCAAGAACATCCCGCCCGGCACTTACAGCGTCACGTTTCCCTGCCGATTCGAGACGCCGGCACGGAGGGGCGCGGCCGAGCCGTGGAGCGGCTCGATCACGAGCGAACCCGTCGAGATCGTCGTGCTGGATACGCCGGCCCGGGGCGCGGCCGGCGCCGCAGAAGAGGAGGGCACCGCTGAGGCGGGCCCGGCTGAGCTGCCGGACGCCGTCACCGTCGTGGACCCGTTGACGATGATCTACGACGCCGAGGACCTTCGGGACCTGCCGCGCCTGGAGGTGCTCCGCCTGGCGGGGCCGCGCAACGGCTTCTGCTCGGGACAGGTGCTGGCGACGGGCAGGGATGCCTCGCGGCTCAGCTTCAACATGGGCCCGCTGACCTCCAAGGCGGGGACCATCCCGCGGGATCGCGTCCGCATCCGCTACGCGGGCAAGCCCGCCGTCGAGGCGGAGGTGAACAGCACGAACAAGTACACCGACCCCCGGGGGGAAGGGGCCAGGTATTCGAACTTCCCCTACTATGACGTCCTTTACGAAGCGCCGCCGGCCGACGCCACGATCCTGCCCGTCTGGCTGACCGTCGAGGTACCCGGCGACGCCGAGCCCGGCGAGTACGTCGGGACGCTCGCGGTGGGCGCGACGGAGGTGCCGGTAAGGCTCGTCGTCGGTGCCTGGCGGTGTCCCGATCCGAGGGACTGGATCGCCCACGCCGGAGTGCTGGAGTCCCCGGAGACCTTGGCCATGTATTACGGGGTGCCCCTCTGGTCGGAGGAGCACTGGGCGCTGGTGGCGAAGGCATTCCGCTTCATGGGCTCGCTGGGCTGCCGGGACCTGTTCCTGACGGCGCTCGCGCGGAACCACTTAGGCCAGGAGAACCCCCTGATCACCTTCACGAAGGCCGACGGCGGCTACGAGCCGGACTTCCGCCTGTTGGACCGATATCTGGCGACCTATGTCGAGAACGCGTGCACGCCGCGGGCGTTCATCGTCTATCTCTGGGACCCGCGCCAGTGGGGACGGCGCGGCGGTGAGGGCGGCCAGACGGTGAGCGTCCGGTCGGCCGACGGCTTCGTCACGGAGCAACTGGCGCCCTTCGGCGAGCCGGGCAGCAAGGAGACGTGGAAGCCCGTCATGGACGGCGTGCGGGAGCGCGCCGTAAAGCTCGGCATCCCGGACGAGCGCATCTACCTCGGCTGCGGCACCGACCGCCGGCCGGGTGCGGGCACCGTGGCCTTCTTCCAGGAGATAGCTCCCTACGCGAGCTGGGACCTGTTCACGCACGGCCGCGCGGACGGCGAAGCCGACGGTTACCACGACCACGAGGAAGGGGGGCGCATGGTCATGGACAACGGCATGGAGGTCGGCTACTACGAGTACCCCGAGGCCCCGAGGGGGCCGGCCGGGCCGGACAAGGCCCTGGTGGGCGGTTGGAACATGCCATTCCGCAAGTACGTGCTCCCGCGCGATTTCCTCTACCTTTACAGCCCGCTCAAGCAGTGGCGCAACTTCCCCGAGGGCACGACGGTGACGGCCAGGAAGGGCTGGGCGGGCCACAACGCGAGCGCGGCGGGCTTCACCCGGCTCGGCGTTGACTACTGGCCGGTCATCGGCGGTCCCAACCGCCGCTCCCTGCTGAACCGGTACTCCAGTTGGAGCAACATGTACCGCTCGACGGGCATGGCCTTCACCGCGCCCGGTCCCGACGGCCCGCTCGGCACGGCGCGGTTCGAGATGCTGCGCGAGGGGATGCAGGAGTTGGAGGCGCGCATCGCCATCGAGCAGGCCCTGCTGGACGGCGAGATTGGCGGCGGGCTGGCGGACGACTGTCGCGCGCTGCTCCAAAGGCGCAACGAAGTGCGCTGGAAGGAAGGGCATTTCTTCGGCGGCCAGGGGCATTCCTATTACAGCCAGGAAGACCGGCACTGGGGGATCGCGCCCGACTGGCAGGACAACGTGATCCGCCTCTTCGACCTGGCGGGCCGCGTCGAGGCGGCGGGTGCGGGCGGGCCGTCAGGCGGTTAGAGGGTCCGCGTGGCCGGGGCCGACGTCTTCGGGGAGAAGCCCGTCGCAGCCGACGAACTCGGGCCCGAACCGCGCCAGCCGCCGGGCCATGACGGCTATCGCCTCGGGGTTGTTGTCCACCAGCAGGAAGTCCCGCCCGTTCAGGGCGGCGGCCTCGCCGAGCGTCCCGCTGCCGGCGAAGAAGTCCACCAGCAGGTCCCCGGGCCGGGAGTGGACCCTCACGATCCGCTCGACGACGCCGAGAGGCTTCTGCGTGGGATAGCCGGTGCGTTCGGCGGAGTTCGTGGGCACGATGGTGTGCCACCAGACGTCGGTGGGGGTCTTGCCCCGGGCGGCCTTTTTGCTTCCGGCCAGGCCCGGCGCCATGTAGGGAATGCGTTCTATCTCGTCGTAGTCGAAGGTGTAGTCCCCAGGGTCGGCGGCGTACCAGAGGATGTTGTCATGCTTGGGCGGCCACCGGCGCTTGGTCCGTCCGCCGAAGTCGTAGGCCCAGATGATTTCGTTCATGAAGGAGCCGCGCCCGTAGATGGCGTCCATGAGGACCTTGCAGTAGTGAGCCTCGCGGCAGTCCACGTGCAGGAACAAGGAGCCGTTGCGCTTGAGTATCCGGCGGCCCTCGCGGAGCCGGGGTTCGAGGAAGGCGAGGAAGTCGTCGAACCGGTCCGCGAAGGACTGCGTGCCGAGCTCGACCGTGCGGTAGCGGCGCCCGCCGAAGCCGGTGCGGTCGCCGCCCTCGTCGTCGCGGACCGTCCGGATGCGGGTGCGCTGCTGGACCTTGCCGGTGTTGAAGGGCGGGTCAACGTAGATGAGGTCGGCGACGGCGTCGGGCAGTCCCCGGAGAACGTCCAGGTTGTCCCCGTAGATGATTCGTCCCATGCCGGGCCTCCGGGTGTGTCCTGACGTGCGGCGGCCTGATTGTAGCGTGCGGCGGCGGGGAGCGCCAGATGACCGTCCACGTGCGTGCGGCCGGGCTGCTCAGGACGCGATGCTTGACAGGGGAGGGGCGCTGCTGTATTTTCCTTTCGCAGCGTCAACACGGTAGAACCTGGGATGCGAGAGGTGCAACGTGAGAGGAGCGATGGCAACGCTGGCGCTCGTGCTGCTTGTGGCCGCGCGGGCCGCTGCCGCGGAGCAGGAGTGGAAGGGGCCCGCCGGGACGGCGACGGAACGCGGACTGTCGCTGACCGTCCGGGCGGCCAGGGCCGAGTTCGGCTACAAGGAGCCGCTGGCCTTCGAGCTTACCTTCGAGAACGTCTCCGGGCGGCCGATGTCCCTCGCCATCGAGAAGCCGCCTCACTTCGAGTACTGGCTCAAGCTGGACGCCGTGACGCCGGGAGTGCCGCAGAACAGGTGGACGACCTACGGCGCGGCATGGGACCCGAAAGTGCCGGAAGTTGGCGAGCCGCCGCGGACGGTCGCGGTGGAGTTGCCCCCCGGCGGATCCGCATCCTTCCCGGCGATCATCACGGCGAACCACTTGTACCTGAAGGACCGCTGGACGGATATCAAGAACATCCCGCCCGGCACGTACAGCGTGACGTTCCCCTGCCGCTTCGAGCTGCCCGCGCGAAAGGGTGCGGCGGAGCCGTGGAGCGGCTCGATCACCAGCGAAGCCGTCGAGATCGTCGTCCTGGAGACGCAGGCCGAGGGGGCGGCCGGCGCCGTGCAAGCAGAGGGCGAGGCCGAAGAGGGCGCGGTTGATTTGCCGGACGCCGTCACAATCGTGGACCCCCTGACGATGATCTATGACGCCGAGGACCTTCGCGATCTGCCGCGCCTGGAGGTGCTCCGGCTGGCGGGGCCGCGCAACGGGTTCTGCTCGGGACAGGTCGTGGCGACGGGCGGGGACGCCTCGCGGCTCGCTGTCAGCATGGGACCGCTGCGCTCCGAGGCCGGGGCCATCCCGCCGGACTGCGTCCGCATCCGCTACGCCGGCAAGCCCGCCGTCCTGGCGGCGGTCAACAGCACGAACAAGTACACCGACCCCCGGGGCGAGGGGGCCAGGTATTCCAACTTCCCTTACTACGACGTGCTCTACGAGGCGGCGCCGGCCGACGCCACGATCCTGCCCGTGTGGGTCACCGTCGAGGTGCCCGCCGACGCCGAGCCCGGCGAGTACACCGGGACGCTGTCCGTCGGGGCGACGCAGGTGCCCGTGAGGCTCGCGGTCGGCGCCTGGCGCTGCCCCGACCCGGGGGACTGGGTCGCCCACTCGGGCCTGCTCCAGTCGCCCGAGACGCTGGCCATGTATTACAGGGTGCCCCTCTGGTCGGAAGAGCACTGGGCGCTGGTGGCGAAGGCATTCCGCTTCATGGGCGCGCTGGGCTGCAGGGACCTGTTCCTGACGGCGCTTGCGCGGAACCACTTCGGCCAGGAGCACGGCCTGATCACCTTCACGAAAGCGGATGGCAGCTACGAGCCGGACTTCCGCCTGCTGGACCGATACCTGGCCACCTACGTCGAGAACGCGTGCACGCCGGGGGCCTTCATCGTTTACGCATGGGATCCGCGCCAGTGGGGACGGCGGGGCGGCGAGGGCGGCGAGACGGTGAGCGTCTGGTCGGGGGACGCCCTCGTCACCGAGCAACTGGCGCCCTTCGGCGACGCGGGCAGCGAGGAGACGTGGAGGCCCGTCATGGACGGCGTGCGGGAGCGGGCCCGGAAGCTCGGCATCCCCGACGAGCGCATCTACGTCGGCTGCGCCCACGACCGCCGCCCCGGGGAGAAGACGGTGGCTTTCTTCCAGAAGATAGCTCCGTACGCGCGCTGGGATGTGTTCACGCACGGCCGCGCCGATGACGAGGCGGCATGGATCGAGCGCAACCAGCGCGGCTTCCTCCACGACCACGAGGTGGACGGGCGCATCGTCATGGACAACGGCATGGAGCTCGGCTACTACGAGTATCCGGAGGCGCCCGCCGGGCCGATGGGGTCGGCCGAGGCCCTGGTGGGCGGCTGGAACATGCCCTTCCGCAAGTACGTGCTGCCGCGCGATTTCCTCTACCTCTACAGCCCGCTGAAGCAGTGGCGCAACTTCCCCGAGGGCACCACGGTGACCGCGCGGAAGGGCTGGGAGGGCCACAACGCGAGCGCGGCGGGCTTCACGCGGCTCGGGGTGGACTACTGGCCGGTCGTGGGAGATCCCGGCCGGCGGCCCCTGCTGAACGTATATTCCAGTTGGAGCAACATGTACCGCTCGACGGCATGGCCTTCACCGCGCCCGGCCCGGACGGCCCTCTCGGCACGGCGCGGTTCGAGATGCTGCGCGAGGGCATGCAGGAGCTGGAAGCCCGCATCGCCATCGAGCGCGCCCTGCTGGCGGGTGCTGTCGGCGGCGCCCTGGCCGACGAGTGCCGCGCCCTGCTCAAGCGGCGCATCGAAGTGCGCTGGAAGAACGGCCGCTTCATGGGGGGCCATGGCGGTTTGTACCGCAGCCAGGAAGACCGGCACTGGGGCGTTGAGCCCGACTGGCAGGATAGCGCTATTTTGCTCTTCCACCTGGCCGGGCGGGTCGCGGCGGCCGGATTGTAGCGCCGCCGGGCGCTCGACAGGGCGGGGGAGCGGCGTTAGACTGCCGGGCGCGAGTTCCACCGTCTCCGGCCTCAGTCGGGAGCCGCGGCGATGATGCGTCACGCTCGTGCCGGCGCGTTTGCCTGCGCCCTCTGCGTCCTGGTCCTGTGCGGCTGCGCGGAGAAGGGCCCCGTCCCGTATCCGCCGCTGGAGGACTCGCCCCCCGACCTGCGCGCCAGGCTGATGGCGCACCTGGGGGAGAACCTGGTCCCGTTCTGGCTGGAGAACTGCGTGGACGAGGAGCACGGCGGCTACCTGACCGTGCTGGCGCGCGACGGCTCGGTGCGCAGCGGCGAGAAGATGTTGGTAACGCAGGCCCGGCAGATATGGGCCTTCTCGCGCATGTGGCGGGCCGGCTACCACGACGCCAGGATCGAGCGCGCCGCCGCGCAGGGGCTGCGTTTCCTGAGGGAGCGTTTCTGGGACGACGAGTACGAGGGCTGGTACTGGCAGGTCCAGCGGGACGGCACGCCGGACGACATGGCGAAGAAGACCTACGGGCACGCGTTCGTCATCTACGCGGCCGTCGAGTACGCCCGCGCCTTCGGCGACGAGGAGGCGCTGGCCCTCGCCCGCAGGACCTTCGACGCCCTCGAGCAGCACGCCAAGGACCCCGACAACGCCGGCTACAAGGACTTCATGGACCGCCAGTGGCGCGCGCAACCGGGCGACTTCGGCCGGACCAAGACCATGAACACGCACCTGCACCTGATGGAGGCGTTCACCGAACTCTACGCTGAGACGAAGGACGCCCGCCACGGCGAACGGCTCCGCGAGGTGCTGGACATCCTGACCGACCGGTGCTACATGGCAGAGCACGGGTGCTGCATCGACGGGTTCAACTGGGACTGGACGGCCTCGACGAACGAGTGGTTCGGGCCGCGGAACAAGTTCACCTCGTACGGCCACAACGTGGAGTTCGCCTGGCTGATGCAACGGGCGGCCGAGGTGCTCGGCCTTCCCCCGGAGCGCTATCGCGGGATCGGTCTCGCCCTGATCGAGCATGCGCTGGACTACGGGTGGGACGCGGAGACGGGGGCGCTCTACATGGGCGGGCCGTGGCGCGGGCCTGCCACGCGACGCAACGTGCAATGGTGGGTCCAGGGCGAGAATGCCGTGGCGCTGGACTGGGCTTGGCGGACGACGGGGGAACGGCGGTTTCTCTCCGCCCTGCGCCGACAGGTCATCTGGATACTTGACCGGCAGGCCGACCCGCTCTACGGCGGCTGGTACAGCGACCTGAGGCCGGACGGCAAGGTCTCCAACCCGGACAAGGCCACCCTCTGGCACGGCCTGTACCACGCCTTGCGCGGCTGCCTGAACGTCGGGCGCGGAAGCCTGGATTGAGTGACCGGCGCTCGGCGCCGTGCGGGCGTGAATTGGACTCGCAAGGCGGCCTTCGCGTAAACTCTCCCCCCTCTGACAGCTTCCGGTTCGGGACCGCACGGTGAGATTCAACACGCTCACGTTCATCGTCTTCTTCGCGATCGTCCTCGTCCTGCACCATCTTCCCTTCACGTGGCGGGCGAAGAAGCGGAACCTGCTGATCGCCAGCTACCTGTTCTACGCCGCCTGGAACCCGCCGTTCGTGTCGCTGCTGGCGATATCGACGCTGGTGGACTGGTTCGTTGCGAAGGCGCTGGGCTCCGCCGTGAGCGTGCGGAAACGTCGCGTCCTGCTGGTGGTGAGCCTGGGAGTCAACCTCGGGCTGCTCGGGTTCTTCAAGTACAGCGACTTCCTGTTGGAGAGCTTCGTTTCGTTCCTGGGCTCGGTGGGCGTGCAATACCAGGCGCCGCGGCTGGGCATCATCCTTCCCGTGGGGATATCCTTCTACACGTTCCAGACGCTCTCCTACACGCTGGACGTGTACATGGGCAAGGCGCGGCCGTGGCACTCGTTCCTGGACTACGCGCTGTTCGTGAGCTTCTTCCCGCAGCTCGTCGCGGGGCCGATCGTGCGGGCGGTGGACTTCCTTCCGCAGTGCATCGAGCCGCGCCGGGCGACCGCGACGCAGATGGGATGGGGGCTCTCGCTGCTGACGCTCGGGCTGTTCGAGAAGGTGGTGCTGGCCGACTACTTCATGGCGCCCACGGCGGACCTGGTTTACAGCGCGGCGGCCAATGCGGGCTTCGTGGACGCCTGGCTCGGCACGCTCGCGTTCTCGGGGCAGATATTCTTCGACTTCGCCGGCTACTCCACCTGCGCCATCGGCGTGGGCATGTGCCTGGGGTTCGCCTTGCCGGACAACTTCCGCTTCCCTTACGCAGCGGTCGGCTTCTCCGACTTCTGGCGAAGGTGGCACGTGTCCCTGTCAACCTGGCTGAGGGACTACCTCTACATCCCCCTGGGCGGGAGCCGAAAGGGGACGACACGCACGCAGATCAACGTTATGCTGACTATGCTGCTCGGCGGCCTGTGGCACGGCGCGTCGTGGCGCTTCGTCGCGTGGGGCGGCCTGCACGGCATCTACCTGGTCATCGAGAGGGGCGTGAGGTACCTTTGGGGCGGGGGCAGGCTGGCGGGCTCGTGGCTCGTCAAGGCGTCGCTTGCCCTGCTGACTTACTTCCTGGTCTGCATCACGTGGGCGTTTTTCCGCGCGCCGGATTTCCCCTCGGCGTTCCGCATAGTGAAGACGATGCTGACCGGCGCCCCCAACCAACTCGCGATAGGCAGGTTCAACGGAGCGATGGTGCTCCTGATAACGGCGGGTCTGCTGGGCTCCCACTGGCTGTTGCGCGACGGCAGCGTGGAGCAGGCGGCGGCGAAGTGCCCCTGGTGGCTGATCGGGCTGATCCTGGCCGTGATGCTGCTCTGCATCGTTCTCCTGCCCGGAGACAATCGTGCTTTCATCTACTTCCAGTTCTAAAGACCGGATCGGCGAGGTCCGGCTTGGCAGGGCGTGGCTGCTGGCCGCAGTGGGCGTCGTGGCGCTCCTGACGCCCTGGGAGCTGCACTGGCGCGCGGCTGGCTTCGAGCCGAACCTGCGCGACAGCGCGCGCCTCTGGGCGACCCTGAGAAAGCGCGCGTCCCGGCAGGGGCCCGCCGCCATAGTCCTCGTGGGCGCCTCGCGCATGCAGCTGGACGTTGCCCTGGACGTGGCCGAGGAGATCGCCGGCCGCAGGCCCATACAGCTCGCGATAGACGGCACCTCGCCCATGCCCGTCCTGCGGGACCTGGCCGAGGACGAATCGTTCTGCGGGACCGTGATCTGCTCGGTCGAGGTGCGTGCTTTGGTCCGCGGGGGCCGGGAGGCGCCCGAGCGGTACCTGGCACAGTACAGGGAGATGGGGCCGTCCGACGAGATCGAGACGCGGCTTTCCGCCCTGGTCCAGGGCAGCTTCGCCTCGACTTCCCCCGGGCTATCGCCCGTCGAGGTGGCTCAGAAGGTGCTGGGAGGTGATTCCCCGAAGCCGCCGTACGCCCCGTTGCAGCCTGACCGCAGCCGCGCCGCGGACTACACGATGACGGACGTTGAGAAGCACCGCGCGTTCCGCGTGGAGGCGGTCAGGGCGGCCGCCGCGCGCGGGGCCGTCCCGTTCCCGGCGTTCCAGGCGTCCTGCGCGGAACTGGAGGATCTGGTCGAGCGCATCCAGGGCCGGGGCGGGCGCGTCATCCTCGTCCGCCTGCCGACGTCCGGGGAGCATTGGGAGACCGGCGAAAGGCTGCACCCGAAGGACGAGTACTGGGCTTACCTGGCCGGCAGCACGCAGGCGCAGACGGTCCACTTCAAGGACTACCCGGCGCTGGATCGCTTCGATTGCCCGGACACGTCGCACCTGGACGGTCGGGACGCGCCGGAGTTCACGCGGGCGCTGTTCGACATGCTGTTCCGGGGGCAATAGCCTCGCCCGCGATTTCAGTCCATGAAGTCAATGGTGCGCAGCCCGGTCGGCGCGCCCTCGCTCGCTGTCAGTTTCCGGTAGACGTGCGCCGCGCAGGCGGCGTCCTGGACGGCCAGGCCGGTCGAGTCGAAGACGGTTATTTCGTCAGCCGATTCGCGGCCTGGCTTCTTGCCGCTGACCACTTCGCCCAGATCGGCGAAGATGTCTTCGCGCCGGATCACTCCCTGCGCGACCGGGACGTTGATCTCGCCGCCGTGGGACGCCTGCTCCCAGTTGTCCACGACTACTTTGGCGGCCCGCACGAGGTCGGACTCCAACTCCTGCTTGCCCGACGCGTCGGCGCCGATGGCGTTGACGTGCGTGCCCGGGCGGACCCATTCCGCCCTGACCAGGGGCTTGTGGACGGGCGTGGTGGTGACAAGCACGTCGGCCGCCCGGACGGCCTCTTCCAGCGAGCAAACGAACGTTTCGACGCCGTAATCCTCCCCGGCCCGTTCGGCCAGGGCGGCGGCGCGCCCCGCGTCGGCGTCGCAGACCATCACGCGCCGGATGCCCGGGCGGACGCCCATCAGGGCGGCAAGTTGGGTCTCGGCCTGTCGCCCGGCGCCGACGAGGCCGGCGGTTGCCGCGTCCTCGCGCGCCAGGTACTTCGCCGCCACGCCTCCGGCGGCGCCCGTGCGCATCGCCGTCAGGTAGGTTCCGTCCATGATGGCCAGGGGTGAGCCGGTCCCCGGATCGAAGAGCGTGACCGTGGCCATGACGGGGGGGAGGTCCGTGTTATGGGGGTGCACGTTGACGTTCTTGACCGTTGCGAGCCCAACCTCCGGCAGGTAGGCGGGCATGCAGCGCAGGTCGCCCTTTTCGAAGACCAGGTACGACTTGGGTGGCATCTGCGTGCGTCCTTCGCCGTAAGCCTTGAAGACGGCCTCGACGGCGGCCAGGGCGTCTTCCATCGTGAGCACGGCCCGGACCTGTGACCTCGTGATCAGCAGCGTTTCGCTCTTGCTCATGGGTTCGATACCTCCTGTTCGGGGCTTTTGTCCTCCCTGGTCATCTTGATCCCGTCGGGCAGCTTCACGATCGGCTCGCCCTCCAGATACCCGTGCTGTGCCAGGAACCGGTCGGCCAGCCAGGTCGTCTGGCTGAGCCAGGGCTCCCGGTTGAAGAAGGCGTGCCCGACGCCCTCCGCCGTGTACAGATCCGCCGGGTTGCCCAATCCCTTCGACTTCTGCATGAACGTGCGGGCCTGGGTAAGGAAGTCGTCCTGAACACCGTAGAAGAGGACCGCCGCCGGTGTGTCTCCGGTTAGGTTCACGTTCGGCGATATGAGCCGTACGGTCTCCTCGGGCAGGCCCCGTCCCCATCGCCCCCGCAGGTCGAGCACGGGGTTGTAGAGCACTAGCAGGTTGGGGCGCGAGGAGACGGATGCATCCTCGCCTTCGGCGTCCAGCCCCACGGTCGTGGCGGTGCAGGCCGCCAGGTGCCCGCCCGCCGAGCCGCCGGAGGCCACGATCCGGTCGGGGTCAACGCCGAGCTCCGCCGCGCGCGACCTGACCCAGCGGACGGCGCTCTTGGCGTCCTCGACGCACTCGTCGGGCAGGACGTCGTGCCGGCTCTTGACGCGGTACTCGACGCGCACCGTCACCAGGCCGCGCCCGGCGAAGTACTCGGCCTGTGGGCGGAATTGCTCCGGGGAGCCGCCCTGCCAGCCGCCGCCGAAGAAGAATACGATGGCCGGGCGCCTGTCACCCGCGTCCCAATCGGCGGGGAAGTGGATGAACAGGTTCAACTCTCCCTGCGGCGTCTCCTTGTAGAGGCGTTTCTCCATGCGTCCCTCCGCGGGTGCCTTCGTGGTCGCCGCGCCTGCGAATACGGCGCAGGCAAGCGCGCAGAACAGCGTCCTGGCTGGCATCTCCGATCTCCCGCAATCGGCTCCTCTTGCGAGCGCAAGCGCAAGAGCGGCCCTGTAACTTCTGGATTGGCCGTCATTCCGGAATGGAAGGGGTCTGCCCGGTGCGACAATACTATCACGCCGCGCCGGCGCAAGCAACAGCATTCCGGTGCTCCTCAACCGTTGGTGAGGCAACCGGGTGTAGGCCGTAACTGGCGCGTGCAAGAGCGCTTCGGAGATGTTACAATATCGGAGTCTATTGGAGGGCCGGCGCGGCCGACGCCAACTGCGTGGGGCAGCGAGGCCATCCCGCGAGACTCACGGAGGGCCAGGGAATGAAGGGCGGTCAGTTCATCGTGATGGTGCTTGTGGCGGCCCTGGCGGGATTCGTCGGCGGGCTGCTGGCTATGGTCCTGCTGGGCCCGAAGGCGGAGATTGCCATGTTGCACGGGCAGGAAGCCGTACAGCCCGTCGCCGTCGAGGCGCCGGCCTCTGAGCCCTGAGAGTCGCGGGGCGAGTACCCTCGCTTTCACCAACTACCAGCTTGAAACAGGACGATCATGGTTCACTTCAAGGACGAGTATGCCAAAGGTACGTGGCTCACGTACCGACCGGACATCAAACTGCTGGACTGCACCGTGCGGGACGGCGGGCTGATCAACGACCACAGGTTCGAGGACGCATTCGTCCGGGCGGTTTACGAGACGTGCGTCGCGGCTGGCATTGACTACATGGAGATGGGCTACAAGGCGTCGAAGAAGCAGTTCCCACCGTCGGACTTCGGCCCGTGGAAGCACTGCGACGAGGAGGACATCCGGCGCATTGTGGGGGACAATCCCACGTCGCTGAAGCTCTGCGCCATGGCCGACGCGGAGCGGACGGACTACCGTGAGGATATCCTGCCCAAGCAGGACAGCGTGCTGGACGCCATCCGCGTGGCGGCGTACATCCACCAGATTCCCGTGGGCCTTGACATGATACACGACGCCCACGAGAAGGGCTACGAGACCATCATGCAGTTGATGGCCATCTCGGTAGTTCAGGAGCGCGACCTGGCGGAAGCCCTGACGGCGCTGGCCGAAAGCCCGGTCAGTGCGGTTTACCTGGTGGACAGCTTCGGTGCGCTTTACTCGGAGCAGGTGCGGGACCTGATCCTCACGTACCTGAAGGCCCTGGAGGGCACGGGGAAGGAAGTCGGCATCCACGCGCACAATAACCAGCAACTGGCGTACGCCAACACGGTCGAGGCGCTCATCGTGGGAGCGAGCCGCCTCGACGCCACGCTGAACGGCATGGGCAGAGGCGCGGGCAACTGCCCCACGGAACTTCTGGTGGGTTTCCTGAAGAATCCCAAGTTCCGGCTGCGGCCGGTCCTTCAGTTCATCCGCGACACGCTGGTGCCGATGCAGGACAGCTTGGAGTGGGGTTACCGCGTGCCTTACATGATCACCGGGCAGCTTAACCGGCACCCTCGCCCGGCCATCAAGATGAGGTCGAGCGAGAACCCCGACGACTACGTCGCTTTCTACGACCAGATGATCGAGGAAGAGTGACGGCCCCGTCGCGTTGAGGCCCAGAACGGTTGATTTTCGGCCCGTTTCGTGTATCCTTTCCTGGCTGTACCCTCGCCACGGTCGGCCGCATGGCCGTTGCCCCGGGCTTCGCGCAGGAGAGAGCGTTTTCACCGTGCAGACTCCTTTCCACTATCGTGACGGCGAGTTGCGCTGTGACGGCGTCCCCGTTCGGGACATCGCCGACGAGCACGGCACGCCGTGCTACGTCTATAGCGCGGCATCGCTGGCGGCGCGTTTCGGATCGATCCGGGCGGCCTTTGCCCGTTGGGATGCGCTGGTGTGTTTCTCCGTCAAGTCGTGCTCGAACCTGTCCATCCTGAAGCTCCTGGCGGCGGCCGGCAGCGGGTTCGACGTCGTCAGCGGCGGGGAGCTTTACAGGGCCGTCACGGCGGGCGCGGACCCGCAGAAGATCGTGTTTGCCGGCGTCGGGAAGACGGCCGACGAGATCAGGTACGCGC
>CAZQEQ010000028.1:0-35461 GCA_964592385.1 uncultured candidatus Brocadiaceae bacterium | reverse complement strand
GTTCTCTGCGCTTCATTCTGTTAAAGCCTCTAAGCGGCCCAACCGTCGGTGATCGCTTTCATCTTCGCCAGCGCACTCGGCATGGACTCGCGCTCGCCAATGCGCTGGGACAACAGGGCGTCCAGCTGCGGCATCAACTCGATGGCCTTGTCAATGGCCGCGTTCGTGCCGATGGTGTAAGCGCCGATCTTTATCAGGTCCTCGGCCTCGCGATAGGTGCTCAGGATGCACTTCAGCTTGCGGACGACGTCCAGGTGTTCCTCGCTGACCACCGCCCTCATCACGCGGCTCACGCTGCCGAGGATGTCTATGGCCGGATAGTGCGCGCGGTCAGCCAGGCGTCGCGCCAGCGCGACGTGGCCGTCCAGCGTGGCCCGCACCGTGTCCGCGACCGGCTCGGTGAAATCGTCTCTCTCGACCAGTACGGCGTAGATGCCCGTGATGCTGCCCTTTTCCGAGATTCCGAGCCTCTCGGTCAGGGCCGGCGCCAGCGAGAACGTCGAGGGCGGGTAGCCGCGCGTCGTCGGCGGCTCGCCGGCGGCCAGGCCCACCTCGCGCTGGGCATTGGCCACCCGCGTCAGCGAGTCCATCATGTAGAGTATGTCCATGCCGCAGTCGCGCAGGTACTCGGCGATCGTGGTGGAGGTGTAGGCGGCCTTGATCTTCAGCAGCGGGGGCGCGTCCGCCGTGGCCACGACGAGCACGGACTTGCGCAGGCCCTCCGGGCCGAGCTTGTCCCGGATGAACTCCCCGACCTCTCTGCCCCTCTCGCCGATGAGGGCGATGACGTTGGCGTCCGCCTCGCTGTAACGCGCGATCTCGCCCAGCAGCGTGCTCTTTCCCACGCCGGAGCCGGAGAATATGCCCATGCGCTGGCCCTTGCCGAGGGTCAGCGCCACGTCAATGGCCCGCTGCCCGGTGCAAAAGGCCTCCTTGATCTCGAGCCGCTTCAGCGGATGGGGCGCGGGCCTGTCTATGGGTGCACTGCAGGGACAGGATATGTCGCCTCCCTGATCGATCGGGTTGCCCAGGCCGTCCAGGATGCGCCCCAGCAAGTTCCTGCCGAGGCCGACCTTCAGGTCCCGGTTGGCGGAGAGCACCTTGTCCCCTGCCTGCACGCCGTTGAGCTTCTCCAGCGGCATCAGGATGGTGACGTTCTTGTCCCGGAAGCCGATCACCTCCGCCTTGACCGCCCGCGCGCCGTTGCCGGAGCGGGTGTGGATGTCGCACAACTGCCCGACGCCCACGGCCGGCCCCCTGGCCTCGATGATCGCCCCCGTGACCCTGATTATCTCCCCCTCGTAGTCCATGCAGTCCAGGTCAGCGATCTTGGTCGTGTATTGTGCGAGGTCAAAGGCCATCCGAATCTCCGTTCCGTTTCAGCAGGCTCTGCTCAATCTTGCGGAGCCTGGCGGGGATCTCGGAGAAGACCCTGCCCGACTCCGCCTCTATGCAGCATGAGGCCAGGGATATTGACTCATCGGGCACGGCGCTGATGCGCGACTCCTCGTGCGGTTGCGCCAGCCTCTCGATGGCTTCCCTGGTAGCTGCCAGGTCACGCGGGTTGACCCGCACGACCACGGCGCCCTTCTGGCGGGCGGCCTCCAGGGCGGACTTGACGATCTCGCCGATCTTGTAACGCCCGTGCTCGACCTCGTGTTGCAGAACCTTCTCGGTGATGCTCAGGCTCAGGGAAACGATCTCTTCCTCGTTGGCCTTGAGTATCTCGGCCTTTTCCTGCTGGACGCTCTCGATCAGGCCTCCCAGTTCCTCCAGTTTCAGGTCCAGGTCCCTCTCTTTCTCGCTCAACTGCGCCTCGCGCCCCACCACTACCTGCTCGCGCCGAGCCAGCTCGCGGCTGCGCTGACCCAGCTGCTTGCGCCGGTCGGCCAGTTGCAGCTCCTCGACGCTGGACACACGGGCGGCGTCCGCGCCGGACGGGGCGGCCTCATCGGACCGCAGCCCGCGCAGCGGCCGGCCAAACCGCAGAACGGATTCACTCGACATACTCCTCGTTCCCCATTTCGACGACGAGTTCTCCCTGGCGATACATCTTCCTGGCCACTTTCATGATGGCCTCACGGGCCTCCTCCACCTGGGACAGGGGGACCCGACCCGTCATCTCTCTCTCCTCCTCGACCCGTTCCTGAAGCCTCTGGGACATGTTGGAGATGAACTGCTTGCTGATGCGGTCCGGCGCGCCCTTCAGGGCCATGGCTATCTGGGTCACCTCCACGCCGCGCAGCAGCTCCTGCATCGAGCGATCGCTGACCTTCGTCAGATCGCCGAACCCGAACATCAGCCTCTCCACCTGGTCGGCCATCTCAGGGTCGCGATCGTGCATCTGGGACAGGACGCGGTCCTGGGAATCCTTGTTGAGGGTCGCCAGCATGGCGGCCAGCTCTGTGGTGCGCTTCTCCTCGGATGCCATCTCGCTCGTCTCGCCCAGCTCCTCGACCCTTTGCTGGAAGCCGGTCATAATCTGCTCGCACACCTCGGCCGGGGGCACGTCGCTGGCGACCAGCCGCCCGACTATCGCCTCCCGCGCCTCCTCTTCCAGCAGGTTCAGCACACGACCGGCCTTTGCGCCGGAGAGATTCGACAGCAGAACCGCGCTGCACCGGGGACTCTCCTTTTGCAGAACGGAGGCAAGCTGTTCCTCGCTCAGCTCTTCCAGGAACTCGCGAGGGGATCTCCGCTCGGCCTCCTTCTCGGCCGCCGCGTCCATAGACAGGAGACGCCGGGCGCCCTCGGCCCCCTTCGCCTTCTCCAGCACGCGGCGGAACCGCTCCTTCGGATCGCCCAGGAAGAAACCGCCCTTGCGCTGTTTCAGGAAGAACCCCTGCAGCGCGTCGCGCTTCTGCTCGTCCTCTATCTGCGCGACGTTCAGGGATTCCGCCGCCTTGCGGATCTTGACCAGGCTCTCCTCGCTGACGTGCTTCAGCAGTTCGGCGGCCCTTTCGTCGTCGAGCGCCATCACCAGGACGGCCGCTTTCTGAATGCTGTTCAGCTCGGCACCCACCAGCGCTTACTCCTCTCCCTGAACCCAGCCCTCGATCATGCGCCCGGCAACCTCCGGGTTGTCCCCGACGAACCGCGACAACTCCCGCCGAACAAGCTCGTCCTGGCCGGACGACGCCAGGTACCGCCCGCCGCCCTCACCCGCCATGATCTCGGGGACCACCAGGGGCGGCGATGCGCCGCTCTCGAAGCCCTTGAACGCCCGTTTCGCTATCAACGCCAGCACGACCGCCACGGCGCCTATCGCGAAGTACTGCCCCAGGTCCGTCGCCCACGGCGGCAGTCCCCGGCTCGCTCCCGCCGCCGCTTCCGCCGGCGCCTGGCTGAAGCGCGCCTGGACGATCTCCAGCGTGTCGCCCCGCGACTCGTCCAGGCCGACGGCCTCACTGATGATACGGGTGACCTCCTCGAGCGTGGGCGCCGCGGCGGCGCCGCCGGCGGCGGCGGCTTCCTCGCCCTCCGTCGCGCCCTCGGCGGCGGGCTCACTCAGGTCCACAAAGGCCGCCACGGTGAGCCGCTTGATGTCGGCGCCCCGGTTCACCGTCTCCTTGACCGACTCGCTGACGACGTACTGGAAATCCTCCACGTTCTCCGTCTGCGTGTTGCCGGCGGGACCGCCCGTCGCACCGGCGGCGCCCTGCCCTGCGGAGCCGCCCGCCCCGACCACGCCGCCGACCTCCATGCTGGCCCCGCTGGACTTGGAGGTCTCGATGCGCTCGCTGACGGCGACGCGTTTCTTGGGGTCATACTCCCGCGTCGTCTCGCGACTGTCCTGGAAGGTCATGTCGGCGGTCACGCGCACCTCGCAACGCCCGAAGCCGAGCACCCGTGCCAGCATGGACTCGGCCTTCTCCGAGAGGTACTGCTCGACCTTCTGGCGGTAGCCCCACTGGCCGTCGGCCGCCATCTCCGCCCCCGCCTCGCCGTGCCCCGTCACCACGTTGCCCCGCCCGTCGGTGATGGTCACGTCGTCGGGCGAGAGCCCCTCGACAGCCGAGGCCACCAGGTTGGCGACCGCCGTCGCGTGGCCCTGGCTCAGCGGCCTGTCGCCGCGCGTGACCACCAGGACGGACGCGCTGCCACTGGCGGACTCCCGGGCGAAGAGCTTCCGTTCGGGGATCACCAGGTGCACGCGCGCGTAGGCCACCGAATCCAGGGACGCCACGGTGGTGGCGAGTTCGTTCTGGAGCGCGCTGAGGTAGTTGATGTGTTCGGCGAAGGGAGTCACGCCGATCTTGGGCTCGTGAAATGCCTCGAAGCCCCAGCGGCTTGAGTTCGGGATGCCCGTCTCGGCCGTCACCATGCGCGCCTGGTCCATCGTTCCGGAAGGGACGAGCACGGCGCTGCCGCCCTCGGCCACGCGCGCCTCTATCCCCTGGCCTTTGAGGCCCGAGATGATCTCCGCACAGTCCTGTGCCGTCAGGTTCGTGCAGAGTATCTCGTAGTCGGGCTTGCCGGCCCAGGAGATCACGGCCACCAGAACGGCGGTGCAGATGGCGCACAGCAGCAGCAGGATCACGCGATAGCCGGGCGACAACTTGGTCCACGCGCTGCCGATCTGCCGTCCGAAAGACTCGAGGAATCCCATTTATCACACCTGCATGCGCATGATTTGTTGGTAAGCTTCCAGCAGCTTGTTGCGTATCTGCATCATCAGCCGGAAGCTGAGATCCGCCTCACTGATTGCGGCCACGACCTGATGGAGGCTGTCCGTCTGGCCCGAGGCAAGCTCCAGCACCGACTTGCTGGCCTCCTGCTCCAGGCCGTTGACCTCTTCGAGGTAGCGCCCCACCATGTCCCGGAAGGAGAGCTGGTCCGGCCCCTGGGCCGGCTTCTGCGGCAGCGGCAGGGGTCCGCCCGGCGTGATCCTCGATATCTCCATGACACTCACCTCAGCAGTTGGATCGTTTCCTCACATATCCGCTTGAAGTTGTTCATCGCCGCCAGGTTCGCCTCGTAAGCCCGGCTGGCAGTGAGCAGGTCGATGATCTCCAGGGGCACCTTTATGTCCGGCATGGCCACGAAGCCCTTCTCGTCCGCGTCGGGGTGGCCCGGGTTGTAAACCATCCGGGGCGCCGCGTCGGAGGAAACCACGCCCTTGACCGTCACGCCCGCCAGCTCGCCCAGGAGCGTGGAGAAGATGACGTGGCGCCTGCGGTACGGCCCGCCCTCCGGCGTCTGCGTGGTCTCGGCGTTCGCCAGGTTGTTCGCCACCACCGCCAGACGGACGCGTTCGGCGTTCAGCCCCGAGCCCGATATGTCAAACACGCGGAAAAACTCTTCCCCAGTCATCTATCGTCATCTCCCTTCGATGGCATAGCGCAGCCTCTGCACGCGGCTGCGCAACACCGCCAGGTACAGGCGCAGCCTGACGCTGTTCTTGTTCAGCTCGACGATCTCGCGCTCCAGCGTAACGTCGTTGCCGTCCGGCCCGGCGTCGGCGAACAGCGGGCTGTACACTTCGGTCTCCATCTGCCGGCCGGGCAGGAGCCTGCCGCGTTCGTCCAGGATGTCATCGAGCTGCCGGGCGAACCGCACCCGCATCGCCCGGTAGCCGGGCGTGCTCACGTTGGCCAGGTTATTGGCCAGGATGTTGTGGTTGCGGTGGGCCGAGTCGAGCAGACCGAGCACCACGTCAGTGTCCAGGACGCCCATCGCGAGCACACCTCCAACCCGACGGCACAATGATTCCGGTTGGGAAGGAGCAAACAGGGTGCCAAACCCGGCGGCCCGAGGGCGGCCTGGAGGCGTTCTGGAGGCGTCTGGGACCGTCAGGCCCCCTGAGCGGGAGCACGGGGGGAGGGAAGGCGGAAAAAGCTTCCGCCCTCAGGAAAAGTTTTCGTCGATGTGGCCTTCCTGCATGTATTTTTTCAACTTGTTGCGGATGGTCCGCGTTGAAATATCCAACCTTTCCGCCGCCTGCGTCCGATTACCGTTCATCCTGTGCAGGGTCGCGAGGATGACCTGCCTTTCGATGTCCGCCAGGGACCGCCCCCACGGAAGGTCGCCGTCCGCCGAGCGCCGCGGGGTCGTCACGTAGTCCGGCACGTCGTCGGTGTCGATCACGCCGTCGGAGTCCATGATGATCATGCGCTGCATGAGGTTCTCCAGCTCCCGCACGTTTCCGGGCCACGGGTACCGGCGGAATGCTTCGAGCACGCCTTCAGCTACGGCCGGAGTCCCCTTGCCGAGCCGGTCGCAGAACTTGTGCGCGAAATGGCTGCTCAAGAGCCTGATGTCGCCGTCGCGCTCCCTCAGCGGGGGCAGCACCAGCGGAACGACGTTCAGCCGGTAGTAGAGGTCCTCGCGGAAGCGCTCGGCCTCCACCTCCTTCGCCAGATCGCGGTTTGTCGTGGCGACGAAGCGGACGTCCACGCACATGGTGCGCGTGCCCCCGACGCGCTCGAACTCCTTCTGCTCGATGACCCTCAGAAGCTCCGCCTGGAGCTTTTCGGAGGTCTCCGTTATCTCGTCCAGCAGCAGCGTGCCGCCGTCGGCCAGTTCGAACCTGCCCGGCTTGGCCGCGTGGGCGCCGGTGAAAGCGCCCTTTTCGTGCCCGAACAACTCGCTCTCCAGCAGCGAATCGGACAGCGCCGCGCAGTTGACGCGGATGAACGGACCGTCCCGGCGCGGGCTGGCGTCGTGAATCAGCCGGGACAGCAGCTCCTTGCCCGTGCCGCTCTCGCCCTGCAACAGCACCGTCGCGTCCGTCCGTGCGACGTGCCTGCACCTGGCGCAAAGGTCTTTGAAGGCCGCGTTCTGCCCGATGATCTCCCGCCCGCCGTTGCCGCCGCTCAGTTCGGCGTGCAGGTACCGGTTCTCCTCGATCAGGCGGCGATGCTCCTTGAGCCTCTCCAGGAGCACCTCCACCTCATCCAGCGAGATGGGCTTCAGCAGGTAGTCGAAGCCGCCGCTCTTGATGGCCTGCACGGCGGTGCGCACTTCCCCGTGCCCGGTAACCACGACCACGTCGGCGGGCGGATCGAGAGAGCGGGCCTTCTGCAGGACGTCCAGGCCGTCCTTGCCGGGCATCTTCAGGTCCGTGAACACGACGTCGTAGCTGTCCTGCTCCAGCAGCCTGCACGCCTCGCCGCCGTCGCACGCAGTCACCACCTGCAGCGAACCGTCCGCGGACGCGACCAGCTCGTGCATGAGCTCCCGGTCCATCGGGGTGTCGTCGGCAACCAGTATTCTCCCGATCATCTGTCCTCCGAGCTTGAAGCAGCGGGAAGCAGAAACGACATCGCCGTCCCGCGGCCGGGTTCTGACTCAACTTCCAGTCGCGTGCCGTGCAGTTCCAGAATGCGGCTCACAATGGACAGGCCCAGGCCGGTGCCGTTCTCCTTGCTGGTGTAGAACGGCTCCAGGATCCTCGACACCTGCTCCGGCGACATGCCCTTGCCGGTGTCCACGACCTGCACCCGGACGAACCGTTCCGGGCCGGCGCCCTCCGGCAGCGCCTCGACGCGGACCGTTCCCTCCCCCTCGACGGCGTCGCAGCCGTTCTGGACCAGGTTCAGCAGGACCTGGCTCAGCTTGTCGGCGTCGGCGGTGACGCGGCGAGCGTCCGGCGGGACGTTCACGACGATGCCCACGGACGCCGGTCGGCCTTCCGCACGGACGAACTCGGCTATGCGTTCGGCCGACGACGACAGGTCACACGTGTCAAGGTGGACGCCGTCGGGGCGCGCAAAATCGAGCAGGCGGCTCAACATGCCGTTCAGTCGGTCCGCGGCGTCCATGATGTTCGCAACGTACTGCGCGTGCTGCGCGTCGTCGTCGAACCTGCGCTGGAGGATGCTGGCGAAGCCCTTGACGCCGTTGAGCGGCTTGCGAATCTCGTGCGCAAGTCCGGCGGCAACCTTTCCCAGGTCCGCCAGTTTGCCCTGCTCATAGACCTGCAGCCGGAGCGCGCAGAGCCGCGTGATGTCCCTGTCGAGCTGCACCGCGCCGATGGGCTCACCATCGGAGTTCTCCACCAGGCACGCCGTGCTGGAGATGGATGTCCTCTGGGCGCCGTCCAACTCGCGGCGCCGGGATTCCTGGCGACAGCGGCCCTCCAGCACGGCCTCCAGCAGCCCTTCGTGCGGCTGCATGACCTGCCGGAAGTGCCGGCCCGTCGCCTCCTCCGCCGCAACGCCCCACACCCGCTCGGCGGCGGGGTTGAAGGTGCGAATCGTCCCTTCCAGGTCCGTCACGACCACCGCGATGGGGATGCTGTTCAGGATGCTGCGCTGGAAGTTATTGGCCTCGTCGAGTTCCCGCACCTTTCGGGTCAGCTCGAGGTTTGCGGCCTCCAGTTCGAGGTTGATCCGCTCCGCGCGGCCCTTCAGCTCCAGGTAGGCTTCCCTGAGCTGGGCCGTCTGCCGGCTGAAATGAGCGAAGGCCTCTTCGAGGGCGCGGAACTCCTCTGCGCTTGCCTGCAACTCCTGTTCAGCCAGTTCCACGCGGCGTGTCCTCGCTAACCGGCGCGATACAGCTTGCGGGCCTTCCCCGCGCTGACCGCTGCCTGCGCGCCCTCGGTCACCTGCCTCTGGGCCTTCACGTAATCGATCAGGCTCTGCTGCACCGTCTGCTGCAGCAGGGCCACGCGGTCAATAAGCGCCAGAACGGATCCCAGGACGGCGTCCAACTCGCCTCCGGGGTCCTGCCTGGTCTTTTCCCACTCCCTCTTGGCCGGCTCAATCGCCTGCTCGACGGCCTCGACCCGCGCCATCATCTCCTCCACTTGCCGGCACAGATCCAGCACCTGAGCGGGGTCACGCTCCGTGCCTATCGCCCTGCACTGCCGCTCGACCAGCGCGACGATCTGCTGGTACAGCTCCTCCTCCTCGCGGTAGGCGCCTGCCAGTTGTCTGACAAGAGGGTTCATTGAGCCGCCTCGCCTTCGTCTTGAGCAAGATCCATCATCTCGAACATCCAGTCGGACCACGCGTGGCCCTCGCTCTCGGCGCCGAGCCTGGCGGCGAGCGTCATGGCGTCCTGCACGTTGCCCGCGTTTCGCTCGCTCAGCATCAGCATGGTCACCAGGTGCAGGTCGGCTGGGTCCTCCTTGACCAGGCGCCCGTAAATGGCCGCCGCCTCCCGCCACTGGCCGGCGAAGTAGCAGACGCGCGCCAGGTCTTCTTCCCCCACCACGGGGATGTCCACCACCTGGCCCCATTGCTCCTGCGCGGGTTCCGGTATCTCGACCGGCTCGGCCTTCTGGGTCTGGGGGAGCGGTTCGGGGGCTTCCTCGGCAGCGCTCGGGCGCACCAGCTCCACGGCCTTCGGCAGGCGCCGGGCCGCGTTGAGCAGCGCGGCCGCCGGCTCGTAGAGGCCACCCGCCCTGGGGTCCTCCAGCGGGCCGTAGAACGTGCGCAGGAGGCGGTCCTCGGGGTGCTCTTCGTCCCGCTGAACCTGGCAAAGCGCCCCCTGGGCCACCAGGAGCACAACGAGCGCAGTCGCCGCGCCTAACCGCTTCATAAGCCGGTTTCCTCCTGCGCTACGGGGGAGCTGCCGGAGTAAAGCAGGGCCGCCCGGTCAAACTGCTTCGTCCGCTCGCAATGCTCTCCCATGAGCCGCAGGGCGGACGCCCGGCACTGCTGCGAGCAGTCGCTGCCGGCAACCGTCCGGCACAACGCCAAGGCGCGCGCCGGGTCCCGGGAGAAGCACAGACGGGCCTCGCACAGGAGCCTGCGCGCCTGCAGGTCGGCGTCCTCCATCTGCTCCGGCAGGCTGGCCAGGACCGCACCTGCCAGGTCGCCCTGGCCCATTTCGATGAGCACCTGGGCCCGGTACACCAGCAGGGATTCCCTGCGCGCGGGTTCGACGGCCGCTTCCAGGGAACGGTCGGTCAACTGGAGCGCCATTTCGTTGAGGTGGCACTCCGAGCACGCGTCCAGCAGGGCAGGCAGCGCCTGCCAGTACTGCACGCAGTACCCGAAAGTGGCGGACATTATCTCGCCCAGTATCACGGCACGGATGTCATCGCCCGTGCAGCCGTAAGCGATGATCAGATCGCGGCAGGCGTTGCGACTCTCGTCGGTGCCGATCGGCCAGTTGCTGAGGAAGAACTCGTAGCGGCCGATCGCCTTCGCGTACAGGCCCGCGTCCAGCGCCATGCGCGCCACGCGGTAGTCGGCGCGCCGCGCGTATTCGGTCTGGGGGTACCGGGCACGCAGTTCAAGGTACCTCTCCTCCACGTCCATCGGGGAGGCCCCCGACTGCTCCAGGCAGAAAGCGATGTTGTACAGGATTTGCGGCCCGAGGCGCTCGTTGGCTTCTTTCGCGAGCGCCCGGCGGAAGCACGAGACCGCCTCGTCGTAGTTCTGCAACTCCACCAGGCTCTGGCCCGCCCAGAGGCAGCCCTGAGGCGACAGAGGATGGTCCGGCCACCCGTCGACCAGCCGCAGCAGGTTCCGGGACGCCCGGCCCCAGTCCTGGCGGTCATACCACGTCCTGCCGGCAACGTAGTAGGCGTACGCCGCCCAGGGCGAGTTCGGGAACTGATCGGTCAGTATCTCCAACTGGTCCAGAGCCATCTGCGTGTCCCCGTTCGCCATGTACAGATGGCCCAGCGCATAGTAAACCTCGGCGACGTTCTCCGACTCGGGATAGAGAATCAGGCATTCCTGTGCGCTCCAGAGGGCTGTCTTGAGCCCTTCGGCAGCGGACACTGGGCGAGGCTCCAACCTGGCCACGGTGACCGTGTTGTCCTGGAACTCGCCCCGGAGCCCTGCCGCCCCCAGGACCATCGTCAGGGCATGTTCGGGGGCAATGGCTTCCAGGCAGGCGTCCACGGCATGGTGGACCGTCTGGTCGTACACGATCGTCAGCCCGGTCGCGTCCTGGATCGCCGCCAGCACCTTGTCCATCGGCGCGCCCTCAGACGACAACCGCAACTCGCCCATCTCGTACTCGCACCGCAGGCTGGAATCCCCGTACTTCCCGGTCGTGACCACTATGTCGCTCTCCGTCAACGGCCTGCTGGTGCAGGCCCCGCGTCCGAACGGGGGCGGCTCGGCGCCGTGGAGCGTTCTGGCGGTCCGGGCAAGCCCCAGGTAAAGCCGTACGTTTGCCGTGGCCCTCATGTAGGCCAGCCAGCGATTCAGCAGCGCCTCGTCGGCATAGCGGGCGGAGTTTGCCCTGAGCAGGTGCGCCTGGCAGAAGAACTCATTCCAGCGCTCCTGCTCGCCGAGCACGCCGATGGACGTGATAAGCACGTGCTTCCACAACTGGTCTCCGGGCCGGCTCATGGAACGCAGGGAATCGCATATCTGTAGCGTCTCGGTGTGCCGGCCGAGGCAGGCGAGCACGGAACTGAGCTTCTGCCGGGCAAGCAGAACGCGGGTGACCCCTCCCTCCTCCCGGTCGGCCGCCGCACGGTAGAGCTGGGCCGCGGTCCCGTAATCACCGACGTTGGACTCCCGCTCCGCCGTGTCCATCAACTCGAAGTAGTCCATCTGTGCCAATCGCTCGACCGACATCAGCTCCTGCCGCTCTTGCTGAGGCCCCTGGACGCCCGTCGCCGACGAGGCAACCGTCTCGGGCGGGGTCGTGCGCCAGAAGCCCAGACCCAGCGCCAGGATCAACGCAAAGGCGAACACCGCCACCGCCAGTGTCGCGCCGGCCAGCCACACGGGCACCGGCCCCACCAGGGGGAGCCGGACCGAGGCAGCCTGCGGCGGAACAATGTCCACGTCTTCTTCCGGCTCAGGTGCATCTGCGTCGGCGCCTTCACCGTCAGCGGGTTCCGCCGAAGGAGCTTCCTCAACGTCCCGGGCCGCTTCCTCAGCGTCCTGGACCGCTTCCTCAGCGTCCTGGGCAGCTTCCTCAGCGTCCTCGGCGCGCAGTTCATCGGCCGGGGCCGCACCCTCTTCCTGTTCGGGAGAGGAATCTGTCTCCTGGTCGTCGGGCATGGTCAGCTCCACAGCATGTTCTTCTCTTCGGTCGTGACGCCCTCGGCCGACGGCCGGTCCACCGAAGCCGACCGGAGGCGCTCTTCCAGGTCCTCCTCGCTGTCCAGAACCGGCAACCGCGCGCCGCCCGCCACGAGTTCCAGCAGCCGCTTCTGGCGGTCGTCCAGGTACACCAGGACGAGCTGCCGGCCGGTCTGGGCCAGCCGCCGGCCCAACTCAATGCAACCTTCCCAGAAAAGACTGCTGACGAACTTCGGCTCGTGCAAATCGAGGGCCACAAGGCGCACATCATCGCCGAACATCGACTCCAGGGACTCCCAGTCCGGGCTTTGGACCAGCGCCCTCTGGCAGACGCGCACTAGCAAGAGTCCATCCCGTCGAGTCGCTTCGTACTTCATCCGCGTATCTTCTGGCAGATGACAATCCTTCTGTCGCCGTCAGTGCCGACGAGCCGGGCGTCAACGCCCAGCTCGGCGCGCACACGCTCCAGCACCTCCCCCGCCCTGCCAGGGCCCCCCTCGCCGCAGACGGCAAGAACAAGGTGCCCGGCCAGCAGACCGGCACTCACACGAGCGCCCTCCTCGCCGCCGACCAGGGCGATGGCTTCCAGGCAAACCTGCACCAGGTCACTGCAACGCTCTGCGTCCAGCCCGAGATGGTCCAGCAGACCCTTCACCCGGTCCAGCCCGTCGTGGCCGGGCTCGTCGGGGTGGACGTTGGGGAGCGAGAGTATTTCCACGGCACCCCCCGGGCATTCCTCCAGTTCCTCCTCCGACAGGCCCGCGGGCCCGGCGTGGTCCGCAGGCCAGCCGCCTGCCCCTTTGACGAACGCCTCAACCCGGCCCCTCAGGTAACGCACGTCAAAGGGCTTCGTCACGTAGTCCCATGCGCGCAGCCGGAGCGCCTCGATAGCCGTTTCCAGGGAGGCGTAACCCGTCAGTATCACGACGCCGACCCGGGGGTTGCGCTGCCGCGCCTTGCGCACCAGCTCTATCCCGGACACGCCCGGCATCTTCAGGTCCGTGATCATGAAGTGGTAATCGTTGAGTTCCACCAACCGGTCAGCTTCGTCCCCGTCGGCGGCGTAGTCCACCTGCCAGCCATCCGCCATGAAGAGTTCGCCGAGGGCCCAGCGAATCGTCTCCTCGTCGTCCACTATCAGCATGGAGCGACTCATGCAGCGGCCCTTTCCCTGGTGCTGTCGGCCAGGATGGGGAAGACCACGGTGAACGTGGCGCCCTGGCCGGGCTGGCTCGTGACCTCAATGCGACCGGCGTGGGCCGCGACGATTCGATCGCTGACCGACAGTCCCAGCCCGACACCGTGGTTCTTCGACGTGAAGAAGGGGTCGAAGACGCGCGCCATAACGTGGCTATCCATCCCCTCGCCCTCGTCGCGGAACACGACCGCCGCTTCACCGGTCTGCTCGAACACCCGCAGTTCCACGTCCACGGCGGCCCCCTCCGGGCTGGCGTCCACGGAGTTGAGCAGTATGTTGCGGAACACCTGCTCCATCAGATCGGGGTCGATCTCCGCCAGACGGTGCGCGTCGTCGTCCGCCAGCCTGACCCGTATCTTTTTCTTCTCCAGGTGCGCCCGTATGGATTCCATGGTCTCCACCACCACGTCGCGGACGTTGCACAATGCGCGCCTGGGTCTGTAGTGACGGGCGAAGTGGAGCAGGTTTGTGACGACTTTCTCCATCTTCTCCGCCTCCCGGCGGAGGTTGCGCAGGATGATCATCCGGGAGTCGTCAGGGTCCATTTTGGTCTGGAGGACTTCCAGCGACAGGAGGACCCCGCAGAGGGGGTTGCGGATCTCGTGGGCCACAGAGCCCGACAGCTCCCCCAGGGCGGCCAGGCTGGCCGTCTTGCCGAGCGCTTTGCCCAGGTTGGCCAGGTCTTCCTGCCAGTCCTGCACTCGCTCGGACCATGCGCGGACGCAATCCCGGCGCAGGTCGGCCGTCATCTCCTTCAACCGGCGGACCAGGCCCGGCACCGGGCCCCCGTCGAGCCCGGCTGCCCCACCGAGCCGGTCATCCAGCTCGGCCAGTGTCTCTTCCAGGGCGCGGACGTCGCGCTCCCTTTCCAGGATACACTTGCGTTCTTCCGTCACGTCGGCCAGCAGTTGCTTGGCGATCTCCTCAACTCGCAGCATGTGCGTTTTCCTTCATCCGCGGGCGCAGATCTCAGCACGACGGCCGTCTACCATAGTGACGCGCCCAGCCTGCTTTCAATGAGTGTGCGGACCGGCCGGTCGCGCGCAGGCAACCGGGGACGCACAAAGACCACGGGTGTGGGCGGTGTGCAAAAACTCTGCCAACGCTCTGCACCGGGATGGAGCCATTAAGGCCGACGGACGGCGCAGCAGGGACACGGGGGGGCGTGGGTGCGCCGTGGGCGCAAAAAGGACGGGAAAAAAATTCCGCCCCTATCAGAAAACGCGCCGCAAGAAGGGCTTGGAGGCGTTTGGATATCCAACGGGCGTTGACAGATGCATCGCCGTCATCCGACGCGGCGTGGGTAGGCAGCGAAGAAGCGCCGCTTGGTGCCGCCGGGCGCTATCGGGACGCGGACCTTGCGGCCACAGCGGGGACACCGGCCTTCGTAAGCGCCGCCGTCCGGCCCCCGGTAGATGCGCCCGTAAGCGCGGCAGCACTCGAACACTATTCCGAGGAACCTGTTGTGCGCCATCACGGCCCCTCGTGAAGGATCCTTTCGGCCGCCTCCCGCACGGTCTCCGAGGTGACCAGCTCGCCTCGCTGCAGTTTCTCTAAGACCTCATGGACGCGATCTTTACGGAAGGTTTCGGCCTGCTTCACGCGCTCGATGAGCTGGCGCAGGTCACCGGACACTTCGACTTCGGGCGCATGGCTGCTGTCCGTGGCGGCGGCACTGCTGTCGGCCGAACGCGCTTTGGCCTTCGCGCTGCGATTGACACGGCCGGGCTCGCCGTGGGCCGGGCCCACGATTTCGTCGATCATTATCCGCTCGCCTCCCTTTGCGGGGACAAACAGCCAAAACCATGCCAGAAAAGGCGGCGCACACATCCCTAAGTCTTTTTTCGGAAAACTCGCCCGTCACATTAGTCTCCCTTTTCCCCTTCTCCACCGCAACTTGCAGCCACACAGGGGGTCGGATCGGGTCACGGGATTGACTTTGCTCTGACGGTGTTCATACAATCGCGAGGACTGACGTTCGACGCAGCGCCGCCAAGCACTGTTAGAGGACCGCAATGCCAGGCAGCATACTCCTGGTGGACGACGACGAGACGATCCGCACGAGCATCGGCGTTTACCTCCAGGACAACGAATACACGGTACACTCGGCCGCCACTGCGGACGACGGGCTGAGGGAACTGGACGACCACCTGCCCGACGTAGTCCTGGTCGACCTGAAGATGCCCGGCAAGGACGGCTTCTACCTCATCCGGGAAGCCCAGAAGCGCAACAGCGCCACGCCCATAATCGTCATAAGCGGACACGCCGACGTCGAGAAGGCCGTGCGGGCCACAAGGATGGGGGCGTGCCGCTTCATCGAGAAGCCCTTCTCGCTCAAGGACGTCAGGGACGCCGTCGACGACGCGCTGGGCCCGAATGCCACTGGCCACCACCTGCGCAAGGTGGCAGAAGACGGCATCCGCGTGGAGGCGCCCGACTGGTGCCTCATCGGCGTCAGCGCCGCCATGAAGGACGTCTACCGGAAGATCCAGATGGTCAGCCAGTTCGACCAGTCCACGGTGCTGGTCCAGGGCGAGAGCGGCACGGGGAAGGAGCTGGTCGCCCGCGCAACGTTCAGGCTCTCCGACCGGGCCCGGCAGGCGCCCTTTGTGGACGTCAACTGCGCCGCATTGAGCGAGTCACTGCTGGAAGCGGAGCTTTTCGGGCACGAAAAGGGCGCCTTCACCGGAGCCATCGAGACGCGCCAGGGCCTGTTCGGCGCGGCCGACGGGGGCGCGATATTCCTGGACGAAATCGGCGAGATGCCGCTGAAGCTCCAGTCCAAGCTCCTGCGCGTCCTGGAGGAACGCTCCTTCAAGCGCGTCGGGGGCACTCAGAACATCGAGGCAAACTGCCGCGTCATCGCCTCCACCAACCGGGACCTGTGGAAGATGGTGGAGGAAGGAGAGTTCCGGCGCGACCTTTTCTACCGGCTCCACGTTTTCGCAATCCACATCCCCCCCCTGCGGGAGAGGCCCGAGGATGTTCCCGTGTTGGGCTGCCATTTCCTGGAACGCCTGGCCAGGAGCTGCAGCAAACGCTTCACGGGCTTCAGCCCGGACGCCATGGAGCGGCTGATGGCGTACGACTGGCCGGGCAACGTGCGCGAGCTGCGCAACGTCATCGAACGGGCGGTCATACTGGGCTGGGGCCCCACAATCGAGGCGGAGAACCTGGTCCTGTCCCCCTTCCCGGGGGCCGAGCCGGCGCTGCCGACGGTGAGCCCCCGGCTGGAGTCCCTGGAGAGCATGGAGAAGCGGCTCATCCAGAAGGTTCTGGAGTCAACCGGGTGGCAGAAGACGAAGTCCGCAGAGATCCTCGGCATCAACCGCACGACGCTGTGGCAGAAGATCCGGCGCTACGGGCTCGATCCGCAGGGCTGAAGCCCCCCCCGCAGGACGCATCTTCCCAAAAAAGGCCTAAAGTCCCGGCCCGATCCTCCGAAAATGTAGATAGAGGTAGCTCGAGCCTGAACCTCCTTACTTGACGGCGGGCGTCTCCGTATCGTCCGACCGTGGGACATCGTGTCTGACATTCTGGGACTCTTTCGGAGGTTGTAAGCCATGGGTCTTGTGATCAACCATAACATGGCTGCGCAAATGGCCCACAGGAACCTTTCGGCCACGTACCGGACCCTGTCGGAGTCAATCAACGCGCTGTCATCCGGTCTCCGGATCAACAGCGCGGACGACGACGCCGCCGGTCTGGCCGTCCGCGAACTGATGCGCTCCGACATCGCGGGTCTGAGTCAGGGCATCCGGAACGCGAACGACGCGGTCTCGATGCTCCAGACGTTCGACGGGGCTGCGCAGGTCATAGACGAGAAGTTGATTCGTATGAAAGAGCTGGCGATGCAGGCGGCCACCGGCACCTACACCGACGCCCAGCGGACGTTGATGAACAGCGAGTTCACCCAGATGCGCAACGAGATCGAGCGTATTGCCAACGCGACCAGCTTCAACGATACGTACGGGCTGAACGCGAGCAGCACGATCACGATCCACTTCGGCACTGGGAACGAGTCCACGAAGGACTACTACACCATCACGCAGCAGGACCTGACGGCGAGCGCCCTGGGGCTGAGCAGCCTGGCCGTTTCCACACAGGCCAGCGCACAGGCCGCCCTTGCCTCGAGCGCCCTCGACTCCGCGATAACCGCGAAGGACACGGCTCGCGCCCACTTCGGCGCAATGATCAACCGGCTGGAGAACACGGTCGCGAACCTGGAGATCCAGCGGGAGAACATTCAGGCAGCCGAGTCCCAGGTCTCGGACGTGGATGTCGCATGGGAGATGGCCCAGCTGACCAAGAACCAGGTTCTGGCTCAGGCCGGTGTGTCCATGCTCGCACAGGCCAACATGCTGCCCTCAATGGCCCTGACGCTGCTTGGCGGCTAGTCGTTCACGGGCGCATGATGAGAGCGGCCTCCCATTCGTGGGAGGCCGTTTTCAATTAGGCGGCACACGCTTTGCAAAACCTCCCGCCGGCGCGGCCGTCCCCTCCCCCTGAATGGGGTCGAGACGCCCCCTGAAGGCCGAAATCGGGGTCCTGGCCCCCGCCGACGGCTGGAAAGCGTTTCCTGCATCGGGAAAGGATTTCCTCGATGGGCTCGGTCAACTTCTCCGGCATCGGCACCGGCGTCGACTGGTCGATGATCATCGACTACCAGATAGCGGCGCGCGAACGCCAGGTCATCGAGCCGTTGGAGGACTGGAAGGACTCCTGGGAGAACAAGCAGACCGCCTTCGACGCCATCAGCATCCTCCTGGTCGACCTGCAATCCGCCGTCGAAGACATGGACACGGCCGCCGAACTGCGCTCGTACAGCGTCCAGAGCAGCGACGAAGACACGGTGGACGCCACCGCGTCCGGCAGCGCCGCCCCCGGCAACTACTCGATAGAGATCAACCAGCTCGCCGACGCCGAGGTAGAGATCCACAGCGGCGTGGACGAGGACGAAACCGTCGTCAACAACAGCGGCGCCGCCCAATACTTCGCCTATTCCTACGGCGATGAGAGCATCACCCTGGAGGTGGCCGACGGGACGACGCTGGAAGACCTGGCCGCCCTGATCAACAACGATTCGAACAACCCCGGCGTCAGCGCGTCCATCCTGGACGACGGCTCCGATACCGCAACCTCGCACCACCTGGTCCTGCGCGGCGACGACACGGGCGCCGACTACACCATCGCCATCGACGCGGGCTCCACGACCCTGGCCGGCGACTGGGGCACGCTGACGAGCACGGAGAACGCCGGGAGCACGTCCGTGGACATGGACGACGTCTCGGCGTTCGACCAGTACCAGGCCGTCATCATCGACGACGACGACAGCCCTGCCGAGTACCACATCATCGACTCCATAGCCGGCGACACGCTTGACCTGCGCTGGGCCCTGGCTGACAGAATGTCCACGGGCGAGAACGCCTACGTCACGCCACGCGGCGTGGGCAGCGGGCTGAGCGCGGGCGCGTCAACCGGCGAGACCGAGGTGTCGGTGGACGACGCCTCCCACTTCCAGGTCGGCAAGAGCGTTGTCATCGCCGATGGGAGCAACTACGAGGAACTGACGGTCTCGGCCGTGGACACCGTCAACAACACCGTCACCTTCAGCACGGGCCTGAGCAACGACTACGCCGCCGACGCCTACGTCACGCAACTGGAGGGCGGGCGGAAGTTCACCTTCGAGGACACGGACTTCACCGAGAACCAGAGCGCGCAGAACGCCCAGTTGCGCATCGACGGGTATCCCGCCTCGGGCTGGATCGAGAGAGAGACCAACAGCGTCACGGGAGTCATACCGGGCGTGACCCTTACGCTGAAAGACGAGACGGACGGCTCGCCCGTCTCCATAACGGTCGGCGGGGACCCCGAAGGCGTCAAGGAGAAGATCGAAGCCTTCGTAGAGGCCTACAACGCCGTCAAGGAGTTCCTGAACGAGAGCACGGACTACAACGCGGACACAGAACAGGCCGGCGTGTTGCTGGGCAACTACGCGGCCAGCCTCATCGAGTCACGGCTGCGGGACATCATCATCAACCTCGCCCCCGGCTTCCAGGACGGCGTGGACACCTACGCCCAGTTGGGCCAGGTGGGCATCGAGAGCGTCGGCCGCACGGACGATGAACTGGCCCTCGGCACACTGACCATCGACGACGAAAAGTTGGACGAGGCGCTGGCCGACGACTTCGAGGCGGTCATCCGGCTCTTCTCAAACAACTTCAGAGGTTATTCGGACAGCGACTACCTGACCTTCTACCAGGCCAGCGAGACACTGACGACGCCCGGCAGTTACGACATCGAGGCCGACTTCGACGCCGGCGGGAACCTGATCGGCGGCCGCATGAAGCTGACCACCGAGTCCACGTTCCGGGACGCCACCCTGAACGGCCAGTACCTGACCGGGACGACCGACAACCCGGAGGATTCGCTCTGGGTCAAGTGCGTCTGGGACGGATCTTCGACCACGCAGACCGCCGTCGTCCGGGTCACGCAAGGGATAGCCGGGGCCATCGGCGACCTGCTGGAGGAGGTGCTCGACCCGACCGAGGGCATCCTGCACAACATCGACGAGAGCTACTCGGAGATAGTCGGCCAGATCGACGACCGAATAGAGGCGGAGGAAGAGAGACTGGAACAACTCAGAGAGAGGCTGGTGGCGAAATACGCCGCCCTGGAGCAACTCCTCACACAGTTGCAGGGCACCCAGGACTGGGTCACCAGCATGACGGACTCCCTGGCCTGGGCGAACCAGGAATGACCATACCTTTAGCATAGAGGGACCGGAGCAATGGACGCAGCCGAAAGGTACCGTGAGACCTCCATCAGCACGCAGCAGCGGGGCAAGCTGATCGTGATGCTCTACGACGGGGCGGTCAAGTTCCTCAGAGTGGCCTCTGAAAAACTCCAGGAAGGGGACTACGCCCTCAAAGGCGTCTACATCGGCAAGGCTCAGGATATCGTCGCCGAGCTGAACAACTGCCTGAACGTCGAAGCCGCGCCAGAGATAGCCAACGACCTGCGATCGATCTACAACTTCATCTATCGCACGCTGAACGAGGCCAACATCGAGCGGTCAGAGGGCAAGATCCTCGCCTGCATCAGGATACTGAGCGACCTGCGGGAAGCATGGGACGAGGTGGCGACGCAGGCAGACGTGACCATCGCCGATGACACGCCCGCCCCCGCGCGTTACAGCGCGTGATTCAGGCTCGGGCGCGTCCCTGAACGCGCAGCGCCCTCCGGGCTGCCGAAAGGACCCGCCGGGCCTCGACGTGGGCGGGCTCGAGCAGCAGCGCCCCTCCGACGAGATCGGCGGCCTCCTCGGCCCGTCCGCAGGCGAGGCAGAGCGTCGCCAGCCCGATGATGGCCCCCACGTGACCGGGCCTTCGTGCCAGGAACGCCCTGTAGAGCGCCTCCAGTTCCCGGGCCGGCACGATGTCCCGGCCCGCCTCCACGACCCCCGCCAGGTAGCCCGCGTTGTCCGGCTCCGCCGCCAGGGCGTCGCGCCAGTGCCGCAGGGCGCCCGCCCTGTCCCCGCGCAGCCCGCGCGCCTGCGCCAGGCCCGCGCTGACGGCCGCCGGCACGCCCGACTCCTCTCTCCGGGCGGCCTCAACGAACGCCCCTTCCGCCCGGTCCGGCTCACCGGCGTCCAGTAACATGCGCCCCAGCGCGGCGTGGGGCCGCCCGCTGTTCGCGCGGAGGCGGGTCGCCTTGCGCAGGGCCTCGGCCGCCTCCCCGGGCCGGCCGAGTTCGAGCAGGCACTCCCCCAGGCCCGCCGTGGCGCGGAAGGCGTCCAGGTCCACGTCGCCCGCTATGGGGAATGCGTCGCCGTACACGTCCTCGTCCCGCAGCCCTATCAGGTCGAGCCCGCGGCGATAGGCGTCGGCGGCCGCCCCAGTGTCCCCCTTGCGCTGGCATATCTGGCCGAGTCTGACCCAGTTGTCGGCCTCATAGCCCGCCTGGATGAGCCCGCGGCACATCTGCTCCGCCGGGTCGAGATCGCCGACGGCGAAGGCGATCCTGGCCGCCTGCTGGACCAGGTAGGCGTTGCAGGCCGCGCCTCGCTCGAGCCGGGCGGCGCGCTCCAGCAGTTCCCGGGCGGCCCGGTAGTTGCCCTCCAGCTCGCACGCCGCCGCGAAGTGCATCAGGTAGTCCGCCTCGAACGCCTCCGGTATCCAGTCCTCGGCCAGCGTGTGGACGCCGCGCACGTCGTCGGGATCGCCCGCCAGCGCCGGCAGGACCGCCTCCCGCGTCAGCACGACGTCGTACGGCCGCCCCTCGGCCCCGTCGGCGTCCCAGCGCACCCCCGCGCAGTCATTGCCGTTCAGATAGGGCACCGCCTGGATCAACCGCAGTTCCACGTCGCGGCGCAGGTGCTCCGACGGCAGGTAATAGTAGTCCGCGTCGACGCTCTCCACGCCCGCCCGGTAGGCGTCCCGCAACGGGCAGTCCCCGGCGGGGACCACCCGGACGTTCCTCAGCTCGGCCAGCGGCCCGAGCGCGGCCCGACAGGAGGCCCCGTCCCGGTCCCCCGCGCAGTCCACCAGCACCATGCGGCAGGGATAGTCCAGCCTGTCAAGGAGGCAGCGGACGACCTCCAGCTCCCCCTCGTCCCAGCGCTTCAGGGGCAGGACCACGGCCACCCTCTGCACCTTCGGCCACGGCTCGGGGGGCAGGTCCGCCCGGACGCGCCGCTTGTTGTGCAGGAAGCTCTCCGGGTCCAGGCGCTGGACCTCGGAGATGCGGTCCGAGCGCGTGATCGGCACGCAGTACTCGCCGGTCACCGCCTGCACGTGGTGGAAGTCGGTGTAGAAACAGAGCTTGCGCGTCAGGTCCCAGTCGATCAGCACGCGGACGTCTTCATCGTATCCGCCCACGCGCAGCGCCAGGTCCCTGCGGTGCATCAGGCTGACGTGGAGCGTGTGGTTGAAGTAGAACATGAAGAGGCGGTTGAAATCGCGGCAGACGTCCACGCGCTTCTCGAGCGGGAAGCGCCGGCCCTCCTGGTCCCTTGCCATGAAGACCTTGTAGAGGTCCGAGTAGGCCGCCCCGACGTCCGGGTCGCCGTCCAGCGCGCGCACGAGCGCGGCCAGGTGCGTGGGATACCAGAAGTCGTCATCGTCCAGGTAGGCGACGTATTCGCCGCGGGCCTCCTCAAGGCCGACGTTCAGGCAGGCGGCCTTGCCGCAGTTGCGGTCGCGGTTGAGGTACCGCACGCGCTCGTCGCCGACGGCCTCGACGGCCGCCCGCACGTCCACGCCGCCGTCGTTGATGACCAGCATCTCCCAGTCGGTGAACTGCTGGGCGACCACGCTGCGGATCGCCTCCGGGAGATACTCGGGGCGGTTGTAAGTGGGCGTCAGGACGGTGACTCTCGGAGTCAACGAGATTCTCCTTTGTCTGTGACCTCACACAGCACAGGGGCGGCGGAGCGTCCGTCATGCCGGCCGAGCGTCGGCCACCATCCGGCGGCGTGAGCCGCTGATGGACGCAATCGCCGCAGGCTGGCGCGCGCGGGCGCGCCAAAGCCCCCGGGCACGGTCCAGATCCTCCTGTGAATCGATCTCCACGCATCTGCAGGCGGAGATATCCACCGCCTGGACCCGCACCCCTTCGTCAATGGCCAGCTCCATGCCTCTTTCGAAGTAATCGTCGTCGGCGCACCGCTCCAGGCACGAGACGAACGTGCTGAGATCGGCGGCCCTTATCAGGTTGACTCCGACGGCCTCGCCTTCCGCATCCGATACCGCCTTCGATATCTGACGGATGGCGCCGACGCCGTCGGTTATGTACTTGACCTCTTCGTCCCCCACGGGGCCCGGCGCCACGGCAGCGGAGCTGCCGGGAGCGTCCAGCACCTGCGCGATCACGGCTTCGTCGAGCACCACGTCCCCGTTGATCCACAGCAGGTCGTGCCCCGAGCACTTTGAGGCGGCCCGCAGCAGGCTCTTGGCCGTGTTGGTGGCGCTGAAACGGTCATTGTAGACGTAAACGTTGCTCGGGAATTCCTCCATTATGAGCCCTTTCTTGTAGCCGACGACGATCCAGACGTTGTCAGCCCCGACGTAGGGGTCCAGTTTCCCGAGCAACTGTTCCAGGATCGAGGCGCCGTCGTGCAGGATCGTGAGGGGCTTCGGGTAGGACTTTCCGAGGCGCGACCCGACGCCGGCGGCAAGAATAACCGCCGTGAGTCCTTCTGCTTCCCGATTCATGGTGCTCTCCTTCCGGCTAGCCCGGCGCCGCCGGTTGAGGGACTCTCTTGCGCAGGAACTCCATCACCTCGTCCGCCCCGCGCTCGGCCGCCAGACCGTCAAATCGCCAGACGAGCCTGCGGAAAACGCGCCGTCTCTCGTGCTCGAACCTGCGGGGGTTCTCGAGCGAGTCACTGATGGCGTACATCAGCTCCTCGGGCTCTTCCACGATGAAGCCCGGCCGCGAGGATGAGAATATCTCCGTGGACTCCCAGATGTCGAACTGGGGCTCGATGAACACCACGGGCCTGTCCAGCGTCAGGAAGTCCGCGAATATGCTCGACAGGTCGGTGATCAGCACGTCGGTCACGTGGAGCAACTGCTGGGGGTCTTCGTTCTGGTCGGCATCAAGCCACCGGACGTGCTCGTATTGGTCGACCGCGTGCAGGAACGTCCTCCAGAATCCCGGCTTCGTGCAAACCTGTTTCTGGAAGAGCGGATGGAACTTGATGACCAGGTTCGCGCCGAGCGCGCCGACGTGTTCGCACAGCCGGGCGAACACCTGGAACTGCCGCTCGAACCAGCGGCAGAATATGCCGCGCACGCCGTACTTCGCCCAGGTGGGCGCATAGAACACCGTGCGCCTCGTGGGGTCGAGCCCGAACCTCTGGCACACCCGCTCCCGGTCGACGCCCTGCCGTCGCGCAAAGCAGTCTATGCGCGGCCACCCGATGACCTTGAGTCGCGCGTCGTCCTCCGCCAGCAGTCCGTGCTTGACATAAAGCACTTTGTGGAAATGACTTGGGAGAAGCAGGAGGGCATACTTCCGCACCAGGCCCGCCTTCAGGTAATACCGCTTGTCGTAGAGGCCGTGAAAGGTCTGGACTTTGGGAACCGGGGAGGGGATCGTGTCGGCCCTCCCCCAGGTGGAGGATATGATGACGTCGCTGCGCAGGGGCTCGACGAACCTGGCCAGCTCCGGCCCGCGCGGATCTGCTGAAGTGAGAATCACCTCCTCAGCGCCGAGAGCCCTGAGCATGTCGCGGGAGGCCGGCTCTCTGGTCACAGCCCATTGGCACCTGACGCCGGCCCTTCTTCTGATTGCCTGCCACAAGGGAAGGAGGCTGTAAGCAACCGGGTCCAGGAATGTCACGCGCCACGGGCTGCCGTCGGCCGCCTCGTTTGCTTCGGCGCCGGGACAGGCCGGCCCTTCGGCAACGGCCTCCGGGGACAGGCCGGCCGCCTGGCAGGCCTCCAGCAGGTTCGAGCGGGCCTGGCGGTGGCGCGGGTCCAACTGCACGGCCCTCCTGAGGTGGCGTATGCTGTCCGGGACGCGGCCCGCGGCGAAGCAGACCGCGCCCAGGTCGTTGAGGACCTCGGGATCGTCCGGCCGCAGGCGAAGCAGTTGCCCCAGGGCCTCGGCGGCCCTTGGCAGGTCGCCCCTCGCATAGGCCGACTGCGCGTCCGCCTCAAGCTGCTCGATCGTGCTCACGACGTTGTCCCCGCCCGGGTCTTGTTCGGTTCCCTCGTGCTCACGCCCGCACGCGCCCTTCGGGCTGCCACTTCCGCTTCCGCTTGAGCAGTTCGCGGAGTTCCGTCAGGTGCAGTCGCTGCTTGTAGTTGGCGATAACGGGACGGAGGCGCTCGTCGAACTCCTCGATGTCCCGCACCGTCTCTCCCATGAACGTATCCGGTCCGAAGTCATCGGGGCCGGTGAAGTCGCGCTCGATGCGTCGCATCTCGGCCTCGAAGGCGGCCATGTCCATCCTGAACAGCTCCAGGTTGTCAACGACCCTTGCGTGAACCTCCGGGGGCAGTTCGTCCGGGGACAGCCCCGTCGCCAGGCGCAGCGCGGTCGGAACGCGCCTTATGCAGTTCTCCCGCCACGAGTCGAACGAGAGCCAGTGCAGGTGGTAGCTCACGATGTCCGTGCGCAGGTAGAAGCTGAGCCCGTGCTCGCGCTCCCACCGCAGCCCCAGGGCCGTGTCGCTGCCCCAATCGTAGGCGGGGTCGTACACCCCGAATCGGGCGTACGCCTCCCTCAGACAGCTCAGGTTGCACGTGACGAACCACCGGCCCGTGCACCGGCGCGACGGCGCCGGCCGGTGCAGCGGGGTATAGAGCGGCACGCTCTCATAGAGGTAGTTGAACAGGCTCTTCCTGTAGGGCTCGGGGAACTGGCGGCCGCCGATCACGACGCACTCGGGCGAGAAACCGAACCCCTCGTGGGCGGCGTGGTGTCGCTCCAGCGCCCTCGGGGGCAGGATGGTGTCCTCGTTCATCTGCAGCACTATCCGCCCGGCGGCCGCCTCGATGCCGGCGTTGCGGGCCAGCGGGATGGAGGCCTGCTCCACCTCGACAAGCCGCAGCCGCTCGCCGAACCGCTTGCCATGTTCGGCCAGCAGGGCCCGCAGGTCGGACATGGCCTGCCCGCGCACGCCGTTCGCCACGGCCAGCACTTCGTACGCGCGCATCGGGAGCGTCTGGGCGGCCAGCGCATCCAGGCAGCGCGCCACCACGTCGAGCCGGCTGTGCACGGGCACCACTACCGATACCTCGGGACGGCCCCGCCCGCCCGGCGCGGCGACCTCGCAGGCAGGGCTGTGAAAGGCCCTCGCGTCCCAACCCATCGCCTGGCAGACGGCCGAGAGGTTCTCCCGCGCCTCGGCGTGCTCGGGGTCCACCTCGAGCGCCTTCGCGAAGTATCGGGCGCCCTGCCGGGTCCGCCCCAACGCGAAGCACACGGCGCCCGCGTCGCTGAGCAGCTCCGCGTCGCACGGCCAGCGGTCGAGCAATCGCTGGTACTCTCTGAGCGCGCCGCGCAGGTCGCCCGCCTCGTACAAGGCCTGCGCCCCGGCGCGCGCCGCTTCGGATTCGCTCATGGACCCCTATCCGCCGTTGTCTCTGTATCCGCCTCTATCGCCCGCGTCAGGCCGGCACTCCCCTGGCCGCACAGCACGTGTCCAGATGCTGGCGATACGCCCTGTAAGGCTTGTAGTGGGGCACCATCTCCCTCACGATCCCGAGGAAGCACTCGACGCTCTCGACCCGTTTGCCCATGAACGTGCGGCCAACGATCTCGAGGACGTTCTCGCCCTCGATGCGCTCCAGCTCCCCCCGGAACCGCTCCATGTGCGGGGCGCTTCTCTCGACGAAGGCCCGCATCTGCCCCTCGTCGGCGTCCATGAAGAACCGCGCGGGCTTCACCTCGGGGTGTTTGGCGTACATGACCCGCCTGTTCTGGTTCAGCCGGACGATGTGGCTGTCCCAGCCCGCCACCGTCATGCGATGGTTGTGGTAGCCCATGATGCGCGGCTCAGAGAACACCTTGGCGCCGCTGAGCTGCCAGCGAAGCCCCAGCTCTATGTCCTCCACCAGCGCGGACGGGAAGCCCGTGTCGAAGACGCCGTACTTCAGGAATCCGGCCCTGACGGCGCTGAGGTTGAACGTGATGAATCGCCTGTAGTTGTACCAGCCCCTCGGCATCTCGTGGAGAGCGTTGTAGAGCGGGACGTTCTCGAACAGGTAATTCATCACGAGGTGCCGCAGGGCGGGGGGAAACCGCCTGTTGCCCAGGACGACCGTCTTGTCGTTCCACCCGAAGACCTCGTGCAGCCTGTAGTGCTGCTCCAGGAAGTCCGGCTCGACGAGCGTGTCGTCGTTGATGATCACGACCAGGTCGCCGCTCGCCTCGCGTATGCCCAGGTTGCGGGCTGCCGCCGCACCGGCGTGCTCGCCCCGGATATACTTCAGGTCCAGGTCGGCGGCATACTGCGCCGCCACCTCCGGCGTCGAGTCCGTCGAGCCGTCATCGACGACCAGCACCTCGAACCGGCCGGCGTCCATCTCCTGCTGCGCCAGGCACCGGAGGCACTCGGCAAGGACGGCGCTCCTCTGGTACGTGGGTATCAGGACGGAGACCGTCCCGGCGCGTCCGGTAGCCCGGACGGCGCGGGTCGGCGCGCCTCTCCCGCCCGCCGGCCTGGCGGGCAGGTGCCTCTCGTAGCCGTCGTAGAAGTGTTCGCGAAACGCCAGCGGATCCGTCATCCTCTCGCCGGCGACGGGCTTCAGCTCGCCCAGGCCGACCTGGGCCGAGTACTCGCGCTCCACGCCGTCGCACACGTGGAAGTACCGGCACTCCCGGCACGATTCGGCCATCACGTAGCCGTAGCGGTTGCGCGTGACGAAGACGTCGTCGGCGAGGTGGTCGGAGATGCAGGCGGGGTCGAGGTCGAGGCTCTGGCTGAACCGGTCCAGCGTGTCCGCCAGGTACCCGTAGTAGCGCATCGGCGCCTCGATGAACGCCTTCTGGCAGAGGGCGAGCATCCTCTGGGACCACTCGAAGGGGTCGTATATCTTCTGCGCGTAGTCACAGACGTGCTCCTCGTAGCCCTGCATGAAGCAGAACGGCACGTAGCGCACGTTGACGTAGGGCACGCTGTCCTTCAGGACGTCCACGGCCGCCCTGACCGGCCCGGCCGCCTCGGAATACCTGACCGAGAACTGGTCCGCGATGCTGCCCGCCTCGGAGAACTCGTTGAACAGGATCAGGTTCGCCTGACACGGCCGGACCGTGTCCCGGATGAAGCGGGCGTGCTCGTCCAGCCTCTCGAAGTTGGCGCGCGTCACCGTCGTGTTGGTCCGCACGGTCAGGCCGTGCTCGTGGGCCAGCTCGATGGCCCTCAGTATCCGGCGATACGAGCCCTTGACCTGCGTGAGCCAGTCGTGGTTCTCCTCGTCGTAACCGTGGACGGAGAACAGGATCTCCGTCAGGCCCGCCTCGACGGCCCTCGCCATGAACTCTTCGTCGGCGAACTTCCACCCGTTCGTCAGGGTGCAGACGCTCCGGAAGCCGTACTGAGCCGCATACGCGACCAGGTCGACGAAGTCCCTCCTCATGGATGACTCGCCGCCGGAGAAATCGACGTCCCGCATCCCGGCCCGCGCTGCGAAATCGATCTGGCGCTCGATGAGCCTGGCCGGCCACGCCTCGGCGTGCCGGTTGACGTAGTAGCAGAACCGGCAGCGCACGTTGCAGCGGGGGTCGGTGAAGATCCGCGCCCGCCGCGTGTGCTCCCTGCCGGGCTGACGCCCGAGGGGATAGATGTACCTTAGCCCCGGGCCCTCCGGCGCAGTCGCGGGCGCCGCCTGCTGCTTCCGCGGCACGGCTGCCTCCGGGTTCCCCTGCCGCGCCCTGGCCTGCAGCTCGGGGAGCGAGAGCCCCTGCGTCTGCGCGACGGTCGCCAGGTTCTTGCGAGCGGCCGCGTCGTCAGGGTCCACCTGAAGGGCCTTCAGGTACCAGTCGACGCTCTCGGGGACCCGCCCCATCGCAAAGCAGACCGTGCCGACGTCGTTGAGCAGGCCGGCGTCGTCCGGGTGCTCGTCCAGCAGCGCCCGATAGCGTGCAAGCGCTTCCTCGGCTTTCCCGGCGCTGTAGAGCGCCTCCGCCTCGGCCCGCGCAGTGTGCAGATCGCCCATGACTCACTTCCCCGTCAACGGGTAGGGGGGAACCGGCCAGACCGGGCCAGTATGCAAAGGGCATACCAGCAACGGCCTTCGGGGCGCCCAAACCCCGCATGTCCCCCACCCGGGACCGCTCCCGCCGGTTCTCCACCGCCCGCCAAGACCGGAAGGCGTTCCCTTTGGCAACCGGTGATGTAGATCGCAACGTCCCGCGTGCGCCGCCTGAGGGGTGCTCGACGTGGTACGGAAACTGCTCTGTCATAGTCGCAGGTGAATCACACAGACGCGGGGCGGGGGCCGGACAGGCTGCATTCCGGGCCTCAAACGGGCCTGCGCCTCGCGGCGGCAGGTTGGGTGCAGCGCCGGGAAGGCGGAAAAACCCTCCGCCGTCCGGGAAAAAACTGCAGCACTCGTGAACGGCTCTCAGCCGCACTGCAGGCCGCCAGGGACGTTCTGGCGCTTTTGTCTTGAAGATGGCGCCCGGCCCTGTTGATAATCGCGTGAGGGCGTGCTTGCAGCAGCTTCATCGGTAGCGTCGGGCGTCTCCCCCGGCGGCACCCCCGGCGAGACGCCGGGGGCTACCCAGACGCCGGGGGCTACCCGGGAGGAGGTTGCTGCAGAGCAGCGTGAACGATACAGAGGAGCCATGGAAAGCAAGGTCGCCACGGACGACGTTCACGCCCTGGGAATCGATCCGCAGATTCTCCAGGCCAGCACCGTGCCCCCATTCGACCTCTACGCGCTGGGCGGGGACGGGGAGAGCCTTCGTCTTTTCCGCCCCGCCCACGAGCCGATTTACCTGAACACCTGGGAAAGGCTGGAGACAGAAGGCGTCGAACGGCTCTACATCCACGGCGACGACCGCGAGCGCTGTCTCGACTACGTGCAACTCCATCTGCCCCGGCTCTTGGAGCAGAATGAGCTGCCCGAGGGGCACCTGGCCCAGTGGATTTACATGCTGACGTGCCGGGCCGTGTCCCGCCTGTTGGGCGACCCGGAGGCGCGCGAGCACTACGAGGAAGTCCAGGGGCTCGTCCAGGCCATGGTGCGGGTCGTGCTGACGCACCGGTGGGCCAGTCGCCACATGTTCGACTGCGCGCCGGTCAACTACAACACCCACACGCACAGCGTCAACGTAGCGGTGTTGCTGGCGGGCTTCGCCAGGGACGTGATGCACGTGGAGGACCGGAAGCTCCTTGCCGAGATAGCCGTGGGCGGCGCGCTGCACGACCTGGGCAAGGCACTGGTGCCGGAGGAGATACTCGCCAAGCCGAGCAAACTGACGGCCGATGAGTTCGCCAGGGTCTCCCGCCATCCCCGGCAGGGCGTCGAGATGTCGCGCCCCTTCATGCGCCGCGCAACCATGGCCCAGCGCATCATCGCCCAACACCACGAGAACGCCGCGGGCAACGGCTACCCCGACGGCCGAACGACGCAGTCCATCGACGCCTTCGCCCGAGCAGCCCGGGCCATTGACGTCTTCGATGCGCTCACCAGCCACCGGCCCTACGGACCGGCCGTGACCTACTACCGCGCCCTCAATACGATGGCGACGGACATGCCGGGCGTGTTCGACGAACACGTCCTGCACAGGTTCATGCGCTATGCCGCAGACTGCCTGCACGAAGACCGGCCGGCCACCGTCAGCACCGAGGCCGCAGCAGGCGACGGAGAGCCGGCGCCGGAGGAGACTCCCGGGACGTCCTCGCCGGTCATGGCGGAGGGCCCGCTCTTCCGGCTTGAGTCAGAGGCCAACGCCCACCCGCAACAGCAGGAGACCGAAGACGAGACCGCCCTGTTCCCGCTCCTGCGGACAAGAGCCGACGCCTTCGCCGAACTGTGCAGTCAGGAGACCGGCGACGTTGCCATGATGAAGGGCATCCTCAGGGCCCTCCAGGGCGCCGTATCGGAACACCTTCAGCGACGCCCGCCGGGGACGACTGTGCACGAGCAGCCTGAGCCCGCCTCCCCCGGCCGTTCGGCGCGCCGGGCGGAGGTGGATTCGGTGCGGGAGGTATTCCCCCTCGTCTGGCAGCTTGACCGGTGGCTCGCGAGGCTCGCGGAGCCGGCGGAGATGCTGGGAGAGCCGCCCCCCTCCCGCCGGGAGATCATCGAGTGGCTCGGGGACGCCCGGGAAAGGCTCTGCCGCACCTTGCTCAACCACCACGTCGAGACCATCGAGAGCGGGCAGGAGCCGGGGCGCGACGCGTACTGGATCAGCCGGATCCACGCGCCCGCCGCGGAGGCGGCGCAGCGCGTCGGCTTCCTCTACCGCAACGGCGCCGAAGTCGAGGTGCTGGAGCCCGCACGCGCGGCGCGGCGGGCCGACCTGCGCAAGACGGGGTGACGAGGGGCGGGCAACTACCGCCGAGCGTGCCCCGGCCCGAGGAACTTGATGAAAGCCCGCAAGAGCCGGACCTCGAACTCGTCCGCCATCTTGTTCAACATCAGATCCAGGGCTTGATAGGGCTCCCGGGCCGACGCATACGACCGGTTCGTCGTCAGTGCATCGTACACGTCCACGACTTTGGCCAGCCGGGCCAGCCGGGCTATGCCCTCGCCGGTCAGACCGTCCGGGTAACCGGAACCATTGAAGCTCTCGTGATGGTTGCGGATTATGGTGCGGGAGACGGCCGACATCGGGACGTGCTCGCCCACGAGTTCGACGCCCATCTCGGGATGCTCTTTGATCCTCCGAAACTCATCCGCGCTCAGCTTGCCGGCCTTGTTCAGGATCTCGGTCGGGATCAAGCTCTTGCCGATGTCATGGAATATGCCGCCCATACCGATGCGCTCCAGCGTCTGGCGCTCGGTAATGTCCAGCAGGTCTTTGCTGGCGCCCACCATGAACGTGGCCACGTTGACACAATGCGTATACGTGTAATAGTCGTGGGAGGCCATGGAGGTCATCTGCCAGAGCGCCCGGGGGTTCCTCATTACGGCGGACACCGTGGCCTCGACCATCCGCTGGGCTCGTCTGAGGTTCTCGCCTGACCTGGGATTCTCGAAGACGTCCACCATGACGCGCGAAGAACTCTTGTACACGATCTGGCACGCCTGCTCCTGCGGCAACAGGTCGTCATGGATGATCTTGTCAACGTTCTCCTCGACGTAATCCAGGTAGGCGTCCTCGTCCCTCTTCAGCACGTACAGCTCCCGCACGCCGCGGGAGACAAGCCTGTCGCGCGCCCGTCCGTCCATCTGGGCCTGGGCCGTTCTGTGGAGCACGAAAACAGGCGGCGAACCGAACTTGGCATAGAGGTTGACCGGCGTCACCGTGCCCGGCTGCAGTGCCGCCAGGGGGACTACGAAGTATTCGTCACGTGGCTCCCCGGGCCCGGCTTCCCCCTCGCGTTGAGCCACCCTCTGCGTTTGATCGGAAGACATCAAAGGACCCCACTGAAGCTCATAGCGCGGCTCACAGGCCGCTGACAACCTGCCAATACCGCTCCACACCTTGTACGCCATCCGCTCGGCCGTTGTCAATTACCGGGGGCGAAAGCGGACACCACTGCCGGGGCAAGTTCCATGCCGAACACAAACGGCGGCCCGCCGCACCAGGACCGCCCAATCCAAGCAGTAACAGGAGGCCATTGACACTCGTCACGAAAAGGGGCATACGTGCTCAAGGTGGCTCGTTCTTGGGCCGCTCCCGCCGCACTTGCCGACCGGCGTTCACAAAAGGGCAAGAGAAGCAACGAGCAAAGGGTCAGGGAGTGCTGGACGGAAGCGCCAACACCAACCGGAAACCGACATCGGCGTCGTTGGGTTCGTAGCCCCCGCCCACCGGCCGGCGGTAGGCCGAGCGGGACTCAGCCATTATGTGGCAGAAGGCGCCGCCCCGCAACACACGTTCGGCACGTCGGTCACCTTTGACAGGATCACTCGGGTCTGTCTGTGTCCTGGCATCCTTGGGGTAGTCTGCGTACAGATCCTCACACCACTCCCATACGTTCCCGTGCATCTCGTGCAGCCCCCAGGCGTTCGGCGGCAAGCTGCCGACCTCGACGGTCTTCCGCCTTGCCACTCCCTTCTTGCCGTCCCACACCGAATAATCGCCCCTGACATTGGCCTGGTCGGTGGTGATGTTCTCACCGAAGTAGAAGGGGGTCTCCGTTCCGGCACGACAGGCGTACTCCCACTGGGCCTCGCTGGGCAGGCGGAAGGTCCCCGTGCCCTCGACCAGGGCGTTCAGCTTCTTGAGGAAGCCCTGGCAGTCGTTGCCCTGATCGTTCTCTCTCGACACCACCAAATCGGCCCTGTCCACGGGCCTGCGCGCGCCCCTGTAGTCCAGGGGTTTCAGGGGCCTATCTTGGTTGTCTTTCTCCGGCCTTTCCCATTTCGTGCCCATCACCTTTTCCCAGACATCTTGCGTGACCTCGTACTTGCCCATGTAGAAAGGCCTGGTAATCCTGACACGGTGCTGGGGGTGCGAGCGCTCATAGGCGAGAGGGCTCGGATAGGTAGCGCCCCCACCCCTGCGGAGCGTCTCCTCCGGTGAGATGGCGGAGCCCATCATGAACTCCCCGGCGGGAATCAGGACCAGTTCGATCTTGACCCCATCGCCGATGTCGGCGGCCTTCTCGACCGGCAGCCCCAGGGCCTCCGCCGTTTCCTTCTGCCGCCGGGCCGCCTCCCCCGCGTCGAAGGGCCACTCGGTGTAGATGCTGAACGGCGACTGGCGCAGGACGGCCTCCGAAGTCTCGGGGGCAGCCGCGACGGCCGGCTGTCCAGCCGCGACCAGGCCGGCTATGACCACGCAGACACACAGCTTGACGGAAAGGCTCCATGCAGACATGGCTCTCCTCCCGACTGAATGGGACGGTCTTCTCCAGTCTGTGACTCCGCCGCCGGGAACGGCACGGTTTTGGGTCCGTGTGGTGCTTCCGTCACCAACCGCTGCTAACCGGGACCTCCCATATGACCTTCCAGCAACGGGATTCATCCTACTGAGGCGCAGTCTATGCTGGCGCCGGCGGCCTGTCAACGTGTTGTCATCGCCAATCCTGCATCTGGCCCCCCGTTGACGCGACAGAATCTTCCAGATCGGCGGCTTTGCGGCCTCTCTGTCAGCATTGGGGCGGAACCAGCGCTCGTTGCTTGCGGGTGCAGCTGCCCTCAGCAGGTGACAGATTCGTGGAGACCCAGGCAAATACAGGCGAAAGCGCCTGTCGAGGCCGAAGAGGAGGTGGCGAGGGCGACGGGGATCGAACCCACGACCTACGGGTCAAGGACCTGTCATCACCAAGACGCAAGTCCCTCCTCTCCCACCACTGGTGATGGACTCGATCCTGTCTTGGCCTCCTGCTTGGCCACACGGCAGCAACACTGGCCCGACTTGGGCTGGCTCGTACCGACACGGCACTCCGGCGGCTTATCAGGAAGGATGCACTGCGTCCGGAAAAGACCAATGGGCGTCTGGCGTTTGACGGGGAGGAGCCAGTGGCCTCTCAAAGGGTTCGTATTGAATCTTGCTCTTTGAGAATTTTGGCGTTCTTCTTGTCGCGGCTGCCCCAGCGCAGGTTGCCCTGCGACGCGCGGGCGATCTCGCTGTGGTTGGACCAGTCGCTGTTGTCGAGTACGAAGCGCCGGAACGGCGCGAAGTGGCGCTCGATCCGGTTCATCCACGAGGCGCAGGTGGCGGTGTAGACCAACCGGATGTTGCTCTTGCGGCAGTGACGTTTGACCTCCCTGGTGCTCGCGCGTGGAGAGGTTGTCCAGCACCAGGTAGATGCGCCGGCCGTCGGGGAGGCCCCGCGACGGGGTCTGGCCGGCACGGCACGGAACCTCCACGGCGGCGCGAAGCACGCGCGGCGCTTGGCTTTACGCGGCGGCCCTGGTAAGATACGGACACTATCGCTCGTCGCGGTGCGCCCGTAGCTCAGGCGGATAGAGCGGCGGTTTCCTAAACCGCAGGTCGTGGGTTCGAGTCCCGCCGGGCGTACCACCCCACTCCCCTGCCCGAAGCCCTTGCCGGCGAGCCCTTCAGGCCAATCGGCCGGCCGACCTGTCACCCCCCCTGTCAGACGGACGCAGTTCCCCTGACGCGTGTCCCCCCGGCGCGGACTCCTCGTCCGCAAGATCGGTCACCTCCCGGCTGCCGTCGCGGTACCTCATCCGCCCTGCGGCGGACCCACGCCCCGCACGCCTCATGCCTGCTTGTCCGTTATTTATTGCGCTCCTCTGTTGAGTCGGTCTTGCCCGGGTGTTGCGCGGGCCGGCGTGTGTGCCGCGTGCCTGGTCTTTCTTGCGGCACTCGCTAAAGTGGGGGGCCGCGGGTGGTGGGGGACTGGTGGCGGCTCAGCGGGGACGCGGCGCGCCGCGCGCATAGCGCCGTGTCTCGTTTTTCTGGCGCGGGCTGGCATTCAGTGAAGGGGGGCTGCCTTGGTGGGATCGGTCGTTCGGCTTGCCTTACCTCACCCCTCGCGTCTCATCCCCCACGCCCGCCGTCATGGCCTTTATTGCGGCACTCGCTAAAGTGGGGGGCCGCGGGTGTTGGGGGGCTGGTGCCGGCGCAGCGAGGACGCGGCGCGCGTTGCTTTGCCCCTATTGGCTATGAGTGTCTCTTTGAACTCAATCCAACCGGAGCCCGCCCTCCACCCAGCGCCCCGGCAGCACGGTATGCGTGAGCCAGAATGACGTCTGCCCCAGGAATACTTCTACGG
>CAZQEQ010000027.1:0-36829 GCA_964592385.1 uncultured candidatus Brocadiaceae bacterium | reverse complement strand
TTATCCGGTGTTCCTTTTCGTGGCGGACTTTCTCAGGCGGCTTGCGAGACTTCTTGATACCTATGGGCGCGTGAGCTATGCTCAGGAAGGAGAGGATCTACTTCTGGAACGAATGTTTGGCCGAAGGAAGCAAGGATTCTATGTTGACGTTGGTGCACACCATCCCGTCCGTTTCTCGAATACATATTTGCTTTATCGACGAGGGTGGCGGGGAATTAACATAGATGCGATGCCTGGCAGCATGGACATGTTTCGACGGCTAAGGCCCCTGGACATTAACCTGGAGAGTGCCATAGGCCTGGGGGACGCTAGACTGACGTATTATGTATTCAAGGAAAAGGCCTTGAATACGTTCGATAAAGTCCTTGCAGAAGAGCGTATGAGGAGCGGACGCGCACTTGCCTCCAAGTTGGAAATACGTACGCGGCCACTTGCTGACTTGTTGGGCGAACACGTACCGACTATGCAGCGTATTGATGTGCTTTCCGTGGATGTGGAAGGGCTTGACTTGGATGTGCTCAAGTCAAACGACTGGCAAAGAGTTCGCCCACGAGTGGTAATTGTGGAGGGGCTTCGCCAGTCAACTGGTGGCCAACATGCTTCAGTTCATGACTTCCTAATTAACCTTGGATATTGTGAGTATGCGCGCACCTACAATTCGGCATTCTACGTGGCCGCTGGGGAATCTTTATGAGACCTGAACGCGAGACCGGCTCAGCGCGGAAGCCTTGGCTGTGGCTCAACAGCACCTGGCGACGCGCGCGACGCATGTTCCGACGGTTTCCGCCGATGCCGCCCCATGCGTGCGTGATGGACATCGGCGCCTTCCAGGGCCGGTTCACCGACGCGGCTCTGGCTTACTGGCGGCCGGATCCCGTCTGGCTGGTCGAGGCCAATCCGGATATGGCGGCCGTCCTGCGTGAGAAGTACCGCCGCCGATCCGAGTGCCGGATCATCCACGCCGCCATCGCCGACCGGTCGGGGACCGCGAATCTGCGCGTCAACGAACGCCTGGGCAGCAGCTCGATCCTCCCGATCCTTCCCGAAGCTGAAAGAGTGTTTGGTCATACTCTTGCAGAACGACAAGTGTTGGCGGTCCCCGCGCGCACCCTCGACGCGCTGTTTGAGGAACATGACATTGATCGGGTGGACTTGATGAAGGTGGATATCCAGGGCGCCGAACGACAGTTGATCGAAGGGGGGCGCCACGCGCTCAAGAGCGTCAGTGTGCTGTATACTGAGGTCATGTTTACCCCGCAATACGCCGGCGCGGCCGGTTTCGAGGAACTGCACCGGCTCCTTTGCGACGCCGGGTTCCGTCTGCGCGGGCTGTCCGAGGGACGACTGGGAACCGACGGCGCGCTGGCCTACGCCGATGCGCTTTTCGTTCGCCCCGCTGCCCGCGGAGAGCGCCCATGAATGTCTTGGTCCTGGCCTATGGCGGCGGCGACGCCGCCAGCACCGTTTATCGCTTCCGCGCCTGCCGGCCCCTCTGGGCGGAGGAAGGGCACCGACTCGATGTGATTTCGGTCCGCGATCTTCCGCCTGATTTCTGGCAACGGCTCAAGGAGTACGACGCGGTGGTGAACCAGAAGGCGCTGCTGCCGGGACGCTTCCGTCGCCGTCTTCTCAGCGCGGGGCCGCCGGTCTTTTTCGATTTCGATGATGCCATCTGGATGCGCCCGGGCCGTCCCTACTCGGCGGTGACGCGGTGGCGGGTGGAATGGCGTCTGCGCCACTGGCTCGCAGGCGTGCGCGGCGTGACCACCGCCAACGAGGTGCTCGCCGCTTACGCGCGACGCCATGCCGCGCGCGTGTTTGTGATGCCCATGGCGCTGGACCTGTCGCTGTGGCGCTCCCGTCCCCGGGTTCCGCACGATGAAGTCCGCATCGGCTGGGCCGGCTCGCCCGGCAACCTCGGCAGCCTCGAACAATGTCGGACCGCCCTTCAGGCCGTCCTCGCCCGACACCCCCGCGCGCGCCTCGCGGTATTCTGCGGGCGGCGACCTGAGATAAACATCCCCCTCGACTACGTCCCCTACGCCCCCGGCGGCGAGGCGTTGTTCGTCGCCGACCTCGACATCGGCATCCTGCCGCTGAAGGACGAGCCCTACAGTCACGGCAAGTCGCCCATCAAGGCCCTTCAGTACCTCAGTTGCGGCGTGCCCGTGGTGGGCAATGTCTTCGGCGCCACGCGCGAGATTCTGGACGAAAACAACAGCCTCGCCGTCGCGACGCCGACCGAATGGGAGACGGCGTTGGGGCGGCTGATCGAAGACCCGGCGCTTCGTCACAGACTCGGACAGGCCGGGCGCCGGAAGGTTGAACAGAACCACAATCTCGAACGCGTGGCGCGGCGATTGCGGGAGATTCTGACGGCCGCCGATTGAACACACACGCACGACGCGAGGGGGTGAACCGTGACATCCGGCAGGCGGGGTGGGAGGAGCACCTCCGGGTACCCTATAAGTATGCCCTGCTATCGAGGGCGAAGGCGGTCTGCGTGTTCCGCAAGGTGCCCCTGTAGTCCGCGCGCTTCGCGGCCCCTCTGGGGGACGAGGCAGTGAGAGTAATGCGAGTCGACGGCTGGAGCATCGTGCGGGGGACCTTCGAGGACGCCTGGACGCCCGTGCTCGCGGACATGGAGGCCGCCCTGTCCGGGCCGGCGACGGTGCGCCTGCGCGAGGGCAACACGCGCGTAACCGCCCACGTGCCCGGGACCGGCGCCGTCTGGAAGTGGTGGCGCCGCACTGGCTCGCGCGAGGTGTTGCGCGCGCTTTGGGGACCCTCCGAGGCGGCGCGGGAGTTCGACCGTGCCGCCCGGGCAGCCGGCCGCGGCGTGCCCACCGCCGAGCCCCTCTTCGCCGCCGAGCGTCGCGTGCTCGGCCTGCTCCGCGGCCAGGCCCTGGCGTTCCGCTATCTGCCCGATGCCGTCGGGCTGGACCGCAGTCTCGACCTGCTGCACGCCGGCGAGCCGGACGCGCTGACGCCCGTCGAACGGCAGCGGGTCCTGCGCCTGGCCGCACGAACCATAGCCGCCATGCACCAGGCGGGCATCCTCCACGGCGACCTGCGGCTGGACAACCTCATTCTGCAACCCGGCCCCGACGGGCCGGGACTGTCCGTGCTGGACTGGAACCGTGCGACCTTCCTCAGCTCGCCCTGCGAGAAGGAGGGCCTGGCCGACCTGTGCCTCCTGGCCGCCAACCTGATCATGTTCGGCGGTTCAGGCGCGGAGATGGGCGACCTTCTCCATGCCTATTGCCGGTCCGTGGGATGGACACCCCGGCAGGAGCGGTCCGTCCGGCGCGAGGTGATCCGCGGCGTGCGCCGCCGCATCCGCCGGTACGTCGAGCGCATGGTGCGCAACGCACTGCGACCCGGCCGACGGCAGGCGGCGTGCAAGTCGGGCGGCTTCGTCGCGGCCTGCGAGGTGGGCGTGCCGCTGGAGCGCTTGGAGGCTACCGTCAATGCCCAGGCGGGCCTCAGCCTGCCGGCGCGTCGCGGCGCGCGGCCGCTCGAGCGCGCCCACGTGGTGGCCGACCCGCACGCGGAGGACGTGTGGCGGGCGGCCCGCGTGGCGCGAACCTGCCGGCTGCCGTGCCGGCGCGTGCTGGGCGTCGTTGCCGGCGGCAGGGCCGGGGCGGGGTGGGTCGTCATGGAGCCGGCTTCGGGCCGCAGCCTGCGGGAGGATCTGCTCTCCGCCGGCTCGCGGGCGGGCGCACTCGGCGACCTGCGCGCGCTGATGCGCCTGATCCACGCCTTCGGCTTGCGGCTGCGGTCCTGCGTGGACGGCGACATGGGCCGAGTCAGCACGACCGGGGGCGTTGCCCGCCGCTCGAACGGGGTGATCGTGGCCAACCCGTGCACGCTGCGCGTCGCCCCGGAGTCGGACAAACGGGCGTCCTGGTCAGTGCTTCGAGACTGGGTCGCGTCGGTCTGCGGCGGGGAGGCCGCCGATGCCCTCATGCCGCGCGTTCCCGCCGGGCGGCGGGCTCAGCCGAAGAACCCCTTCACGCTCTCCGCCACGTAACCGATCTGCTCGTCGGTCAGTTCGGCGTAGATGGGCAGGGCCAGCGACTCCGAGGCGGCTCGCTCTGACTCCGGGAAGTCCCCTTCGCCGTATCCCAGCGAAGCGAAGCACTCCTGCTGGTGAAGGCTCACGGGGTAGTAGATGGCCGTGCCGATCCCCTTCTCGCCAAGCTGCTCCCTGAGGCGGTCCCGCTCGGGCACGCGGATGACGTACTGGTTGAAGATGCTCACGTTATGCTCGCGGACCGTCGGGGTGACGACCTGCTCGCAGTCGGCGAGCAGTTCGCCGTATCGCGCGGCGTTGGCGCGTCGGGCGGCGGACCATTCGTCCAGGTAGCGCAGCTTGACGATCAACGCGGCGGCCTGGAGCGTGTCCAGCCGGAAGTTGCCCCCGACCCACTTGTGGTAGTACTTGGGCTCGGCGCCGTGATTGCGGAAGACGCGCAGCCGCCGGGCCAGCTCCGCGTCCTGCGTGACGATCATGCCCCCGTCCCCGATCCCGCCCAGGTTCTTCGAGGGGAAGAAGCTGAAGCAGCCGACCGTCCCGATGGAACCGGCTTTGCGCCCCTTGTAGGTCGCCCCGATGGCCTGGGCGGCGTCCTCGATGACGTGAAGGTCATGCTCACCGGCAACCGCCAGGACCGGGTCCGTGTCGGCCGCCTGCCCGAACAGGTGCACGGGCATCACGGCCTTCGTCTTACCGGTGACCGCCGCCTCGATCTTCGACGCGTCGATGTTGAACGTCTCGGGCAGGATGTCAACGAAGACGGGCCTGGCCCCGACGCGCCACACGCACCCCGCCGTCGCGAAGAACGTGTAGGGCGTGGTGATGACCTCGTCGCCGGGACCGATGCCCAGTGTCATCAGGGCGCAGAGCAGGGCGTCCGTGCCGCTGGAGACCCCCACTGCCGCCGCGCAGCCCGAGTATTCCGCAATCCGCCCCTCCAGCTCCGCCACCGCGGGGCCGTTGATGAAGTACTGGCTCTCGAGCACCTCCTCGACGGCAGCCGTGATCTCGTCTCGAATGGTCCTGAACTGCGCCTTCAAGTCCAGCAGGGGAACGTGCATGTCGATCACTCACCTTCCGCAAAAACAGCGGCTCCCGGCGGGCGGGTCACTCGGGCCTCAGCAGCCCCTCGACCAGCCGGTATCTTTCGCCGCACGCTTCGCACTGCGCCGCGCCGCCAGCCGGCGCCAGCTTCACGCCGCACCTGCAAATCCACCCGCGCTGATGAGCGGGGTTGCCGTAAACGAGGGCGTAATCCGGGACGTCCTGCGTCACGACGGCCCCGGCGCCCACAAAGGCGTATCGCCCGATCGTGTGGCCGCACACCACCGTCGCGTTGGCGCCGATCGTCGCCCCCTCCCGAACAAAGGTGGGGCGGTACTCGTGCTTGCGGGATATGTGGCTGCGCGGGTTGAGGACATTCGTGAAAACCACGCTCGGCCCGCAGAAGACGTAATCCTCCAGGGTCACGGCGTCATACACGGACACGTTGTTCTGGATCTTCACGTTGTCGCCGACGACGGCCTTGCCCGACACCAGCACGCTCTGGCCGATGCTGCAGTTCCTGCCAACCCTGGCGCCGCTCATGACGTGGCTGAAGTGCCATATCCTGGTGCCCTCGCCCACGTCGGCGCCCTCGTCCACGTAGCTGCTCTCGTGCGCGAAGTAGGGGCTTTCTGCTGCGGACATTGCGGCTCCTCCAGACGTTCGTTCCACAGGCGAACGCGGCCCGCCCGTCTCACAGAGCGACGGGCGCGCCGCCCTGCGCCAGCGACCTGCTGCCGGCCTCCAGCACCTTGACCACTCGCAGCCCGTCCGCGCCGTCGCTGCGCGGCTGCGTGTCGTTGAGGATGCAGTCGATGAAGTGCCGGCACTCCAGCCGGAGGGGTTCGTCGTTCGAGATCTTCGGGATGCGTATGTCGCCGGTGCGCAGCGCGATGGCCTCGGCGTAGCTCTCGACGCTGGCCTTCACGTCGGCGCCCTTGTCGTAGATGCGTATCTTCTCCGCCGGCTCCATGTCGTCAAAGACGACCATCTTCTTGGAGCCGATGAGCGTTATCTTCCGGATCTTGTGCGGGTCGAGCCAGGAGACGTGGACGTGGGCCATGCGCCCGTCGGCGAACGTGAGGCTGGCGAACACGACGTCCTCTACGCCAGGCTGGAGGTAATCCCGTCCGCACGCCGAGACGCTGGCCGGCTCGGCCTCGAACAGGTAGCACGCCACCGAGACGTCGTGCGGCGCCAGCGACCACCAGGCGTTCTCCCGGGTGCGGATTATGCCCAGGTTCACCCGCTGGGAGTAGAGGTAGAGCGGCTCCCCCACCGCGCCGTCGGCGATTGCCTGCTTCATGTACTGGACGGCCGGGTGGTACTCCAGCAGGTGCCCGACCATGAGCTTCAGGCCGCGGGCGCCGGCCAGCGCAATGAGTTCCTCCGCCGCCGGCGCGCTCAACGCCAGGGGTTTCTCAACGTAGACGTGCTTGCCCGCCTCGAGGGCCGCCCTGGCGACCTCGGGGTGCAGGGGCGATTCGACCGCCACCACGACGGCCGTCACCGCCGGGTCGGAGAGGGCCCGTTCCGTGTCGTCCGTGACGCAGGCCGACGGGTAGAGGTCGGCCATCTTGCTTCTTACTTCTTCCTTGACCTCGCAGACGTACTTCAGGTCCGCCCCCGGCAGTGCCGCGAAGTTGCGCACCAGGTGCTTGCCCCAGTGGCCCGCCCCGACAACAGCCGTGCCAACCATGCCACATCCCCCGGAGAGCTCCGGCCGCGGCCACGCCCGATGCACAGGCCGCGACAGGTCAGGCGAACGGGGCGATATTGTACCACAGAGGTCAGAGCGATATCCAATCCGGCCTTCCGGCGCAAGGCGGCGGGCCGAGCGCCGGTTGCGTCATCGTCGCCTTGACAGGCTGCGGCGCATAATGTATAGTAAGGCTGTCGTATCTTCGGTGGTGCACTCGCCTTCTGCGTGCATAAGCCTGCTCCGTCGCGTGGGGCACTATGCGTACCCGAATATGCCGGCGCAGTGCCACGTGGTGAGCAGTGCGGTTCTGTTCTTGTCAAACGGCATATGTCATTCAGGAGAGAAAGCTTGGCTACTCTGGACATCCGTGAACTGATCCAGGCCGGGTTCCACTTCGGCCATCGCGCCAGTCGCTGGAACCCGAGCATGAAGCCGTACATCTTCAAGAAGCGCAACCTGATTCACATCATCGACCTGCGCGAGACGTTGCGGGGCCTGATCGTCTCCCGAAGGCTCACCCAGGCGATCTCCGCCAGGGGCGAGTACGTGATGTTCGCGGGGACCAAGAAGCAGGCCAGCGGCATGGTCATCAAGGAGGCGACGCGCTGCGGCATGCCCTACGTGGCCGAGAGATGGCCGGGCGGCCTGCTGACCAACTACGTCACCGTGCGCAAGCGCCTCGACCGCCTGGACGAGCTGGAAGGGCTGGAAGCGACCGGCCAGATAGACCTGTACAGCAAGAAGATGGTCTCCACCTTGAGGCGGGAGAAGCGCAAGATCCTGCGTAACCTCGGCGGCGTGCGCAACATGGACAGGCTGCCCGGGCTTATCGTGGTCGTCGATCCGGTGCGCGAGCACATCGCCATCCGGGAGGCCCGCAAGCTCGACATCCCCATCATCGCCCTCACCGACACCGACGGCGATCCCGAGGAGCTCGACGTGGTCGTGCCGGGCAACGACGACTCCATCGCCGCCGTCCAGATCTTCCTGAGGACCGTCTCGGACGCGGTCCTCGCCGGCACCGGCAGAAGAGGCGCACCGGCGCCTGCCGAGGCGGCGACCGTACCGGAAGAAGTAACGGCCCCGTCGGCCGAGGAGCCGCCTCCGGCCGAGGAAGAGCCGGCAGAGGAACCCGCCGAGGACCAGGTGGAGGTCCCGGCCGCATCGGAGCAAACGGCGGAAAGCGAAGCACAGTAGGACACTGCGCCGCCCAACCCCCGGACATCACGGGACCGCCCTGAAACGGACTACCTGACGGAGAGCACGGAATGAGCATATCCGCCCAGATGGTGAAGGAACTGCGTGAGATTACCTCCGCGGGCCTGATGGACTGCAAGAGAGCGCTGGTGGAGACCGACGGCGACGTGGAACAGGCACGCGTCATACTGCGCGAGAAGGGCCTGGCCAAGGCCCAGGAGAAGAGCACCCGCGAGGCCGCTGAGGGCGCCGTCTTCTCCTACGTCCACGGCAACGGGCGCATCGGCGTGCTGGTGGAACTGGCCTGCGAGACGGATTTCGTCGCACGCAGCGACACGTTCCAGGAGCTCGGCAAGGAACTGGCCATGCAGGTGGCCGCCATGAGCCCCAGGGCTATGGGGCCGGACGACCTGCCTGAAGAGACCGTCGAGGCCGAACGGGCCATCTACGCGCAGCAGTGCGCCGACAAGCCCGAGAACATCCGCGAGAAGATCGTCGATGGCAAGCTCAACAAGTTCTACGACCAGGTCTGCCTGCTCCGACAGACCTACATCCGCGACGACGCCAGGACGGTCGAGGATCTGATCAAGGAGACCATCGCCAAACTGGGCGAGAACATAGAGGTGCGACGCTTCGCGCGAATGGCCATGGGGGAATAGCCGTTCGCCGCGAGGCCATGCCGGAGGACCGTCACGGATGGATAGCGACGCGGCGCCGCAGCGCGTGATGCTGAAGCTGAGCGGCAGCGTGTTCGCCAGCGCCAGCACGGGACCTTTCGACGAGGGGGCCCTCCGCTTCATCGCCGCGGAACTGGCCTCCGCCCGCCGGGCATGCGCCCAGGTCGCCGTCGTCGTCGGGGGCGGCAACGTCATGCGCGGCGCGACATTCTGCCCGGCCGGCCAGGGCCGCATACTGGCCGACTACGCCGGCATGCTCGCCACCGTCATCAACTCGCTGGTGCTTCGCCATCGCCTGGAGCAGATCGGCTGCCCGGCAACGCATTACGGCGCCTTCGCCGTCCCCCGCATGGTGGACGCCTTCCAGCCGGAGCGATGCGTCGCAGACCTGGAGGCCGGGAAGGTCGTCCTCCTGGCCGGCGGCACGGGCAATCCCCTCCTGACGACGGACACCGCTGCCGCGCTGCGCGCCATCGAGGTCGGCGCGGACATCCTGCTGAAGGCCACCCGAGTGGACGGCGTTTACGCCGCCGACCCGGAGCAGGACGCGGACGCCCAGATGTTCGCCTCCATCACCTACGGCGAAGTACTCGAGCGCAAGCTGGGCGTGATGGACCTGGCGGCCGTCTCGCTGTGCATGGAGCATTCGCTGCCCGTGCGCGTCTTCAACTACGCCGTCGAAGGCAACATCCGCCGGGCGGCCGCCGGCGAACCAGTGGGAACGCTCATAGGGTGCGCCGAAGATGCCAACTGACGACATACTGCTGGACGCCGAGGAACGCATGGAGAAGGCGGTGCAGGTCTTCCAGGACAACCTGCGGGGCATTCGCACGGGCGTCGCCAGCGCCGGCCTGGTGGAGAACATCCGCGCGGACTACTACGGCTCCCCCACGCCGCTGAAGCAGATGGCCCAGATCGCCGTGCCCGACCCCCAGTTGATCGTCATCAAGCCTTATGATCCCGGGTCCCTGACGAACATCGAGAAGGCCATCCAGACAAGCGACATCGGCATCCATCCGCAGAGCGACGGGAAGGTGATCCGGCTGGCCGTCCCTCCGCTGAGCCAGGAGCGCCGCGAGCAGGTAGGGTCACGTGTGCGGGCGCTGGCGGAGGAGGCGCGCATCGCCATTCGCAACGTCCGTCGCGACGCCAACCGCCACCTCGACCACGAGGAGAAGGAATCCAGCATCAGCGAGGATGAGTGTCGGCGGGGCAAGGACGACGTCCAGGAACTGACCGGCCAGTACGAGCGCCAGGTGGACGACGTGCTGGCGAAGAAGCTCGAAAGCGTCATGAACGTCTGAGCCCATCCCCCCTGCCCCGCTCACGCAGAGGCATCGGCCGGACGGGAGAACATCAGCGCCTCGCTGAAGTAGAGCTGGAAATCCGGTCGGCTGGCCAGCTCGATGTACTCGGTCTTGCGGCTCAGGCGCTCCGCCTCGTCCCGACACTCGGCACACACCAGCGCCGTCTTGGCGCCCGTGGAAGCGGCGTTGCCCACGAACTCGATGTGGTCGTTGCTTATGGGCGGCAGCAGGCCGATCCTCTTGGCGTGGGAGCGGCGGATGAAGTTGCCGAAGCCTCCCGCAAGCAGCACCTGCGAGATTCCCTGCGGCGCCACCCCGAACTCGTCGGCCAGGACCTGGATGCCGGCCTGAATCGCCGCCTTGGCAAGCTGCACTTCACGGATGTCCCGCTGCGTCAGCAGTATTGGCTCGCCGACCTTGCTCCTGCGCGCGCCGACCAGCTCGACGGCGGGCTGCCCGTCGAAGGAAACGAGCGCCCCGCGCAGGCCGTCCCCCAGGTCGTCCGGCGCCTCATCGGCGGTCAGGATACGGCCCGTCTCATCGATCATGCCCGCATCCAGGAGCTGCGCCACCGCGTCGATCAGGCCACTGCCGCAGATGCCGCTCGCTCTGCCGCCGCCGATGACGCCCACCTCGATGTCCTCGTTGACGACGACCTTGCTGATGGCGCCCTCGGTGGCTCTCATGCCCTGGCGTATCCGCGCGCCCTCGAAGGCGGGTCCCGCCGCGCATGAGCAGGCCAGCAGCCTCTCGCTGTTGCCCAGGACCAACTCGCCGTTGGTCCCGATGTCTATGCCGAGCCGCACCTCCTCCTGGCGGGCCATTCCGGACGCCAGGATCAGCGCCACCGTGTCGCTGCCCACGAACCCGGCGATGTTGGGCAGCACGTGCAGGTTGGCGTCCCGACCGACCTCCAGGCCCAGCGAGCGCGCCTTGACGTCGATGCCCTCCCGCAGGACCGCGACGTAGGGGGCGTGCGCGATGGGGCTGGGGTCCACGCCGAGGAAGATGTGGCTCATGGTGGTATTGCCGACCGCCGTGGCCTCGTAAACGGATTCCGGTTCGATGCCCGCCGCCTCGCACATCTCGATGATGATCTCGTTGAGGCACGTCAGCAGCCGCTTGCGCATCTTGTCGAGGCCGTCGGCGTGCTTCTCGATGTAGCTGATCCTGGTGACGACGTCATCGCCGAAGTGGACCTGCGGGTTGGTTCGCGCCGCCACCGCTGCGGAGCCGCCGTAGTGCGTTCCGGCCAGGTTCAGCAGCGTGCCGACGATGGTGGTGGTGCCTATGTCAAAAGCCACGCCCCAGAGACTGCCGGTGGTATCGCCGCCCTCCAGTGATTGGATACCGTCCCCTTCCAGCACTACCGTGACGCCTTCCGTTTCGCGCCGCAGCATGCCCGGCAAGGCGCGCACCAGGGCAAGGTCCGCACGGAGGGACTCCTCCCCGATCGCGTCCTTCAGGCGGTCCAGGTCGCTGCGCTGGTCCTCGACCGTGGCCTCCGGGACGGTGGCGAACCTCTTGCGGACGTTCGGGCAGAAGGGATACGCGCAGCCCTTGCCCTCGGTCAGGATGAGCTGCTCGAAGAAGCGCGTCTCCTGCGGCACGGAGACGACCATGTCGCCCTGCACTTCGAGCTGGCAGGCGAGCCGCCATCCGCCGGCGAGCGCCTCCTCGTCCAGGTGCCGCCGGTCCGCGGCGGTCGGGGCGGGGGCATTGCTGAGCACTTCCACGCGGCACTTGCCGCAGGATCCCTCGCCGCCGCAGGGCTGATTCAGGATCATGCCGGCCCGGCCGGCCGCCTCGACCAGCTTCGCGCCGCCAAGGACAAAAACGCTTCGGCCTTCCGGCTGGAAAGTGACGCGGTAGGTGTCTCGGTGCATCGTCGGTCCCTGTGTCGGTCCGGAGGCAAGGGTAACAGAATGCGCCGGCCGCTCAAGCGAAATCCAACGCATTGGAGGGGGCGGGCCTGTACTCCCAAGGCTCCATGCTGTAGGTGCCCCGTCCCTGCGTCAGCGACCGCAGCCGGGTGGCGAACCCGAACAGCTCGGACAACGGCGCCTCGGCACGCAGCACGCGCAGCGCGTCCCGCGAGTGCATCTCCAGGATGCTCCCGCGGCATCCGTTGACGTAGCTGATCACCTCGCCGATCCTGTCCTCACCCGCCACGATCTCCAGGCGCATGTAGGGTTCGTACAGCTGGCAGCCGCCCTGATCGAGCGCGCGCCGCTGCGCGGCCGACGCAGCCGCCTCGAACGCCAGTTCAGTGGAATCCACCGGATGCGTCGTCGCGTCCAGGAGCGTTGCCCTGACGTTGATCAGCGGGAAGCCGTACAGCGGCCCCGTGGCGTTCTGCGTCAGGGCGCGCTCGACGGCCCGGGCCATGTGCTGCGGCAAGGTATCCCTGGAGACCTGATTGCTGAATCCCAGCGCGGCGCCCTGGCTCGGCTCGAACCTTATCACCACGCGCGCATACTGGCCGTGGCCTTCGATCTCCCTCTGAAAGACCTCCTCCACGGTGGCGGCCTCACGGATGCTCTCGCGGTAGGAGACGCGGGGCTCGCCGATTCTGGCCTCGACGTTGAACTCCCGCAGCAGCCTGTCGCGGATGATGTCCAGGTGCAACTCCCCCATGCCGCTTATCAGGAGCTGCCCGGTCTGCTGGTCCAGTGTCCGGCGGAACGTGGGGTCCTCGCGCGCCAGCTCGTCCAGCGCCTCGTCCAGCTTCTTGCGGTCCGCCTGCGTCCTCGGCTCGATGGCCATCGAAATGACCGTCTCGGGGAAGTGAATCCGCTCGTAGACGACCGGGTGTTTCCTGTCACACAACGTGTCGCCGGTCACGCTGGCCCGCAGTCCCACGAGGGCGACGATCTCCCCCGGGCCGGTCTCGTGCATCTGCTCGCGGGAGTTCGCGTGCATCCTGTAGATGCGCGTCAGGTGCTCCATCTTCTCCTGGTTGGCGTTGTACACGCGGCTGCCCTCACGGAGCACGCCGCTGTAAACGCGTGCGTAGTACAGGTCGCCGTGCCTGTCGCTCTGAATCTTGAACGCGATTGCGCTGAGCGGCTCCTCCGGGTCGGCGCCTCGCTCGACCTGCCGGCCGGTCACCGGGTCAACCCCGGTGACGGGGGGCAGGTCGGCCGGAGAGGGCAGGTAGGCGCAGATGCCGTCCAGCAGGGGCTGAATGCCGCGGTTGCGCAGCGCAGCGCCGCACAGGATGGGGTAAAGCCGCTTCTCGATACACGCCTCCCGGAGCCCGCGGCGGATATCCTGACCCGTGATCGCCTCCTCGGCCAGGAACTTGTCGGCCAGCCACTCGACCTCCTCGCAGACCGCCTCAATGAGCCGGCCCCGCCACTGGCGTGCCATGTCGGCCAGGTCGCCCGGTATCGGGCGGACCTCGTAGCGGGCCCCGAGGGACTCGTCGTCATAGACAAGCGCCTCCTGCTCAATGAGGTCCACTACTCCGACGGACCCTTCGGACTGGCCCAACGGGATCTGAACGGGGACGGCGTTGGCACCGAGCCGCTCGCGGATATCCCTTACCACGCGGAAGAAGTCGCTGCCGACGCGGTCCAGCTTGTTCACGAAGCAGACTCGCGGCACGCCGTAGCGCTCGGCCTGGTGCCAGACGGTCTCGCTCTGTGCCTGCACGCCGCCGACGCCGCAGAAGACGACGACCACGCCGTCCAGCACGCGCATGCAGCGCTCCACTTCCACGGTGAAGTCAACGTGGCCCGGCGTGTCAATGATGTTGATCTGGTAGCGGTGCTTGCGGGGGGAAGCGTTTCCCTGCTCGGGAGTCTGCCAGAAGCAGGACGTGGCGGCGGAGACGATCGTGATGCCGCGTTCCTGCTCCTGCGGCTTCCAGTCCATGGCGGCCGTCCCGTCGTCCACGCTGCCCATGCGATGGAGTCGGCCCGTGTAGAAGAGGACGCGTTCGGTGACGGTGGTCTTGCCCGCGTCTATGTGGGCCGCAATGCCGATGTTGCGCAAGTCGTGGAGGTCCATGGGCACGGCTGCTGTCTCCGAGCAGAAGCCAGCGGCAATTGACAAGGGGGCCGCGAGGCCCCCTTCGTGCGACCGGGTCGTCTGACAGGCCGCCGGTCAGCGGCGTCGAGCGAAGTGTGCGAAAGCGCGGTTCGCCTCGGCCATCTTGTGCGTTGTCTCGCGCCTCTCGTATGCCGCTCCCTGCCGGTGGTAGGCGTCAACGATCTCATCAGCCAGACGCAGGTGCATGGGGCGGCCCACCTTGCTTCGCGCCGCAAAGGCCAGCCAGCGCATGGCCAGCGCGACACGCCGCTTGTTGTCCACCTCGGTGGGGACCTGGTAGGTCATCCCGCCTATCCGGCGTGATCGGACTTCAATGATGGGCGCCACGTTGGACAGAGCCGTCTGAAAGGCGACCAGCGGGTCCTCCTCGACGCGCTCGGTCACGACCTCCATCGCGTCGTAGAAGAGGCGCTGGGCCACGCTCTTCTTGCCCCGATGCATGATGTAGTTGATGAACTTGCTGACCAACTTGCTCTTGTAGCGGGGGTCAGGCTCCAGGTGTTCGTCCGGGAATTGGTATTCGCTTATCATGAAGGCGGATATCCTGCTTGAGAAACCGGCGTCAGGAAGGCTTCTTCGCGCCGTACTTGGATCGGCCGCGCATGCGGTCCTGCACGCCCATGGTGTCCAGAGTGCCCCGGATGATGTGGTAACGCACGCCGGGCAGGTCGCGGACCCTGCCGCCTCGCACCAGCACGATGTTGTGCTCCTGCAGGTTGTGCCCCTCGCCGGGGATGTAGGCCGTCACCTCGCGCCCGTTGCTCAGCCGGACGCGGGCGACCTTCCTCAGTGCCGAGTTCGGCTTCTTCGGCGTTCGGGTCGTCACGTACAGGCAGACGCCCCTTTTCTGAGCGCAACCTTCCAGGGCAGGTCGTTTGCTCTTCCTGCTCTTCCTGTTCCGTCCTTTGCGCACCAGCTGGTTGATGGTCGGCATGTGTCCCCAGTCTCACAGTTGTCGAAAACGGCGCGCACCCGCGCGCCGAACGTGTATTTTAGCCTGCGGGGGCAGGATCTTCAAGCTGGTCGAGCTGTTTCTTCTGCAGGTCCAGCCGCTTCAGTTCGGAGTTGGCAAAGGCGCTGAACCCCGTCCCGCACGGGATCAGGTGCCCCAGGATCACGTTCTCCTTCAGGCCGGCCAGGTTGTCCACGGCGCCGGCCAGCGCGGCACGAGTCAACACGCGCGTCGTATTCTGGAAAGACGCCGCGCTGATGAAGCTCTCACTGGACAGCGCCGCCTTCGTGATGCCGAGGATGATCGGTTCCGCGCTGGCGGGCTCCCCTCCCTGCGAGGCCACCCTCTCGTTGGCGTCCCTGAACACGAATTTGTCCACCACCTCCTCCGGCAGGAAGTCCGTGTCTCCGGACTCGGAGACCTTCACGCGCCGGGTCATCTGGCAGATGATCACCTCGAAGTGCTTGTCATCGATGGCGGCGTCCTGCGCGCGGTAGACGTTCTGTATCTCCGCCAACATGTAGTTGTGCAGGGCCTCTTCGCCGCAGATCCTCAGCAGGTCGTCCAGCACGAGCGGGCCGTCCACAAGCGACTGTCCTGCGGTGACGCGGTCACCGCGGTTGACACGCAGGTGCTTGCCGGCCGGGACGGTGTGCTCGGACGTGTAGTCCGTCTCCGGGTCCTCCACGCGGATAAGCGTGCGCCCTCTTCTTCTCTCGATGTCCGTCACGACGCCGTCGATCTCGCTCATCACGGCCGGGTCCTTGGGCGCGCGGGCCTCGAACAACTGCGTCACGCGCGGCAGCCCGCCCGTGATGTCCTGGGTCCGCTGGACTTCCCTGAGGGTCCTGGCCAGCCGCGTGCCGGCTCTGATCTTCTGGCCGTCCTTCACCTCGACTATAGCCTTCTCGGGCAGGGGATAGAGACTCACGATGTTCTGATCCGGGCCCTCGATGAGTATTTGAGGGTGCATGTCGCCCTTGTGTTCCATGACGACGGTGCGGCTGGTGCCGTGGGAGTCGCGCTCCACGCGAATGGTCTTGCCGTCGACCATCTCCTCATAGCGGACCTTGCCGCCGACCTCGGCCAGGATCGGCGTGTAGTGGGTGTCCCAGGTGGCCAGGCGCAGGGACTTGTCGATTTCGTCCCCCTCGGCGACCAGCACCTGCGCCCCCAGCGGCACGCTGTGGCGCTCCAACTCCCGTCCTTTGCTGTCAACGACGGCGATCTGGCCGTGCCGGCTGATGGAGACCTCGCGACCCTCCGGGTCCTCGACAACCCGCAGGTCGTCAAAGCTCACGATGCCCGCCCGCTTGGCCACTATCTCGCTCTCCTGGGTATCGCCGATGGCGATGCCGCCGATGTGGAAGGTCCTCATCGTGAGCTGGGTTCCCGGCTCGCCGATGGACTGCGCGGCAATGATGCCGATGGTAAGCCCGAGTTCGGCCCCTTCCTTTGCTGACAGGTCCATGCCGTAGCACATGGCGCAGACGCCCGTGCGGGACTCGCAGGTCAGCGGCGAGCGAACGCGGATCTTCATCCGTTCGTCCAGTTGCTCGATCCGCCGTGCGATCTCTTCGGTGATGAGCTGATTCTCCCGCACGATCACCTCGTCGTTGACCAGGTCGACGATGTTGTCGCGCGCCACGCGCCCCGTGATGATGTCGCGCAGGGGAACGGCGACCTTGTCGCCCCGCAGCACCGGCCCCTTGGTGATGCCGTTGGGCGTGCCGCAGTCCAGCTCGGATACCACGACGTTCTGGGCGACATCCGCCAGACGGCGCGTCAGATAGCCGCTCTCGGCCGTCTTGAGGGCCGTGTCCGCCAGGCCCTTCCGGGCGCCGTGCGTGGAGCTGAAGTACTCCAACACGTCCAGGCCCTCGCGGAAGTTCGCCTTGATGGGCTTCTCGATGATCTGGCCGCTGGGCTTGGCCATCAGGCCTCTCATGCCGGCCAGTTGGCTGACCTGCTGCTGCTTGCCCCTGGCGCCGGATTCCATCATCAGATAGACCGGGTTCAGGTACGGCTCTCCGCCCCGTTCATCGTTGGCCAGTTCCTCGACCATCTCCTGAGCCACGGCGTCGGTGGCGGCGCTCCACTCGTCAATCACCCGCTGCCGCCGCTCAATGTCCGTGATGGCGCCCTCCCGATAGGCCTTGGAGATCTTGGCAACCACCTTCTCGGTCTGGCTGAGGATCTTCCCTTTGTTCGGCGGGAGCTTCAGGTCTTCCATGGCAAACGAGATGCCCGCTTCGGTCGCCGCGTGGAAACCGAGGTCTTTCATGCCGTCCAGCATTTCCACGGTCGACTCGCGGCCGAGCCGTTCGTAACAGTCATGGATGACCCTGTTGAGCCCGCTGCCGACCATAGCATAGTTGTAGAAGGGCAATGGCTCGGGCAGCATGTCATTGAACAGCAGCCTCCCGACCGTCGTCTCAAGCAGGCCCTCCAGCGGCTGGGGCGCCCCGTCCACGCGATCCACTGCCTCCTCGAAGCCCCGCGCCCGCACCCGGACCCGCGTGTGCACGTCAAGCCGTCCCTGGGCGTAGGCCATGTGGACTTCGGTGAAGTTCGAGAAGCTCTTAACGTCGCGCTGCTCGGCCCGGGGTTCGACCGTCAGGTAGTAGCAGCCCAGGACGATGTCGTGGGACGGCCCGATGATCGGCCTGCCGCTCTGGGGGGTGAAGACATTGTGCGGGGCCATCATAAGGGTCTTCGCCTCGACCTGGGCCTCGACGCTCAGGGGCAGGTGAACCGCCATGGCATCGCCGTCGAAGTCGGCGTTGAACCCCTTGCACACCAGCGGATGCAGCTTGATCGCGTTGCCCTCGACCAGGACCGGATCGAACGCCTGGATGCCCATGCGGTGCAGCGTCGGCGCGCGGTTGAGCAGGACCGGGTGGTGCTCGATGACCTCCTCCAGGACGTCCCACACCTCGTCGGTCCTTCTTTCGAGTTCCTTCTTCGCGTTCTTGAGAGTGTCCGCTATGCCCCGTTCCTTCAGCTTGCGGATGATGAAGGGCTGGTAAAGCTCCAGGGCCACCTTCTTGGGCAGGCCGCACTGGTTCAGCCTCAGGTCGGGGCCGACCACGATAACACTGCGGGCGGAGTAATCCACGCGCTTGCCCAGCAGGTTCTCCCGGAAGCGGCCCTGCTTGCCCTTGATCATGTCGGTCAGGGACTTCAGGGGACGGTTGCTGCTGCCCATGACGGGCCGCTTGCAGCGGCTGTTGTCGAACAACGCGTCCACCGACTGCTGAAGCATCCGCTTCTCGTTGCGGATGATCACGTCGGGCGCGTTCAGGTCCAGCAGTTTCTTCAGCCGGTTGTTGCGGTTGATGATGCGCCGGTAGAGGTCGTTCAGATCGCTGGACGCGAAGTTGCCGCTATCCAGCAGGACCAGTGGCCTCAAGTCCGGGGGTATGACGGGTATGACCTCCAGGACCATCCATTCCGGCCTGTTGCCGCTGTCACGGAGCGCCTCCACCTCGGTCAGTTGCTTGATGATGCGCTTGCGGCGCTGCTTCGACGAGCAGGTCTTCAGTTCGGCGCGCAGTTCGACGCTGAGCTGCGCCAGGTCCAGGTCCTCCAGGAACCTTCTTACGGCTTCGGCTCCCATCTGGGCCTCGAACGCCCGCGGGCCGTACTCGTGCAGCGCCTCCCGGTACTCCTCCTCCGTCAGGAGCTGCTTGTATTCCAGCGGGGTGTCTTTCGGATCGGTGACGGCGTAGTTCTGGAAGTAGATGACGCTCTGCAGGTCGGTGCTCTTCATCGCCAGCAGGTTGCCCAGGCGGCACGGCATGCTCTTGAAGAACCATATGTGCACGACGGGTGCGGCCAGGTTTATGTGGCCCATTCGCCGCCGCCTGACGCGGCTGTGAGTGACTTTCACGCCGCACCGGTCGCAGACGATGCCCTTGTGCTTCATGCCCCGGTACTTGCCGCAACTGCACTCCCAGTCCTTGTCCGGGCCGAAGATGCGCTCGCAGAACAGGCCGTCCCGCTCCGGGCGGTAGGTCCTGTAGTTGATGGTCTCCGGCTCGCTCACCTCGCCGTAAGACCAGCTGCGGACGTCCCCAGGGGAGGCCAGCGAGATCTTCACCGACTTGTACTCGTTGATACGGTCGTAGCCGCTATCCAGCATTCTCATCGGCCTCCGATCAGAAGCCAGGAATCTCTTCGGTAACCACGCTACAGCGTCTCTTTCTCAAGGCGGATGTTGAGGCCCAGCCCCCGGATCTCGTTGCAGAGCACCTCGAAGGCGACCGGTATCCCGGGCTCCAGGATGTTCTCCCCCTTGACCATGGACTCATATATCTTCGTTCGTCCCTCGATATCGTCGCTCTTGACGGTCAGCAGTTCCTGCAGGATGTGGGCCGCGCCGTAGGCTTCGAGGGCCCACACTTCCATCTCGCCGAACCGCTGCCCGCCGTAGCGCGCCTTTCCGCCCAGGGGCTGCTGGGTTATCAGGGAGTACGGGCCCGTGGCGCGCGCGTGCACCTTGTCCTCGACCAGGTGCCCGAGCTTCAGCATGTACATGTAACCCACGGTGACCCTCTGGCGGAAGGACCGGCCTGTGCGCCCGTCGTACAGGACGCTCTTGCCTTCCTCGGGCAGCTTGGCCTGGCGCAGGCAATCCCGGATCTCGTCCTCGGTGGCCCCGTCGAAGGCGGGCGTGATGGCCCTGAACCCGAGCGCCCGGGCGGCCCAGCCCAGGTGCGTCTCCAGTATCTGGCCCACGTTCATTCGGCCAGGCACGCCGAGGGGGTTCAGCACGATGTCCACCGGTGTGCCGTCCGCCAGGAAGGGCATGTCCTCGACGGGTAGTATCTTGGCGATCACGCCCTTGTTGCCGTGCCGACCGGCCATCTTGTCGCCCACAGCCAGCTTGCGCTTGGAGGCGATGTACACCTTGACCATCTCCAACACGCCGCTGGGCAGCTCGTCGCCGGTCGCAAACTCCATGAGGGCGCGGTCGCGCTCCTCTCGCAGCTGGGCCAGTCCCTCCTCGTAAGGCTCATAGGCCTTTCGGACCTTGGCGCTCACCCGCGCGCCGTCGAAGTCCATCGCCTGCGGGTCGAACTCCTCATACAGCTCGACCACTTCGTCGAGGCTCATCTCGTCCGTCACCTCGAAGACGCGCCCGCTGTGCGCGTCCACCAGTTGCTGACCCGCCTGTTTCTTGACGTCATCCAGCGCCTCGGCGAACGCCTTTGCTATCTTCTGGTTGGCCTCCTCCGTGATCTGCTCTATCTGAGCGTCCAGGGCGTCTCTCTTCTCGCTGCTCAGGTAGGAGCGACGGCTGAACTGCTGCGTGGCGACGACGACGCCCTCAGTGCCGCTGGGCACCGTGAGCGAGTCGTTGCGCACGTCCTCGCCGGCCTTCCCGAATATCGCGTAGAGCAGCTTCTCCTCGGGCGTGAGTTCGCTGCGGCTCTTCGGCGCAACCTTACCGACCAGGATGTCCCCGGGGCTGACCCACGTGCCCTCCACGATCACGCCGTCCGCATCAAGGTGGCGCAGTTGCTGCTCGGACACGTTCGGTATGTCCCGTGTGAACTCCTCCCGGCCGAGCTTGGTTTCGCGGATTTCCGCCTCGAACGTCTCGATGTGGATCGAGGTGTAAGCGTCCCGCTTCAGCAGCGTTTCGCTGATGAGGATGGCATCCTCGAAGTTGTAGCCCTCCCACGGCATAAAGGCGACCAGCACGTTCCTGCCCAGGGCAAGTTCCCCCTCGCTCGTGGCGGCGCCATCAGCCAGCACATCGCCAGCTTTGACCTTCTGGCCCATGTTGACAACGGGCCTCTGGTTCAGGCACGTCTTCTGGTTGAGCGCGTGGAACTTCTTCAGACGGTACTGCGTGCCGCCCACCACGACGCGCGAGCTGTCCACGTAAGTCACCTCGCCGTCGTTCTCGGCCAGCACAACCATTCCGGAGTTGCGTGCCACGGCCTGTTCCGTTCCCGTGCAGACCAGCGGCGGCTCGGTCTTCAGCAGCGGCACGGCCTGGCGCTGCATGTTGGAGCCCATCAGGGCGCGGTTCGCGTCGCTGTGCTCGAGAAACGGGATCAAGCTCGCGCTCACGCCGACGATCTGCTGCGGGGAAACGTCCATGTACTGGACGTCCTTGGCCCTGACCTCGGCCAGGTCGCCGCTCTGTCGCACGACAACCGACTGGCTCTGCGCCGCGCCACCGAGCTCCGAGTCGGCCGGGACGATGTAGGCTTCCTCCTCTTCGTCCGCGCGCAGGTAGCGTATCTCGTCCGTCGGCACGCCGTCCCGCACGACGCGGTAGGGCGTGACCAGGAAACCAAACTCGTCCACGCCGGCGTAGACGCTCAGCGAGGTGATCAGCCCGATGTTGGGGCCCTCGGGCGTCTCGATGGGACAGATGCGCCCGTAGTGCGACATGTGCACGTCCCGCACCTCGAACCCCGCACGCTTGCGGTTCAGCCCGCCCGGTCCAAGCGCGCTGAGGCGCCGCTCGTTGGTCAGCTGGCTCAACGGGTTCGTCTGGTCAACGATCTGCGAAAGCTCGCTGCGCCCGAAGAAATAGTTGATGGCGGCGCTGACGGTCTTGCTGTTGATAAGGCTGCGTGGCGTGAAGCTCTCGGGGTCCTTCAGGTTGATCCGGTCGCGCACCGTGCGCTGCATCTTCAGGAAGCCCCGGCGCAACTGGTCGCTGGCCAGTTCGCCGATGGTGCGCACCCGCCGGTTTCCCAGGTGGTCGATGTCGTCGATGTTGCCCTCACCGGCGCGCAGCCGCATGATGGACCGCACGCAGTTGACCACGTCCTCGGCGCGGAGGCACTGCTCGTCCAGCGGCACTTCTTCCTTGAACTTGCGGTTCATTCGGAACCGCCCCACCCTGCCGAGCTGGTAGCGGTTGGGGTCGAAGAACTTCTCCCAGATCGTCGCGCGCGCCTTCTCGAACGTGAACGGCGTGCCCGGACGAAGCCTTCCATAGAGCTCCTTGACCGCGGATTCGTGGTTGCTGCTATGGTCCTCGGCCAGAGTGGCGAGCACGACCGGATCGAAGTCTGCCGGCAGGACCTTCAGCGACTTCAGCCCCGCCTTGGCAAGCTGCTGGGCCAACTCCTCCGTAATGGTCTCACCCGCCGAGATCAGCTTCACGTCGTCCTCGTCCCCGAGCGTGACGGTGACGGCGCTGACCCGCTCACGCAACTTGGCGCCCGCCGTGCCCGAGGAAAAGTTGACCTTCTCGATCTCGTAGAAGAGCTTCAGTATGTCTTCGTCCGCGCTGTATTTATCATTCATCGCCCGCAGCAGGAGAGTGACGGGCAGGTTGCCGCTCCTGTCCAGTTGGCAGGCCAGGTAGCCGCGCCGCTTGACCTCCATCTCGATCCAGCTGCCCCGCTGCGGAATGATCCGGCAGGAGTGGAACACGCGGTCGCCCGCGCCCTCCAGGGAGAAGTCACACCCCGGCGAGCGATGGAGCTGACTCACGATCACGCGCTCGGCCCCGTTGATGATGAACTCCCCGCCGCCGAGCATGATCGGCATCTCGCCGAGGTAGACGTCCTCCTCGATCACCTCGTTGCCCTTGTGAAGGCGGGCGCGAATGTAAAACGGGCGCCCGTACGTGAGCCTGAGCTGAAGACACTGCTCGGGCACGAAGCGCGGCTTGCCCAGCCTGTAGTTCACCAGATCCAGCCGGACGTTCTTGCCCTCGTTCTCTATGGGGAAGGTCTCGTCCAGGATCCTTTGCAGGCCGACGTCCTCCCTCTTGTGCGGGGGGACCTCCGCCTGCAGGAATTCCTTGTACGAGTCCCGCTGGATGCTGGTGAGATTGGGAATCGCCACCGCGTTGCCGATTTTCGAGAAGTCACGGGTTCTCATGCTCTATCCGCCCCGCTCCTGGCTCAGGTACAAGACCGGGTCCGGGTCACCTGAAGGCAGACGTTCGGACCCACAACGCCCCCGTCTCACTGATCGAATACGCCACGAACACCACCCGCTCCCGATTGCGCAGGCGCCGGCTCCCGGCAGCGTGGTGCGCTATTCCGGCTGGACCTCCACGCCCGCCCCGGACTCAGCGAGCACTGCGGCGCACTTGTCGGCTTCTTCCTTCGACAGACCGTCCTTGACGGTGGCCGGCACGCCCTCAACAAGCTCCTTGGCCTCCTTCAGAGCCAGCGTGGTCTGAGAGCGGACGGCCTTGATAACCTGGATCTTCTTGTCGCCGAAGTCCTTCAGAACCACCTTGAACGAGGTGGGCTCTTCCTCTTCCTCTGCGTCGGCCCCGGCCGCCGGAACGCCCGCAGCCACGGCCATCGGCACGGCAGCCTGAATGCCGAACTTCTCCTCAAAGGCCTCCACCAGCTCGCTCAGCTCCAGAAGCGTGAACCCGCTGAGCATCTCGAGCACCTGTTCCACCTTCTCCGAGAACTGCTGCGTGCTTTCTTCAACAGTAGCTTCAGACATCGCCAGACCTCCCATCTGCGTGTATTCAAGGTTTACTCAGTCTGTCCTTCTCTCGAATCGCGAAGCTGCTCTATTGCGCTCACCAGGGCCCTGGGCTTTGCCAGCAGGCCGTACGCCAGCCGTCGCAAGGGCGCTGTGAGCGCCCCGGCCACCATGCTCAGGAGTGTCTCTCGGCTGGGGATGTCAGCCAGTTTGCTCACCGCCGCCACGCCGATCACGTCGCCCTCCGCGTAGCCGCCGCGCACGTGCAGCCCCGGGCAGAGGCCCGCGGCCTGCTTGGCGGCCTTGGCGGCGTCAACGGGATTCTCGGCGGAGATCACCGCGATCGGCCCTTGCAGCAAGGAGCCGAGCCCTTCGACCCCGACGCATCCCAGAGCCCGCGCGAAAAGGGTGTTCCTGACAATTGTCATCTCGCCGCCGGCCTGCCTCACACTGCTGCGCACCGCCGTGGCCTGACCGGCCTTCATGCCTTCGTAGTTGACCAGCACGCAGCCGGTCCGGTCCAAGTCGCGGAACTTGTCCGCCAGTTCCGCGACGATCAGTTCCTTCAGCTTGCTCGCCATCTTCTCAACCCCGACCCGTGAACTCGGAGACGTCAATACGCAACGCGGGATTCATGGTGGAACCGAGGCAGGCTTTCCGCAGGTACCTCCCCTTTGCGGCGGGCGGCTTCATCCTGAGCAACTGCTCGACGAGCGTGCGGGCGTTCTCCACCAACGCCTCGACGCTGAAGGAGAGTTTTCCCACCGGCACGTGCACGTTCCCGCCGGAATCGTTGCGAAACTCGATCTTGCCCGCCTTGAACTCGGCCACCGCGTCGGCAATGTCCTGTCGCACGGTGCCGCTCTTTGGAGAGGGCATCAGGCCCCGCGGCCCGAGGAATCGGCCCAGCCGGCCGATTCGGCTCATCATCTCCGGCACGGCCAGGGCCACGTCGAAGTCCGTGAAGCCGCCTTCCACCTTCTGGATCAGCTCGTCCCCTCCGACGTACTCCGCCCCTGCCTGCTGCGCCGCCTCGGCTGCCGGGCCCTCGGCAAAGACGGCCACGCGGCTCGTCCTGCCCGTTCCGTGGGGCAGCGAGATGGTCCCGCGGATCTGCTGGTCGCTGTGGCGAGGGTCGATCCCCAGTTGCACGCTGCACTCGACCGTCTCGTCGAACTGCGCCGCTCGCATCAACTTGAGCGCCTCAGCGGCTTCCTCCAGCCGATAGAAGCGGCCCTGCTCGACCACGGCCCGTGAACTCTCGTATCTGCGACTCCTTCGTCCCATGTGTGGCTCTTGCTCCGTTGCTGGTCCCTGGGGTCGGTCGCTCAACCGTCCTCCATCACCTCAACGCCGGCGCTGCGCGCGGTGCCCTCGATGATGCGCATGGCGGCCTCCACGTCATCGGCGTTCAGGTCTTCCATTTTCTGCTCCGCGATCTCCCTGAGCTGCCCTCGCGTGATGCTGCCCGCCGACTCGCGGCTGGGCGTCTGGGCGCCCCTTACCACCCCGGCGGCCCGCTTGATCAGATAGGAGGCCGGAGGTGTCTTGACGTCGAACTCGAATGACCCGTCCCGGTAGACCCTCACCACCACCGGCAGCGGAATGCCCATCTGGTCCTGGGTCTTATCGTTGAACTGGCTGATGAACCGGCCTATGTCAACGCGGTGCTGGCTCAGCACGGGGCCGAGGGGGGGCGCCGGATTCGCCTGCCCTCCGGTCACCAGGACCTTCAACACCGCCGTCGGTTGCGCTCGCTTCGCCATGTGCCGTGGCCTCTCCGCTCCCTGTGGATGCTCAGATCCGCCTCAAAGGGGCTGCACCTGCCAGTACTCCAGTTCCACAGGCGTGGCCCGGTTGAAGATGTTGATGACGACTTTGACCTTCCCGCTGGTCGGGTTGACCTCTTCGACGTAGCCTTCGGTGTTCTTGAACGGCCCCTCTTTGATGCGGACCATCTCGCCTTCCTTGACGTCGATCTCCAGCTTCGGGGCCTCGGCCTTGACCTCCTGGGCCTGGCCAAGGATTCGGGCCACCTCTTCGGCGCGGACGGGCCAGGGACGCTCGGCGCCGATGAAGTCGCCTACTCCGCTGGTCTCTCTTATCTGCTGCCAGAGCTGGTCCGGGATACGACCGTTCTCGTCCACCTCGACCTGCACGATGATGTAGCCCGGGAAGAGCTTGCGCTCGACGACCTGCCGCTTGCCGCCGCGCATCTCCGTGACGGACTCGGTCGGCACGAGCACCTCCGGCACGCGGTCCCTCATCTTGCTCAGTTCGAGCATCCGGATCAGGCTAGCCTGGACCTTCGCCTCACGGTTGCTCTGAACCCGAAGGACGAACCATTCCGTGGGCTGTTCCTGGGTTTCCGTTGCGCTTTCTTGGTCCTGCGCCGATTCTGGCATCACTTTTTTCCGCGCGGCTTCACCCGCTTTTCTGCTTGGATAGGTCGAGCCACGGGCTGCGCCAGCCCGCAGCGCGTCAGGTCCTGCCGAGGGTCGGGCGCCACGTCGGGCATCCCCGTCAGGAAACCCACAAACGTATCAGGAGCGCCACCACCGTGTCCACGGCGGCCAGGAAACCGCCCAGCAGAATGATGGAAACCAGCACCGCCGTCGTGGAACGGGTCAGTTCGTCAGAGCCAGGCCAGGAGACCTTCCCCAACTCGGTTTCGGTCTCGACCAGCAGATCAATGAGTTTATGGACCTTCCCGTCGATGCCCCTTATGCCCGTGCGGGGCCCGTACGCCAGCCAGAACACGACCGTACCCACCACCACGAAGAGCCCGGCGCCCCAGACGGCGGCGTAGCGCAGGTCCATGCCCAGCAGCGGGAACGTGGCATCGCTGAGCTTGGCCTGGTACAGGCGCACACTGCCGAACAGCCCGAGCAGCAACAGGGCGCCGGCTGCCACCGTGCGCGCGTAGACTCCTTGGCCGGGACGATATGGCGTCAAGATCGTGGGCGGAGGCTAACGGGACCTCGAGTAACTTCTACCCCACCCCGTGCGGCGCGCCGACCTGTGGACTGGCAGGCCAGGAGGGACTTGAACCCCCAACCGCCGGTTTTGGAAACCGGTGCTCTCCCAGTTGAGCTACTGGCCTGAACTCTCTGTCCCGTCGGTTCGCGCTGGCACCGGGGTACTCGCGAGGGGAACTGCCGACCGGGCTGCGTTCCCGTTCTATTTCCTCTTCTGGCGGTGCAGGGTGTGTTTCCGGCACCGCCGACAGTGCTTCCTCAACTCCAGACGCTTCCCGCCACGCGTCTCAACGGAGGTGCGGTAGTTCTCGTTCCGACATTCCGTGCATTCGAGCGTGACGTACTGGCGCATCGGTCCTGCCTTATTCGATCACCTTGGTGACAACGCCGGCGCCCACGGTGAGGCCCCCTTCGCGGATGGCAAAACGCAACTGCTCTTCCATCGCGATCGGCGTGATCAGTTGCCCCACCAGCGTAACGTTGTCGCCCGGCATGACCATGTCCACGCCTTCCGGCAAGGTAATGGTGCCTGTCACGTCAGTGGTGCGGAAGTAGAACTGGGGACGGTAGCCGGGGAAGAACGGCTTGTGGCGACCGCCCTCATCGTCGGTCAGCACGTAAACCTCTCCCTCGAACTTGGTGTGGGGCGTGATCGAGCCGGGCTTGGCCAGAACCATCCCGCGCTCAAGCTCGTCCTTCTCCACGCCGCGCAGCAGGACACCGATGTTGTCGCCGGCCTGGCCCGTGTCGAGCGTCTTGCGGAACATCTCAACGCCCGTCACCACGGTCTTGCGGATCTCGGAAGTCAGGCCGACTATCTCGATCTCGTCGCCCACGCGCACCGTGCCTCGCTCCACGCGGCCCGTGCCGACCGTGCCGCGCCCCTTGATGCTGAACACGTCCTCGACGGGCATCAGGAACGGCTGATCAATGGCGCGCACCGGCTCGGGGATGTACTCGTCGAGCGCCGCCAGCAGATCGACGACGCACTGGGTGGCCTCCTCGTTGTCGGGCTCCTCCAGCGCCTTCAGCGCCGAGCCGGAGATGACCGGCACGTCGTCGCCCGGGAACTCGTAGTCGCTCAGGATCTCCCTCACTTCCAACTCGACCAACTCCAACAGCTCGGGGTCGTCAAGCTGGTCGGTCTTGTTCAGAAAGACCACGATGGCCGGAACGTTCACCTGGCGCGCAAGGAGGACGTGCTCCTTGGTCTGCGGCATGGGCCCATCGGCGGCGCTGACCACCAGGACGGCGCCGTCCATCTGCGCGGCGCCCGTGATCATGTTCTTGATGTAGTCCCGGTGCCCGGGGCAGTCGACATGGGCGTAGTGCCGGTTCTCCGTCTGGTACTCGACGTGCTGCGTCTGGATCGTGATGCCGCGTTCCTTTTCCTCGGGGGCGTTGTCGATGCTGTCGAACGTGCGGTAGTCTGCCAGCCCCTTCTTGCTCAGATACAGCGTCATGGCCGAGGTCAGCGTGGTCTTGCCGTGGTCCACGTGACCGATCGTACCGACGTTGAGGTGTGGCTTGGTTCGTTTGAAATCCTCCTTAGCCATGGTCGGCTAATTCCTCCCAGCCAAAGTGTACTGTGTCGCGGACAACCCGTTCGGCGCTGCAACGGACCGGCCCGTGCCGGACGCCCGTTGCCCCGCCGCAACCTCGCCGGCCGCATCAGCGGCAACGCAACCCCCTGCGGGGCAAACGGATGGAGCTGCTGATGGGGCTTGAACCCATGACCTCGTCCTTACCAAGGACGCGCTCTACCACTGAGCTACAGCAGCCTCGCCGTCAAGCCGTCGAGTGCCTCTCATCCCCTGCTGAGTCAACACGGGAGTGGCAGGCACTGAGATAAAGAAAAGCCGCCGCGGCCCGCGAGTGGTGTGTTGGCACACATCCGGATGGTACGGATGGTACCACACCTAACCCGGCAAGTCAAGGGCAAATCGGCGCCATATGTCTGGAGCGGGCGATGGGGCTCGAACCCACAACAACTGGCTTGGAAGGCCAGAGCTCTACCGGTTGAGCTACGCCCGCCTTATACGCTGGTGGGCAGGGAAGGATTCGAACCTCCGAAGGCATTCGCCAACAGATTTACAGTCTGTTCCCTTTGGCCGCTCGGGAACCTGCCCACCCCTGCAAACCGGACGCCACTGCGACCGGTCGCCAACGCTCCTCTGGAGCTAGTGAGGGGAATCGAACCCCTAACCTGCGGTTTACAAAACCGCTGCTCTACCGTTGAGCTACACTAGCCCGACACACGCCGGGGCCGCCCCGACAGTAATCGGTCATCGCGAAAAACGCCACCCGCACGCTCACTCAGGGTCTCGCCGCGGCTCGGCGAACGTGGATGGCCCGCTGCCCGGCCCGTCTTTTCCGGGAAGCGAGAGGACGACCCGGCCCCTAATATAGTCCACAACGGCCGGCAAGTCAAGCTGACGCCACGGCCGCAAAACACACCCCCCTTCTTGACGCCGCCCGCGCGCCTGAATATCATGGCTGTGTCCGCGCACCATCCTGGGAGAGTCTCTGAAACGACCGCTCTCCCAAAGCCGGCTTGCCAGCCGGCCTCTTAGGTTGGGCTTTACAGGCGAGGTGGACGTAATGAGAGCAAAGAAAGCATTGCTCACCCTCCTTGTGGGGGTGATCGTCGGACTCGGCATCGCCGCGGCCATAGCCCAGCCCGAGCAACGGCAGGAGCCCCTGACTGACGTCGAGTTCTTCGAGCCGTTGGTCTGGCTCATCCACGAGATCGAGGGCCGCTACGTGGACAAGGTCGACCGGCACGAGCTCCAGGCCGGGGCCATGCAGGGCATCCTGAGCAAGCTGGACGAGTACTCGACTTACATGGCGCCGGAGACGCTGAACTACTTCCAGTCCGACCAGGCCGGCGAGTTCGGCGGATTGGGCATAAAGATCCGGTTCGACCCCCTGCAGAAGGCCGTCATCGTCGATCAGACAATCCCGGGCACTCCCGCCTTCGAGAAGGGAATGCGGGCCGACGACCTGATAGTGGAGATCTACGAGCAGGCCACCGATGAGACGATAAAGACCTCCAGCTTCAAGGACGTGTACGACGCGGTCAAGGTGCTCAGGGGCGAGCCGGGCACGGCGGTGACTCTGACCGTCCTGCGCATGCGCGGGGAAGAGCGCGAACAGGTCAAGGTGACCATCACGCGCAGCAAGATAGAGATACCGGCCGTCCGGGCGGTCGAGCTCGTCGATCCTGAGGGCCGCATCGGATACATCTACATCGCCCACTTCCACCGCAGGCTCGTCGAGGACATAACGAAGGCTATCGAGCATCTGCGCCAGCAGGGCGCACAGGGACTCATACTCGACCTGCGCTTCAATCCGGGCGGTCTCCTGCCCTCGGCCCAGGGCCTGGCAAGCCTCTTCCTCGACCACAAGCTGATCGTACGCGTGGAGGGGCGAGTCGGCTCCGTTCAGCTGCTCAACTCCGTCGCATCCCCGCCTTACCCGGACATACCCCTGGCCGTCCTGGTCAACAAGGACAGCGCCAGCGCCTCCGAGATCGTCGCCGCCGCCCTGTCGGACAACAAGAGGGCCGTCGTCGTCGGACAGCCGACCCACGGCAAGGCCAGCGTCCAGGCGCTCATCCCGATCCCGCTGGTCTCCCGGGAAGACGCGGTGAAGCTGACCGTAGCGCACTACTACACGCCGTCGGACCAGCCCATCGCCGAGAAAGGCGTGCAGCCAGACGTCATAGTCGAGATCTCCCAGGAAGAGCTGGAGACCCTCGCCGTCGTCCTTTCCAGGAAGACGGCCTTCCCGGCGCCAGACCCCGACCAGGAGCCGGCCGACACGGAGCAGGACGCCGATGCCGAGGGACCCCCGCCGGATTGGCACGACGCACAACTCGAGCGCGCGGTGGTCATAGTGGGCGACATGCTGAAGGAGGCCGATGCCGGGGAACCCGCCGTCGGCGAAGCCGTCCCTTCCGGCGCGTGACGCGCCCTTGCAGGGCCTGCTCCTCGGCGGCGCTATCCGAGCATGGGAAGGAGCTCCCCCAGGCCCTCGATCACGCCCTGGCCGCCGTCCGCCGCTCCTCGCCGGAGCCAGACGGCCTGGAGGCCGGCGCGGCGGGCGCCCCGCACGTCTTCCTCGTAGCTGTCCCCCACGTGCAAAACCCGCCCCGGCGACAGGCCGCACAGGTCCAGGGCGTGACGGAAGATGGCCGCCTCCGGCTTCTCTGTGCCCACGTGGGCGGACACGACCGGCCACCGAAACCGGCCCCAGAGCCCGAGGTCCCGCAGCACGTTCTCCAGCCGGACGTCCCAGTTGCTGATGAGCCCGAACTGCACCCCCCGTCGCTCCAGCTCAGCCACGGTCGGAAGCACGTCATCGAAGACGCGCCACGCCCTGCCGGACGCGAAGTGCTCCCAGAGCCCCTTGAACAAGGCGTCGAAATCCTCCGGCTCCCCGAACGGGCGAAAGCTCTCGCGCACCACGCGTCGCCACCACTCGATCGCTTCCGCCTCTGTGGTGCCGTACTCGAGGACACCGGGCGGTCGCCGCCCGCGCAGGCGGACCCAGGTCTCCTGGAAGTGCTTCTCGGCCAGGTCGGCGTCGGCCTCAATCCCCGCCTGCCGCAGCGCCCGGGCGTACACCTCCCCCACGGGCGGCTGCGGGTAGATCAACGTGTTGCCCACGTCAAAGAAGACAGCCTCGACGTCCATATGCTCCTCGGCCAGATGAACCGCTGCCCCGTGCCCGCTCACGGGCTGGACGAACCCGCGCCCATTTTGACACGTGCGGGGCTGCATGTATAATGACTTCCAGCGGCGCCCCGTTAGCTCAGTGAATAGAGCGCTGGCCTCCGGAGCCAGAGGCCGCAGGTTTGAATCCTGCACGGGGTGCCATTCGATGCGGAGCCCGGCCCCCAAAGGACCGGGCTCCTTGCTCATGGCAGGCCGTCCTGGCGCGCGCGCACCACATCGAATGCCCTGAGCCTGTCGAAGGGCAGACGGGGAAAGTAAACAGGAAAACTTACCGGGGCTGGTCGTTCGGTAGGGGCGCCTTCTCCCGCGAAGCGCTCAGCGCCTTTCCCCTGTGGTCTATTCTTTCGTCTGTGCAGCGCTGTCTCCTGCGCACCGACCGTCCCGGCGGGGGAATCCCGCTTCAGGACACACGGATCACCCGGATTCCGGCGCGCTTGAGCACTTCCCCCGTGACGCCTTCCCTGTCGCAAGAGGGGCTTCCGCCCTTCAGGTAGGCACGGCGCGCGCCGACAACCTGCGCTATCTCCAACGTGTACTGCGCGCCGTTCACATGGAACTGCGTCACGTCCTCCCCGGTTTCCGGGGCGACTATCCGCAGTCCCTTGTCAAGGACCTCAGCGCCTGTGCCTTCCAGTTGCTCCCCCGTGCGGGGCGTGGGCATGCCGCCGAGCTGTTCGGGGCAGACGGGCACGACAACGAACCGCCGCCTGAGCCGCTCGATCAACGCATCCCGGCGCTTCGGACGCCGCCCGTGCCACCGGCACGGGATGCCCAGCAGACAGGCACTGATGAGCACCGGCTCGCATGGAGGCTGGACATCCTCCGGCCGCCACAGGAACTGCTGGCCGGCATCAGGTTCAGCGGCCATGCTGCCCCCCCACGATCGGTCCGGCGTCGGCTCTGAGCACCCACAGAGCTATGTTGCTCCGTAGACACCTCACCCCGGAGCATTGTCAGAGTGACTCACATGGCGGAGAGATGCTTTCTCCAGCGTCGCACATGCTGACGTCCGCGACTTCGCAAGAGCGCACTGCGGCGGATTGCCACAAAAGAAACGCCCCTTTCGGGGCGTTGGGCCAAGGATACTATCCTTGGCGGGGCAATTCACTATCATTATAATACCCGCCCGGCGGCAGATGTCAAGCTTTCTTTCTTGCCTTCAGTTGCCTCGTTCGGCCTGTCACTGACAGTGGAGGGGCTCTTGGAACGCTTGATTGCGTACGTCGACGGGTTCAATCTCTACTTCGGTCTGCGGGAAGCCGGCTGGCAGCGCTACCTGTGGCTCGATGTTGAGCAGCTGGTCCGAAGCTATCTCAAGTCTCGCCAACTGCTGGTTAAGGTCAACTACTTCACTGCTCGTGTGTCTGGAACGCCTTCCGACCCCGACAAGCCCCGTCGCCAGAACACATACCTGGAGGCCCTTCAGGTTCGCACGAAGGTCGCTATCCACTACGGGCACTATCTGGCCAAAGAGCGCAAGTGCTTCAATTGCTCGAACCGCTGGACGGACCATGAGGAAAAGGGAACCGATGTGAATATCGCGGTCCAGATGCTCCTCGATGCCATGCATGACGAGTTCGACACGGCGCTGCTCTTATCTGCTGACAGCGATCTCGCGGGCCCCGTGCAGGCGATCCAGCGCGAGTGGTCGCAGAAGCGCGTAGTGGTCGCCTTCCCCCCAAAGCGTTACTCCGCGGAACTGCAAAGGCGAGCCGCTGCCCATTTCCATGTCTCCAGGGCACGAGTCGCTTCAATCCAGCTGCCCGATCCCGTCGTCAAGCCCGACGGTCACAGGCTTCGCAGGCCCCAGACGTGGCAGTGACGGTCGAACAACGTCGAAGTGAGGGCCTCAGCGAGTGAGAGACCGCCATATCTGTCGGCTGGCGCAGCAGACATGCGCCGCCGCTCGAACCCGTCCACGTTCGCTCTCTCGAGCGTCTTGCGGGTACGCCACTACTCCCGACTCCTATTGCTCTATGACGGTGGTGACGGATTTTGCCGGGAGCAGCACGAGGTCCGACGCAGCAACCTGCCCTACTGTGGCGCCGCGGCTGACCCGGTCGGTCCGTGTGACCAGCAGTCTGCCGGTCACGGCGCCTCCCTGGACGTTGAGCCGAACGGCCTTCGCCGACCCGGACCTGTTGATCAACACGGAGACGAGGTTCCCCCCGTGGTCGGCGTCGTTGACGTAGGACGTGACCAAGACCTCGCGGTCGGATGAGGTCGAGGTCACCCGCCGGGCGCCGGGCCGGACGTTGCGGAAGAACTGGCTGCAGGAGTAGAACGTCGGGTTCGGCTGGGCCCGGTTTACGAGCTGGCCCTCGATAGACCACGTCGTCCAGAGCCCCATATTGCCGTACTCGAGCGAGCCGTAGAGCGTGACGGCGGCGCCGAGCGCGGAGTCCCAGTCCGAGTAGGACAGGCCCGTCTCGGTCATCCACATCTCCTTGGGGCGGCTGCCCTGCTGCGAGCGCTTCCACATGTCGCTCCAGGCCGGAAAGTCGGGGCTGGCCGCGCGCACGCCCGTGGTGTCGTAGCCGTGCGTGGCGACGATGTCGCAGTACTTCTCCGCCTCCGGGTCGGCGGTCAGCGCACTGATGTACAGGCGCATCGAGCTGGTCTGGCTGAAGACCTGCTCCGGCATGAAGAGGCGCGTCTTGATCCCCTCCCGCTCGAAGCGGCGGCCCGCCACCTTGATCATCTCCAGGAAGCGCCCGGGGTCCATTATGGCCGACGGGTAAGGCTCGTGGAAGACCGGCTCGTTCTGGAGGCCGATGGCGGCCAGGTCAATGCCCGCTTCCTCCTGGAACATGCGCACGGCCGCGACCATGGTCTCCGCGTACTCCTCGTAGTAGTCGTAGCCCAGGCGGTTGAGCGTGTTCTCGCAGCTGCCCTCAGCGCCGGGGCCCTGGTAGTTGAGGCTCATGTTCGGCTTCATCCACGCCGGCGGGGACCAGGAGGTGAGTATGAAGGTCTCCACTCCCGCCTCGTGCAGGCGCCGCAGGTGCTCGAAGTCGAAGGCCGTGTAGTCCAGCGCCCCCCTGTGGAGCACGTCCGGGTCGCTGTTATCGTTGGCCCATTCGATCTGGTTGCTTATCAGCCCCACGCGCATGGCCGACGCGCCCAGTTCGCCTGCGTACAGCTCGACGGGCAGATCGTTCTGGAACGTGCCGAAGCCGTATATCATCTGGTGCTGCTGCGAGCAGTCTATCGAGGCAGCCACGGCGCCCGACGGGTCGTCGCTGAGGATCTCGACGGCGAAGGAGACGGTCCGCGGCTCGGCCCCCGCCGCTTCGGCCCTCACCTGGATGACCGACTTGCCCGGCGTTTGCCCGGCGGCGTACGTCAGGGCGGCCGTGCCGTCGCGAGCGACGGAGCCTACCTTCGGCGCCGGCACCACGGCGGCGTTCGAGCTCGACACGGTCAGTTTCAGCGCCGCTCCGTCCCCGCTGCCGATGCCCGTCAGGCGGACCTCCTGCGGCCCGGCGCCCTTGAGGTGGACGCGATCGGCGACCTCGTCCATGGTGCAGGCCGGCTTGCGCTCCGGCACATCGGCCGCCGTGCCGATCCGCAGGTTCCTGAAGTAGAGGGTGCCCGAGTACCGGTTGAACGGCCAGCCGAGCTTCGGGTGGAAGTTGAAGAGCACCTGCTTGACCCAGCCGGCGTCAACGGGCTGCCCCTTGTTGTCCTCCATCTGGCCTTCGCCGGAGAAGTCGAACGTGACGGTCTGCCACCTGCCGCCGGTGATGGCCGTCGTCCGGCTCGCGCCGCTGTTGCGGCGGCCCGTGCCGTCGTAGAAGTACATGTTGAACTGCATTGTGTCGGCCGGCCGCACGTCCACGGTCAGGTACGGGCACTGGGTCACGTCCATGTCCGGCACGTCGAGCCAGAGACCGCCGAAGGTTAGCTTGTCCTTGCAGTCAACCCGCAGGACGTCGCCGCCGTCGAGCGTCGCCCCTGACACCTCGATGCCCGTTTCGGGGCGCCACGCGGGCGCCGCCCCCTCCCAATCCCCGAACGTCTCACGGAATGCCGTCAGCGGGCGGACCCGCGTGGTGGCGACGAACGACGTCTGCACCTGCCGGTCGCCGTTGTTGTCGGCCGTGCCGCCGCCGTCACCCACGGTCACCGTGATGGTTGTCGTGCCAGTGGTTGACGGGTTCGGCTTCAGCCTGAGCACGGCAGTATCGCCGCCGGAGTAATCCACCTGAACGGGAGAAGGGATGACCGACTCGTCCGAACTGGACGCTGTCACCGTGAGCGACTGCTTTCCGTCATCGCCGTCGCCGATGCCCGTCAGGGCGATGCGTTGCTCGCCGGCGTCGCAGAAGACCGACTGGTCGGGCAGCGCGGCGATGGTGGGCGGGTTGTTCCACGAGGGGACGGCCCGAACGCTGAACGTCACGCTGGTGGCGCCCCGGCCCGGGCCGCCGTCGTCGAGCGTCACCGTGACGTCCGCCTCTCCCCTGCCCTCGGGCTTGAAGGACAGGGCCGCGTACGGGCTGCCGGGCGCGTGGGCGACCTTGACGCCGCCGCCCGGGATCACGCGGTCGTCGGAACTGCCGGCCGAGATCTTCAGCGGCTGCTCCGCCGCGATGTTCCCGTCGCTGATGCCCGTCAGGCGCACTTCCTTCAGGGCGCCCACCACGACGACCACGTCCTCCGGCTCATCCACGGTCGGCGGCAGGTTGTCCTCGACGGTCAGCCCGAAGGAGACGGTGTTGTCCTGGAAGCCCGACGCCCCGACGGCGGTGACAGCCATCGTGTCGGCGCCCGTTGCGCCGGGCACGCACTCGTAGGACAACACGGCCTTGCCCGCCCGGACCGGCGAGGCGGTGGCGTTGCGGACCAGGCCGCCGGCCCCCGAGACCTTCACGGAGGCGGCGTTGTCCAGCCCGGTCAGCAGAATGGTGTGCTCGCCCGAGTCCCGGTACTGTATCTGACTCGGCACGCCGTCGATGCCGGCCAGCCTCACCGCCTTATCGCCCACCCGCAGCTCGTCAAAGACCAGCGTGCCGTCCCACGAGTTGGCCGCTCCGTTGACCGTGAAGATCATGCCCTCCACGCCCTTGAGGTCAACCCGACCGGCATCGCTGAAGTCATAGACAAGTGTCACGAAGTCGTCCACAACGCGCACCTTCCGGTCCAGAAGGTCGTTGTTCTTGCCGTCAGCCAGGTACACGTGCAGCAGGCACGGCGTATCGGTCTTGACCCTCAGGTTGACGTACGGGTGGCCGGAGAGGTCAAGCTTTCCGCCCAGGTTCAGGTACTGCCCGGTCCACTTGGTCTGCTTGCGCACCTCCAGCGTGAGGACGCCGTCCTCCTGCGTGAGTTGGTAGGCGCTGCTGTCGGCCCAACCGCGCTGCTCGCCGGAGAAGTCGTCGAAGTAACCCACCTCGGCCGCCCACAGGGAGGCAGAGAACACCAACGCAAGGACACCGCAGAAAAGGAACCTCGTCCATCTACCCATCACAAGTCCTCCTCACACAACTCCCAGGTCGCTGTGACTGACTGGTATCCCGGTTCGTTCGGCAGGCGCACCGCGTTCCCGCGCTCAATAGACCTCCGCCGCCACGAGGCACACGTCATCGGGCCGCCGGGCAGTGCCCATGAACTCGTCCGTCTCGCTGACAATCCTCTGAATGAGGTCGCGCGGGATCAGGTGCGTGTTGTCGGCCACGAGCCGCTGGAGGCGATCCAACTCGAACATC